>JBGPQJ010000132.1:0-8763 GCA_041488995.1 Anaerolineae bacterium
GGTCGGATCGCAGGTGGCGCAGGCAGTGTTTGGAGGGCTGAAGAGATGAGTACTCTCACCCTTGCATATAAGAAGAATGCCTCGCCTGTCGCCACCCCGACTCGAATATCGCCTATTCGTAGTTTCGCCATGGCTCGAAATGCGGATTCCGCGCCGTCAAATTCCAGCCATCAATTCAACCAGCTTGCGGTCACCAATCCTTCCCTGTCTGCGCAATCGTGCCCTTTATCCATTGCCAACCCGCGTGCCTGCCCGACAGGCGGAGTCTGCCACCTCTGTCCGGGGAAAGTCTAAAGGACGATCTTATGGGTGCAGAAGTACAAGCCAAAAATTCACCAATCACTGTGCCAGCGATGACCCCCGCGCCGGCCAATCTCCTGCAGCGCAAATGTGCCTGCGGCGGGGATAGTGGTGTCTCTGGTGAGTGTGAGGATTGCAGGAGAAAGATGTTGATTGGCAATGTTGGCGGTCTGCAAGCTAAACTGGTTGTCAATCAGCCGGGGGATATCTGGGAACTGGAAGCCGATCGAATTGCTGAATCTGTGATTGCTGGGCATCCCTTTACCTCCGGGGCGTTGCAGGGATTACATCACAGGCCGGCTGTGATGCGTCAGGCTGGCTGTTCGCCTTCGGCTAGCATGGCTCCTGCGTCTGTGGTTTATGTAGTTGGTTCCACCGGATATCCACTCGACCCAGACACGCGCGCCTTTATGGAACCCCGTTTTGGCTACGACTTCAGCGACGTGCGCATTCATAACGACGACACTGCGTCGAAATCTTCACAGGAAGTGAATGCCCTGGCCTACACAGTCGGGCAGCACATTGTCTTCAGATTCGGCCAGTACAACCCACATACGAGCGAAGGTAAGAGGTTACTAGCGCATGAGTTAATGCATACAGTACAACAATCGCAGGGTTTAGTGCATCAAGAACAGATCGTTCAAAGGTGGTTTTCAGGCGACCATAAAGAACTAACCGAGGAAGGTATTAATTCTGTAATCCCAACGCTAGATGATCAATCGAAGTCGGACTTGATAGATAATTCTAATGATCTAGACATTGGGGCGGATACTTTCTTCAATGTGAGAGGGGCTCTCAAACATGGAATTTTTCTGCTTGGGGCTTCTATTTCGACCCTTGCGCCTTCGACGTGGAGTCAAATAGTGGTGACAGCCGGTATTCCTTCAAGACCTCCAATCAACCCTGATGCGTACCATGATGCTCTGGTTGAACTTTACCAGAACAACCGTGAACAAGCTTTAAATCATGGTGAAGGAGGTCTTTATTCTATGTCAAAAAACGATGCAATTCCTATTAATATTGATCACCAGAACTTATATATTAATCGAGCACGCCTATTAGATATGGGTATCGATAATGTTTTACAACAGTTTGGAAACGCCCTGCATGTAGCCCAAGATCGTGGCGCTCACGGGGAGGGTGGAAAAGGTTATGGTCATGATTTGCTAATTGATCTTAGAAATCCTAACGAACTATTCAATCCGGATAATCCAACAATAAACTCTGATGGCTACACTGAAGCACAAATTAATACAAATAAGATATTGGAGGAAAACAAGAATTTTTTGCTCGAGGTTTGTGGGTCACATTTTGAAACCATAACAATGTTGAAAGAATCTGTGGATCTTCTGATCGCGGTTAGCAGCGAATCAACACAAGGGGAACCTATTCAAAACGTATCGGAGGAAGGAATTGAAGTGGATCCCACAAATCCTTATTGGATGGCATACATATTGGGTAGGATGCTAACCTCTGCAGAAAGAATTCTTATTGGAATGAATCCTTGGGATATATACTTCGACGAGGTTCATAGCTTGTACTGGAATATTGCTACTCTGAAGCAGGAGATTGATAGCTATGTTGAGGAGGCGACGACACCTGAACAAATACAGAGAAGCTTGAGCCTCGCACAAGAAATGAACAGAATAAACGAAATAGTGGAGGAGCGAAACCTCGAGGAAGAAACCTACTTACCTGAAGAGACACCTCAACCTCCCTTTTCGTCCGAGCACAATATTGCTTTCTGCGAAGAATCCATGGTAACCCTTGATGCAATAGAAGCCATATTAAATAATGGTCAATGGTTGCTGGGAATAATTGTAGTCGGAGAATTTATCGCGGCTTTCGAAAATCCGCGTGGAGTACTTGCAGTATTTGAACTTCCTGACATTGTTGGGGCCCTCGCCGCGATACCAATAATATATCGGCAACAAATATATAACCTGATTTCAGGGTTACTAATATTTTCAGAGAATAGTATGAATACCGACGAGAGAGCTTATTGGGAGCAGATGTTGAGTGCTTTTTCGGATTAAGAGAAAAATGTTAGCAACGTATACTCCTAGGCGCAGTTTTTCATTTGCCTCACTGGGAATGCCACCGCTTCAGCACCAGTTTCTTCAAGCTCAATATCAGATACACCGTAATTCTTAATGGGTATAACTCTTATGACACATACTTTCGCTTCGGAAATATCCAAATCAGTCCGGGCTTCCATGAATCATGCGACTCGCCAGCGTAAGTGCGCCTGCGGGGGTGGAGCCGGCCTTTCCGGCGAATGCGAGGACTGCCGGAAAAGACAGCTGGTAGGCGAACGAGCCGGGTTCGGATTGGGTCGTGTCCATCGTGGAGGGGGATTTGGCGGCGAGTCGGATGTGCCCCAGCAGCCGGCACCTGTTGAGACTAGTCCCGCCCCTGTTCCTGTTGACCAGCCTGCGCAGCCGACTGCCCCGTCGGTGGCTGCTCCGGCACCCGTCTGCGATCCGGACCGGGCACTGACCTGGGCGGATTTCACGGGAACCCCTCCACAGGGCAACCATTCAGCACAAACCGCATACACCTTCCCCAAGGACACTTCTTCCAACCCGGTTAGATTCCGGACGTTTCTGGACAGCGCGAATTCATGGGTCAGGCCCAAATGGAAGAATCCCACCACACGGACTGATACTGGCGCACAGACCTTGATTAATCAATGCAAGGCGTATATGAAATCTAATCCAAATGGCATTTGGTCGCTGAATGATACCCCTGACTCCCAGTGCCCAGCCAGCCCGGTCTATGACTCTTCGGTTGAAGCGACAACAGTCGCAGAATGCGAATCAAAAATTGGTGCGGAAACAGACCGTGTCGCGGGGATAGAGTCCTCCCGTCTCCTCGCTCATGAGCAGTTGCATTTCACGATAGCGTGTGTCCTGGTAAAGAAGGCAAATGCCTCCATCGCGGCTGGGAAAAGTGTGACCTCAATTGAGACCAAGTTGAGCCAGACTGATAGCACGGTGACCGCCAGCTATGACAACGAAACCAACCATGGCTGCAAAGCAGCTGAACAGACAACCTGGAATAACAAAGTTGGCAACAACCTGCCGGATGTCAAGATTGAATGATTAGATAAGGTTACTTATGTCCACATTTCCTGGCTCGCCCCGCCTTGTCAAAGGCGCCATCATCGGAATAGAACTCGCCAACCCGCTCGCCAGCGTGGTCATCTTCCAGTACAACCCCGATACGCTCACGCGTACGCTGACAGCGCAATCCGCCGGGGGCGGGTCGGACAACCGCTCGGAACCTCAGCGACTCAAGGGTCCGCCGGTGGAGAACATCAAGCTGGAGGTCGAGATAGACGCCACCGACCAGCTCGAGACCGCGGACGGAATCGCCACGAGCCTGGGCATTTATCCACAACTCTCTGCTCTGGAGATGCTGCTTTATCCGAAAATGGCCAATGTTATCGCCAACTCCAGTTTGCTCGCCACCGGCATGATCGAGGTGGTGCCGGTCGAAGGTCCGTTCACCCTTTTCGTGTGGGGACCCAAGCGCGTTTTACCGGTCCGCCTCACCGAATTCAGCATCACCGAAGAAGCCTACGATCCCAGTCTCAACCCAACCCGTGCAAAAGTGTCGCTCGGCCTGCGTGTGTTGAACTACAACGATTTCCCCATCACGCACCCCGGATTTGCCATGTTCCTCGCGCACCAGGGCATCAAGGAAGCCATGGCGGTGATCGGTAGCGTGGGAAATATCGGCTCCTTTGGCTTGAGTCTCTTTTAGGAATCCATCGAGGTCATTATGTTTGATCAGAACAGCCGCTACTACAAAATTGAAACCGCAACCCTGACGGAGGCCAGCGGATGGCAGATCGCTTACAAGCGCCGCCGTTTCCTACCCCGCGCCGAAGACCTGCAGACTCTGGTGGAGGTGACTGTTGTCCAGGCTGACCGCCTTGATTTGATCTCTGTCCGCACCCTCGGCGATCCCGAGCAATTCTGGCGCATCTGTGACGCCAGCGACGCTATGAATCCACCCGGCCTGACTGCCGAGCCTGGAAAGTCTGTTCGCGTTCCGATCCCGCAACCCTGATGTTACCGATTGGCATTCGACTCTCCCTTTTAATTGGTCCGACCGTGGCAGTCCCAGCGCCACCGTCTTATCTTGAGGCACTGCAAAGTGTGGAAGTGACCCACAACGACACAGGCCGTTCGGGATTCCAGATGGTCTTCCAGGCGGGACGCCCTGGCTTGACTTCGGCAGTGGACTACCCGTTGCTTACCTTGCCGCTCCTGAGAATGTTCAACCGCGTGATCATGATCGTCACCATCAATGCCATGCCGAGTGTGCTCATGGACGGGATCATCACCAACCAGCAGCTTTCCCCTGGTGATCAGCCTGGCTCCGGCACACTGACTGTTACAGGCGAAGACGTGAGCGTGATGATGGATCTCGAACAGAAGAATGTTGAGCATCCTGCACAGGACGAGACCATTATCGCGAATAAGATCATCCTGTCCTACATGCAGTATGGCTTGGTCCCGACCGTCATCCCGCCGGTGGTAATCGATCCCCCCATCCCGGTGGAACGAACTCCCGTCCAGCGCGGAACGGATTTGGAGTACCTGAACGAAATGGCTGGCCGGCATGGTTACGTCTTTTATGTCACACCCGGACCTGCGCCGTTCACCAATTTCGCATATTGGGGTCCGCCCATTCGGGTTGGAGTGCCTCAGCGGGCTCTTTCGGTGAACCTGGGCCCGCAGAGTAATGTGACATCGATCAATTTCCAGAATAATGGTCTGGCGCCCACGCTGGTCGCCGGTGAAGTGCAGGATCGGACCACCAACCAGACCACACCGGTGCGCACTTTTGCCAGCACGCGTATTCCGTTATCCAGCCAACCATCTATATTCGCCAACCAGCCCAGCGTCCGCACCACCCGTTTCGAAGGGAACGGTTTAAATGTCATGCAGGCATATGGCCGGGCACAGTCGATGACGGATTCGTCCACGGATAACGTCGTTTCCGCCAACGGTGAATTGGATGCCGCCCGTTATGGTGGAGTCCTGCGCTCGCGCAGCTTGGTCGGTTTGCGCGGAGCGGGTTACACCTACGATGGTTTCTATTATGTTAAAAGTGTCACCCACAATATCACGCGCGGAGAGTACAAACAACACTTTTCTCTGACTCGTGAAGGAGTTGGCTCCATTAGCCCGGTGATCATTCCTTAGGTGAGAATATTATGCCCATCGAAATTCCTGAACTCCAAACGCAGGTGAACGCGCAATCTACCCAGTCCGGGCGTTATTTTGGCAAGTATCGCGGACAGGTTGAAAACAACCTCGATCCCCTGATGCAGGGACGGGTGCAGGTATCCTGCCCGGCAGTGCTCGGGGATGGTCAGATGAGCTGGGCAATGCCATGTTCACCCTATGGTGGCAGCGGCGTGGGGTTCTTCATGATCCCGCCGGTGGGCGCGAATATCTGGGTCGAATTCGAAGGCGGTAACATCGACTATCCTATCTGGAGCGGCTGCTTCTGGGGAGTGGGGGAAGCGCCGGCGTCTCCCGCTGTCCCGCAGATGAAAGTCATCAAGACGGATACCGCCACCATCACTTTAAATGACCTGCCTGGCGTTGGAGGCGTCACCATCGAAACGACCATTGGCATGAAAATCGCAATCTCCTCCACTGGTATTGAAATAAACGATGGGATGGGTGGCAGCATCAAGCTGACCGGGCCTCAGATCTCGATTAATGACGGCGCGCTGGAGGTGATTTAATGCCCGGCTACCTGCTGCACGTAGGCGCGACAGTTATCTGCTCCCATGGCGGTCAAGCCATGCCGACCGCACCCAATCCGCGCGTGCGGGTGAGCAGCCAGCCCATCGTCACCCAACCCACGATGTACACCGTTGCAGGCTGCCCTTTTGTCTCAGGTACCAATCCTCTGCCCTGTGTCACCGCCTCCTGGGTGACAGCAGCCGTCCGAGTCCGGGCGGGAGGCGTGCCGGTACTGATGCAGGACAGCCAGGCGATCACGATTCCCAACGGCGTGCCGCTTAATGTGCTGGTCACACAGCTCCGGGTGAAAGGGATGTGAAGTCCTATGCAAATTGACTTTCCTTACCATATCGCTGTGGACGGTCGTACTGCCAACACGGGCACGGATGAACACATCCGTGACATGATCGAACAGGTTTTATTCACCAACCCTGGCGAGCGCGTTAACCGTCCAGGCTTTGGTTGTGGCCTGCTCCAACTCATTTTTTCGCCAAATAGCCCTGAGCTGGCAACCGCCACCCAGTTCCTTGTGCAGGGATCTCTTCAGCAGTGGCTCGGTGAATTGATCCAGGTGGATTCGGTCGATGTGCAAAGCGAAGACTCGACCCTGCGCGTCATCATTGTTTACACGGTCCGCCAGACTCAACAAAAAGAAAAAGCTGAGTTCGTCCAGCAAATTTGATGATCGGTGAAGCATATGCCTACCCAGTATTTCTGTAACAACGAAAATCGGCGTGATGCGGTTCGGACTCTCAAGGGTTCCGGTGGAAAACCCGTTTTAAACGGGATGGATTACCTCGAAGTGGTGACGGATGACCAGAAGACGCTCGAAGTCCATTTCATCCATCCACTCCCGGGGGAGGCCAATGCAGTTCCTACCTCTCCCGCACCAGCACTGACTGAGAATAATTTCGTAATCCGTGGCGGGGTGCGGGTGCAGAACATCGCCATTGTGAAAGGCAGCCTGGTGTTTAACGGGCGAATTGCCACGTTTGATGTGCAGGAAGCCGGGGATTATTCCACATACACGCTGATGCTCGTCGCTGGTGAAGAAAACGAACAACCGCCTTCCGGGTTTGACCCGCAGCTTGCCGCGATAGACTTCTCGTTCAAGGTCGAATGCCCGAGTGATTTCGACTGTGCTCCCGAAGACGAGTGCCCCCCGGAGAATCTCCCTGCACCGTTGATCGATTATCTCGCCAAGGATTACAGCAGCTTCCGGCGTCTGATGCTTGACCGTCTATCCACAGTCATGCCCAATTGGAAGGAGCGCAACCCTGCCGATATGGGCGTGGCGTTGGTCGAGACGATTGCCTATGCCGCTGACCACCTGAGTTATTATCAGGATGCCGTCGGGACAGAGGCCTATCTCGGCACCGCGCGGCAGCGCATCTCCACCCGGCGGCACGCGCGTCTGCTCGATTACGCCATGCATGATGGCTGCAATGCCCGCGCCTGGATGTGCTTCGAAGTGGAAGACGGCGGTGGTGCGGATGGGCTTGTTCTGAATCCTCTGACACCGATCCTCACCCGCGGGAAGGACAACACCGTCATTGTGAGTCCTAATCCTACAAAACTCGCCGCGCTGATCCAGGAAGAAAAACCGGTTATCTTTGAAACCCTGCACCCGGTCACGCTGCGCAGTGTGCACAACAGCATCAAATTCTACACATGGGACAACACCGAGTGCTGCCTGCCTAAAGGCGCGACGCGTGCCACACTGCTGAACGACCCGCAGCTTGCCCTGAAAATCGGTGACGTCTTGATATTTGAAGAAGCCATCAGCCCTGAGACCGGTTTTGAATCCGACGCTGACCCGGCTCACCGCCATGCAGTGCGCCTGACTAAAGTGGTGACGGAAGATGAAGGCGGCGATCCGTTGGTGGACCTGCTGCACGGCACGCCCGTCGCAGAAATCGAATGGAGTATGGAGGATGCCCTGCCGTTTCCGCTTTGCATCTCCGCAAAGATTGGCGATGGCACCGGCGCGCATCTACTGCAAAATTTAAGTGTGGCGCGGGGCAACGTGGTGCTCGCTGACCTTGGGCGCTCCATCTCGGAGCCCATCACTTTGATTACAGATGAAGATGGCAATCTCTCGCGACCGATGCTCAAGAAAGCGCCCGTTGCCCAGCAGGGACATGCCCGCGACCAGTTTGGCCAGCTGGTGCGCGACGCGCAAAACGAACCGGCTGTTTTCGACCCGCAAGGTTCAGCTTCCTCCGCCATGCGCTGGGAGATGCGCGACACCCTGCCGGCAGTCCAGCTTGTCGAGGATGGCGATACCTCGCGTCCCTGGCTGCCTCGCAGGGACCTGCTTGCCAGCAACCGCTTCGACCGTCAATTCACCGTCGAGATTGACAACGACGGGGATGCCTACCTGCGTTTTGGCGATGGATTCCACGCGCTCAAGCCTCAGTCTGACCACACCTTCTCAGCAGTTTATCGGATAGGCAACGGGTTGACGGGGAACGTCGGGGCGGAGTCGCTTACCCGTTTAGTGCTGGCAGGTTCAGGGGTGAACCGCGTCCGCAATCCGCTTCCGGCAACCGGCGGTAAGGATGCGGAATCCATTAAGCAGGTGCAGCTGTATGCCCCGCAGGCTTTCCGCACCCAGGAACGTGCCATCACCGAAGCCGATTACGCTGCCGCGGCTGAACGCCATCCCGAAGTCCAGAAAGCCGCAGCCACC
>JBGPQJ010000133.1:0-8561 GCA_041488995.1 Anaerolineae bacterium
ACCATTCTGCCGTCATCGCCAACTGTTTTGAAAGAGGACGAGCGCAAGGGTCTTGCCGACCTGCTGGCCGGGTTGCGCAAGCAGATGAATGCTCAAGCGGTGGTCTTGCTCAATGTCCACGGGCATATCAAAGTCCAGGCGGGTGACCTGCCCGAATCCAATATGGAAGTCTCGTTGATTTCCGCGCTCATGGCCATCCACAGTGCTGCGCATAAAGTATCCAGCCTGGTCGGGCATAACGCCAGCGGCAACATTCATATTTTCCGCTCCGAGGCGACCGACATGATCTTCGCCCCGGTGGGACCGCTGCATGCTTTGTTGATAGCAGGCAGGAACATCGGCGCGCCGGAGAAGTGGGCGGCAAATTTCAAGGCGATGAGTGAATCGCTGGCAGAAATCCATAAGGTGCTTGAAAAGATGGGCGTGACGGGTCCCCTCTCTCCGGAAGTGGTCGATGAGTACGAAACCCAGCAAGGTCCCATGGAAAAGGCTGCCGTCGAAGCCCAGACGGTGGAAATCCAGGGAGACTTTGATGAGCTCCTCAAGCAGGCGGCCAAGAAGCCGAAGACTGATGCCGACGCTTTCTGGGACCAGGCTGTGGAGAAGGGTGCGGCTTTTGTCCTAAAAGACACGCTTTCATTTGATGAAGCAAACAAACTCGGGCTAGCGCCGGACCACGCCGACTGAGGTTGTTCATCCCATGGGGCTGTGATACAATTTGCCCCGCTCAAATAATGGGGCGTGGTGCAACGGCAGCACATCAGCCTTTGGAGCTGAGTATCTTGGTTCGAATCCAGGCGCCCCAGCCTTTTACTGCTCCTTGCATACTGCTGCGCAGCACACAGTAAATTTCTGAACTAAAGTGGCTAAAAAAGCTGGGAAAAACGACTATTTGGGTTCAAATATTTACGCAGTACTCTGTGGAAATCAGGCCCCGCAGGGGGCGCAATAAAAATGACAGGCTTTGCGTCCCTCATGGTGCAAAGCTTTTTTTGTAAAAATATTGTGTTCGCCTCTCGCTTAAGCTGCAAAATCCTGGAGTGATCGTTATGAAAGTAACCGCTGTATTATTGGCCGCCGGTCAGGGCACGCGCATGAAGTCAGACCTTCCCAAAATGCTGCACCCTGTCTGCGGACAGCCAATGGTGTTCCATGCGCTGAACGCCGCCCAAAAAGCCAGCACCGAGCAACCCGTGATCGTCATCGGTCATGGTGCGGAAGCGGTGAAAGAAGCGGTCGGGGATTCTGCGCGCTGTGCGGTCCAGGAGGAGCAGTTGGGCACGGGACATGCGGTGATGCAGACTGAATCCATCCTGCGCGGGCAGTCGGACCTCATCCTCGTGACTTACGGCGACATGCCATTGCTGCGCGGCGAGACTCTCCTTAAAGTGGTGGAAAAACAAAAGGCGAATAAAGGTCCCCTCACTTTGCTGACCGTCATCGCTGATGACCCGCGTGGGTTTGGGCGCATCCTCCGGAAAGAGGATGGGACGGTGGCTGCGATTGTTGAAGAAGCCGCCGCAACTCCGGAGCAACTGGCCATTAAAGAACTGAATGTGGGCGCGTATTGTTTTTCGGCGGACTGGTTGTGGGATGCCCTTCACCGGATACCGGTGTCAAAAAAAGGGGAGTATTACCTGACCGACACGGTTGAACTTGCGGTAAAGGACGGCCTGCCGGTTCAGGCACTCGTCATGGAAGACATGAGCGAGACGATTGGGATCAACACGCGCGTCCATCTTGCCGAAGCGGAATCCGCGCTGCGCCGCCGCATCAATGAAGGGCACATGCTGGCGGGTGTGACCCTTGTTGACCCGGCCTCCACCTATATCGAAGTGGGAGTCAGCCTTGGGCGGGATACGGTCATTTGGCCGGACACCTATTTGCTTGGGAAGACTTCCATCGGCGCGAATTGCCAGATCGGCCCGAATGTCCACATCCGCGATACGCAAATCGGGGATGGCTGCAAGGTGCTGATGTCCGTGATGGAAGACGTTGTCCTCGATGAAGATGTGGATGTTGGCCCATTTGCCCGCCTGCGTAAGGGTGCGCATTTGTGCAAGGGCGTCCACATGGGGAATTTCGGAGAGATCAAAGAGTCCACGTTGGGGCCGGGTGTCAAGATGGGGCACTTCTCGTACATTGGGAATGCCCGGATTGGCGCAAATACCAATATCGGCGCGGGGACGGTCACCTGCAATTATGATGGTGAAAAGAAACATCCCACCGAGATCGGCGAGGATGCGTTCATCGGTTCGGATACGATGCTCATTGCTCCGATCAAGCTGGGGAATGGCGCGCGGACGGGCGCAGGGTCGATTGTGACCAAGAATGTCCCGGACGATACGCTGGTGGTGGGAATGCCCGCGCGTGCCATTAAAAAGCTCCAGCGGAAGTCGAAAAAAGATTGACCACCGGAACTAAACAACCTGCAAAGAAAAGGTTTTCACCATGACCCCTCTCACCGATGACGACCGCAAATTTCTATTGGATCTCGCCAACGAAGCGCGCCGGCGGGCCTATGCGCCTTACTCCGGTTACAAAGTGGGTTCCGCGTTGCGCACCCAAAGCGGGCGCATATTCACGGGTGTCAATGTAGAATCTGCCGCATACCCCACCACCATGTGCGCCGAGCGCATCGCCGTCTACAAAGCTGTTTCTGAAGGCGAGCTTGAATTCGAGGTCATCTCCGTTGTGACCGATAACGGCGGCTCGCCCTGCGGCGGTTGCCGCCAGGTGCTGGCGGAGTTCGGGCTTGATACGATCGTCCTGATCGGGGACGGCACCGGAAAATTGTTAAAAGAAACCACGGTTGGAAAATTGCTTCCGGGGGCGTTTACTCCCAAAGATTTGCTGCGATAATTTTCAGGGGTGCAATCGAAGAATGCACCACCCCTGCCTGTGATGATGCCCAAATCCGAGCGTTCTTTTCGCGTCACTGCCATTGTCCTGCGCCATGCCGACTGGGGCGAAGCCGACCGGCTCTTGATACTGTTCACGCGCGAGATGGGCAAGCTGCGCGCCGTGGCAAAGGGCGTGCGGAAAGTGCGTTCGCGCAAGGCGGGGCATCTGGAGCCATTCACGCACGTTAAACTCCAGATGGCGAAGGGGCGCGATCTGCCCATCGTCACCCAGGCCGAGACGGTGGACGCCTACATTCCCCTGCGCGATGACCTGATCAAAACAGGCTATGCCGCCTACGCAGCAGAGCTGCTCGACCGGTTCACCTACGAAGAGGAGATCGAGAGCTCGATTCCCTTCCGCCTGCTGGCAGAGACTCTGGGACGGATTTCACAGGAGAACGATGTGTGGCTGGCGGTACGTTACTACGAGATGCGCCTGCTGGACTATCTCGGGTTTCGCCCACAGTTGTTCAAATGCGCCAACTGTGAGGCGGTGATTGAACCCGTCGACCAGTACTTTTCACCGTTGGCGGGCGGCGTGATCTGTCCAAGGTGCGGCAACGGCTTGCCCGGGCTGTGGAGCATTTCAATGGACGCATTAAAATATCTCCGGCATTTCCAGCGCAGCGGATATGCCGAAGCCTCGCGGGCACATCCTTCCGCTGACGTGCAGAGGGATGTGGAGACGCTCATGCAGGCGTTTTTCACCTACCTGCTGGAGCGCGAGCTGAATACGCCGGGCTTTTTGAAACGGGTAAGAAGTGGAGAGTGAGAATGGAGAAAAGGAGGCCTCATGGCACGTAAAATTTTATCCGGCACGCTGATGACCCTCAGCGCCATCCTGCTGGTGTTGAGCCTGGTGGGCGTTGGCGCGGCTTGGTATTACAACGAGCCTTTGACTCAGGAGACCACCGGCAGGCTGCAGGAAGTGGACAGCGAGCTGTCCAAGGCGCAGTCCGCGCTGCAGAATGCGCAGGGAGAGCTGGAACGCGCATTGCGCATCGTCGAATCGGCGGAGAAGGCATTGGCGGCGCTCAGCCAGCAGACCCAACAGGCGCAGAGCATCCTTGGCGGGGTAAAGGACGCGTTGGATGACAAGCTGCTGCCCGGGTTGAAGACGTCCCGCGAAAAGGTAACCCAGGTGCGCGAGATGGTGGAGGGTTTGCGCGCCACGCTGGAGAAGATCAATTCCCTGCCGTTTGTAGATCTGAACATCCCCGGCGATGACCTGCTGGCGAAAATTATTGCGGCGACCGACTCGCTCGACGCCGAGATCGCGCACGTGGAGGATATCGCCAGACAGGCCTCCACATTCGTGGGTGACACCTCCTACCTGATGGGCGGCGACTTGACCGAGACCAAGACCAGCCTCACCAATCTGCTGGATGTGATCAAGGAGTATGACGCGAAGATCACCGGTTGGCGCGGGCAGATCGCCGTGTGGGAGCAGTCTCTGCCCGGATGGATCGACCGCGCTTCGATCTCCCTGACGGTCTTCCTGGTGTGGTTCGCTTTTTCCCAGGCGGGCTTGTTCCTGCTCGGGCTGACCGCTTGGAAGGGTGGCGATCCCTTTGCGGTGCTGCGCAAGAAGGAGTGAGGAGAAGTTTGAACTGGTGAAATCCAAGGATTAAAAAAACAACCGCCGTCTCTATTTGGCCGGCGGTTGTTTTTGACTGGATAAGTTGTATAATTTTTTATGGACATTGTGGCAGACAGAATATGCCTAACCTCTCTGGTCAATCGCTGGGACGATATCACCTCCTTGAGCAACTGGGTGAAGGGGGCATGGCGGTTGTATACAAGGCCTACGACACTCGCCTTGAGCGAGAAGTGGCCATCAAGGTCATCCGGAGCGGCGCGTTCCCCGCGGATACTTTAGACGAAGCCCTGAAGCGTTTCGAACGCGAAGCCAAATCGCTGGCCAAGCTTTCCCACCCCAACATTGTTAAAGTCCATGATTTTGGTGAGCATGAAGGATCGCCCTTCCTGGTGATGGAGTACCTGCCGGGCGGCACGTTGAAAAGGCTGCTCGGCAAACCCATCCCCTGGCAGGAGGCGGTGCGCCTGATCCTGCCGGTCGCCCGAAGTGTGGCGTACGCTCATCAGCGCGGCATTCTCCACCGGGATATCAAACCAGCCAATATTCTGATCACTGAGAGCGGGGAGCCGATGCTCTCCGACTTTGGGATTGCCAAGATCTTCCAGGGGGATCAGTCTACCGCCCTGACCGGATCGGGCATGGCGATCGGTACGCCCGAATACATGGCGCCCGAACAATGGAATGGGAATACCAGCCCGCAGTCGGACCTTTATTCGCTCGGGATCGTGCTGTATGAGATGGTGGCGGGACGCAAACCTTATGTTGCCGATACGCCTGCTGCGATTCTTATTAAACAGGTGACCGAACCTCTGCCGGCTCCGCACCAGTTCGCTGCTGATCTGCCCGAGCCGGTGGAGTACGTACTGATCAAAGCCCTGGCGAAAGATCCCCAGGACCGTTACCCGGATGTGAACGCTTTGGTGATGGCGCTGGAGAATCTGCAGAGGAGCATGCCTGCCTCTGCTCCTGTGTCAACTCCATTGGAACCTGCGCCTTCGGTTTCCACCCAGGCGGTGGTGCACGGCGGAAGCAAGACAATCCTGCCTGCCGATGTGCCTGAGACACGCAAAGCCATAGAACCACTTGTGTCAGCTATACCTATTGGGCGACGTCCTCTCCGCAGGAGGTGGATTGTTGCTTTTCTGGGGGCAGTTACGATTATCTTTTGTGTAGCTACGATCATTGTTGGAGGAGGTATTGGCATAATCGCACCGCGCTTGTTTTCAGCTGTTCCATCACTTACTGAAATTGCAGCTAGTACAGCAAAGGTAACGTTTGCCCCCACAACCTTGCGTACGGCCCTCCTACTCAGCCCCACACCTGCCGCCGCCTTAATTCCATCATCGACACCCGGAATGCTAAATCCCTCCGGGAAGATTGTTTTTAGCTGTCAGATTTCCCGCCAGCCTGAATCCAACGAGATCTGCTTAATGAATGCAGACGGGTCACAATTCCAACAATTGACTTATGACGGCGCCAATAATGGTTATCCCTCAATGTCACCAGACGGGAAGAGTATCGTTTATTCCAGTGATATTTCCGGATCATCACAGGTTTATGAAATGAACTTGGCAACCGGTGCAGTTCAGCAATTGACATATCCCCCGGGAAATGGATCTGCCTCCGACATTTCCCCTGATGGGAATTATATAGTGTATAAACATAGCGACCAGCTCGACGCGATCTGGGTGATGAATCGAGACGGGAGCAACCCGCACGAGGTTTATAACATTGGTTGGGATCCGGCATGGTCTCCGGACGGTAGCCAAATCCTTTTTGCATCAGGATCTTTAAATCAACCGCAGTTGTTCTTAATCGATTCGAATGGGTCGAACCTGCGCCAGTTGACCAATATAAGCAATCTACGTGGTCGTAGCGATTGGTCATCCAAAGGGTTGATTGCCACGTATGCAGGTTTAAGTTCTAGCAGGAGTATTTTTGTGATGAATGAAGATGGTACTGATTTAAAGCAGATTACCTCTGGCGGGAATAGCCTGGCACCCTGTTTTTCCCCAGATGGGAACTGGATTGCTTTTACAGCTTACATTGACCACCCCGGCGATGTCAATGGTTGTGAAATCTACATCATGCCGGTGGATGGCAGCGACATCCACCGGCTGACGAACAATGATTACTGCGACTGGCAACCTCGCTGGGGGCCATGACCACGACGGAGAGATCGCAAATATCAATGTCATTGATAAACGGCGTGTCAACTGGCGCGCCGTTTGTGTTTGATGTATTCTCTCTACCGGAATGCACTGTAGCAGACGGACACTGTGCAGCCGTGATGACAGGGCTGCGGTATAATCCCCTCGCCCGTCCTCCATCTCACTCTAAGATAGAAACCGACCATGACCCAATACACCTTCCAATCCATCATCCTCAAACTTCAAGAATTCTGGGCTGAGCGTGGATGCGTCATCTGGCAGCCTTACTATACCCAGGTCGGTGCCGGGACGATGAACCCGGCCACCTTTCTGCGCGTGCTGGGACCGGAGCCTTGGAACGTGGCCTACGTCGAGCCGTCGGTGCGCCCTGATGACGGACGCTACGGCGAGAACCCCAACCGCTTCCAACTGCACTACCAGTTCCAGGTCATCCTGAAGCCGGATCCGGGCAACCCGCAGGAGCTGTACCTTGACTCGCTCAAAGCCATCGGCATCGACCCGCGTCAGCACGATATCCGCTTTGTAGAGGACAACTGGGAACAGCCCGCCATCTCCGCCTGGGGATTGGGCTGGGAGGTGTGGCTCGACGGGCAGGAGATTACCCAGTTCACCTACTTCCAGCAGGTCGGCGGACAGACGCTCGACCCGGTCGCGGTGGAACTCACCTACGGCCTTGACCGCATCCTGATCGCGCTCAACGACGCCGAGGCCATCTGGGACGAACCGTGGGCGCAGGGAGTCAAGTACGGCGAATTGCGCCAGCGGGAGGAGTTCGAGCACAGCAAGTATTACTATGAGGTGGCCGACGTGGAGCGCGCCCGCGAGATGTACGAGCTGTACGCGCGCGAGTGCAACGCCTGCCTCGAGCAGGGGCTGGTGCTCCCGGCGCACGACTACGTGCTGAAATGTTCGCACACCTTCAACATCCTCGATGCCCGCGGCGCGATCGGCGTCACCGAACGGCAGGGCTACTTCCGCCGCATGCGCGAGATGGCGCGCCGGGTTGCGGAAACGTACCTGGAACAACGCAAGCAATTGGAGTATCCGCTCTTGAAAGAGAGTAGTGAAAAGAGAGCAGAGACTAGTAAGCCTGCTTCCTACTCTCTAGTCTCTACTCCCCAATCTCTGCTCTTTGAAATCGGCACCGAGGAGCTGCCCGCGAGCGATGTGGATTCGGCTTTGAACCAGCTCCGTGAGCGGGTGCCCCAATTCCTGGGTGAACTCGGTCTCGAGCATGGTCCCGTAAGGATCCACGCCACCCCGCGCCGGCTCGCGGTTCATGTGGAATCTCTTTCACCCCGGCAACCGGATCGTGAAGACCAGGTCAAGGGACCGCCCGCCGAGCGCGCCTTCGATGCCGCTGGCGTTGCGACTCCCGCTGCGATGGGTTTCGCCAAAAAGAATGGCGTGGATACTAAAGACCTTGAAGTCCGCGAACAGGATGGCGGCAAGTATGTGTTTGCCGTCGTCCGGCAGAAAGGCCGCCCCGCGCCTGAAGTGCTGGCCGAGGCTCTGCCCGGTTTTGTGGCGGGCCTCAAATTCGAGAAGTCGATGAAGTGGAATAAAAGTAACGTGGCGTTCTCGCGCCCTATTCGCTGGCTGATTGCCTTGCTCGGCGAGACCGTCATCCCATTTGAATATGCCGGTGTAGCGGCGGGTAGGGTCTCACGCGGACTGCGCCCGTATGATTCACCCGATATCACCATCCTCTCGGCGGACAAATACTTTGATCTGATTCGCGCAGCCGGCATCGTGCTCGACTATGAAGAGCGCAAGTCGCTGGTGATCGAGCAGGTCAAAAAAGCTGCCGCGTCTGCCGGTGGGGAAGCGATCATCGAAGAAGGCCTGCTGGCTGAGGTGACAAACCTGGTCGAGAAACCGACCGCC
>JBGPQJ010000134.1:0-8555 GCA_041488995.1 Anaerolineae bacterium
CTTGACCCGGAACAGCCCGGCTATAAACACATCTTCATGCGCCCAAAACCTGGAGGTGAATTAACCTGCGCAAAAGCAGGGCTGCACTCGATGTACGGATTTATCCGGAGCGAATGGACTTTACAGAATGGTATTTTTGATTGGAAAATCACGGTTCCAGCGAACACAACTGCAACGGTTTATGTGCCTGCAGTGGATGCTTCCCGTGTCACTGAAAATGGGCAATCAGTCGAAAAGGCACATGGGCTAACTTTTTTACGCATGAAAAATGGGTTTGCGGTTTTTATTGTCGATGCCGGGTCATACTCTTTTACAAGCCTGTTCGATAAGACAACAGCCCACCCGTTGCCACCATCGAGAGCCAATTACGACAAGTAGTAATACGACAAATTGGATTTCGGTTGCCCGCAGGTGCATTGCTCGTGAGGGGCACTATGGAACCACCTGAAAAGATGGTCTTTGATTCCTGACCAGCATGCTCTCTCTTCCCATCGAGGGATGGTTAAGCCCGGCTGGATAAGTGAATAATATTGTGTGCATCTCCATGTCCAGCAACAAGGAGATGCACACATTTGTTTTGCGTCGGCAAACAGGCGCGCCTATGAGATCCGATTATGAAATTTATTGACCACAGCGAATGCGCATGTACATGGTTTCACCGGATCGTCATAATAACCGCAAAGGCGGGGTTAACTGCAATTGAACAAATTGTTCATGCGTAATGCTGGATAGACTGTATATTTTGGGAGCCCAACTCGAGGTTGTAACTGAGAACGCAAAACCCCAAAATTGACTGCGGTTCAGTTTTTACCTGTCACTGAACATCGCCACCAGTTCCCGGCAAAACGCGGGGATGTCGGCGACAACCCGCCCCCAGACCTGATTCCCATCTCGGAAAGCGGGTTCATCTACCCAGGTTGCACCTGCGTTGACCAGGTCATCCTTGATGCCGACGGAGCCAGTGGCGCGGTGTCCTTTGACGATGCCCGCCGAGATGGCAATCAGCCCGCCGTGGCAGATGATGCCAATAGGCTTTTTGGCGGCATCCATCTGGCGGACAAGGTCTGTCACAACTAGATAACGGCGCAATTTGTCGGGCGCCCAGCCGCCGGGGAGGATAAGCGCGAACAGGTCATCGGCTTTCAGGGATGCGATGGTCGTATCAGGGGTGACGACCAGTCCATGTTTACCTTTGACAGGTTTCAAGTCCAGCCCGGCGCTTAAGACGGTTGCACCTTCCTCCTGTAAACGCATCAAGGGCACGTAATATTCCAGATCTTCGACGCCTTCAGCGACGAGGATGGCAATCTTTTTATCTTGTAATCTCATTGTTTTATTCTTTCATACTCCATACAAGTAAATTTTCGAAACAGTCTTATTTGAAACAACCAGATGATATTTGCCTGCCCTTTCAGGTTGAAGCGGCAGTGCGAGGATCACCAAATCGTGCCCATAAATCCCGCCAAGCCAAAACATTCTCTTGTTCCAATAATATCCTCCAATCAATCAAACCAGCCTTACTCTTCATTTCGACTATCAATTCCTGCCATCGCCCACTGGACGTCACTCCAAACTTTTCAATGACTCTTCGTGGACAGAAAGTAAATATCCAACCATAGGCAGGAAACCGACTCTGGGACTGCTCTTCCACGACAATTAATTGTTTATCCGTCAACGCAAGCATTGTTTTTTCTGACACCTGTATAGGGAAGAGATGCCAGCGCCACCCCCGGATGCCGCGTTGAAAAACAAATCCTAATAAATGTTCCTCGGGTAACAAACCATAAAGGTATAACCCATTCTTAAACTTAAATGATAAGCTACCAAGTTCACCCAGGACCGTGTTCGTCAGAGGCGGCTGCCGGGTGGAAATAAATTTTCTTCCACAGGAAGTCTCTAAAAGATTCTGTAAGCCCCGCTGGAGAATATCAAAGCCGCCTGCATTGAATTCCACAACTACCCGCGAAAGACAGTCATCAACGAACTCCAGTCGTCCATACATTAATAGCAGGCTGAGGCGGGCATACAACAAATCAGCCGCGCGCATGTAAATTATCCTGGCAACTTGATGGAGTGAGGTTGGTGCTTGAATGTGAAGGATGCCGTTATTAGTGAACAGTAACGCCTGTTCAGCGACATATTCCCAGCTATACCAGTTCTTCAGACAAGTCCGGCCTGGAAAAACACAGATTGATATTATCTCGTCAGTTAACCCAATTGATTGCATGGCAGGCTGTTGGAGACTGTGAGGCAGATCAATCAGGGAAGTTACCGAATACGGCATGGGTGTCGCTTGAGAAGGGAGTTGTTGAAAATCTTTCTTCAAGGGTTTCGGAGGCATAGGACCACTATATTGAACTCCAATATTTATTTGATGTGGTCGAGAAACTTACCTATTCTCCAACATCCAAATATATAAATTTTTCGGCCCATGCACACCAAGGGTGACAGTCAGTTCGATGTCGGCGGTGCGGCTGGGACCGGTGATAAAGACGAGGTAGTGGCTGTCTTTGGCTTCAGCAAAAACCTGGTGTAAATCGGGGCGCAGCATTTCGGGGCGGACGATGGCGAGGTGGATTCTAGGCAAAAGCGAGACGGCACGCGGTTGTTCGGCGGAGGAGCGCAAAACGAGGGTGCCGGTTTCGGGCAGGAGGTAGTCGGCTCCGGTGATGCCGAGGTCGCAGAGTGCCATGTCATGCTTATCAGCGGTGGGGGAAACAATGTCAACGCCGAGGCTACGGAGGATGCTTTCGATGCCGAGCCGCTCAAATAACGGGGAATGCCAGAGCGTCGCTTTAAGGATATTGTTTTCAGCGACGAGAGATTTCAGCGTAGCGGCGACACCTTCAGGGGAGAGTTTTTGGGCGACGCCGGAGACTTTGCGGACTTCTTCGAGGAAGTGCTCAGTCTCGGAGTCCACTGATTCAGGTTGGCGGGATTCATAAATAGCTGGACGCAGGCTGAGCGGAGTCTGTTCGGTGCGCCCTAATGAACTGCGAATATTTTCAATTACAGTATTATTCATCGCGGTTACTCCGAGGTAGTCCCGGTTCCTGCACGGGGTTTCGCTTTTGCGGAACGCACATTCCACCATTTTCTAAAACTGGCGGTGAAAGGCGGCAAGGGTCGCGCTTTTGTCCAGCGGCTGAGAGGGTAAGGGGCGGAGGGAATCCAACTGTCGCGCTTGAAAATTCTCATAAAAAATGGCAGGATGCGCGTACCGAAGCGATAAATCCAATTTTGGGCTAGGGCGAGCGAGGCGAGACTGGCGGTGATGCGAATGGGTGCGGGCATGGTCGACGCGGCAAAGTCGTCTCCCTGGGCAACTCGGCGGCGCAGGTGGCGCAAGATGGTCGGGATGGGGATTTTTACGGGGCAGACGTCGGCGCAGGCGCCGCAAAGCGTGGAGGCGTAAGGCAGTTCGCGGGCTGCCGGCGTACCGAGCATCTGCGGGGCGAAAATGGCGCCGATGGGACCGGAGATAAACCAGCCATAGGCAAAGCCGCCAACGTTCTTGTAAACCGGGCAGACATTGGCGCACGCACCGCAGCGAATGCACTTGAAGACTTCGCGCCCGACGGGATCTTTGAGCACTTTCGAGCGTCCGTTGTCGAGCAGGACGAGGTGGAACTCTTTGGGTCCGAACTCGCCTTCGGCGCGGCGCGGTCCGGTGATGAACTGGGTGTAGGTGGAGAGTTTTTGCCCGGTGGCAGAGCGCGCCAGCAGTTTAAGAAAGACGGTGAGCGACTCCCAATCGGGGATAACCTTGTCGATGCCGACGACGGCGATATGCAGGTCGGGCATGGTGGTGCACATGCGCCCGTTACCCTCGTTGGTTACTATCACGAGTGTGCCGGTCTCGGCGACGAGAAAGTTCGCACCGGAGATACCCATTTCAGCGGCGAGGAACTTCTCTCGCAGGGTCTCGCGGGCGATGCGGGCTAGTTCGATGGGGTCGGCGGGGGCATCGATGTTGAGTTTCTCACTGAACAGGGCGGCAATCTCCTCCTTTTTGAGATGCACCGCCGGGACGATGATGTGCGATGGTCCCGTGCCCGCCAGTTGGATGATGTACTCGCCCAGGTCGGTTTCTAGCGCTTCAATGCCCGCCGCTTCGAGGGCGTGGTTCAGCCCGATTTCCTCGGTCGCCATCGATTTGGATTTGACCGCCAGTCTGACATTATGCTCTTTTGCGATTTTTAGGACGATTTGGCGCGCATCTTCGGCGGTGGACGCCCAATGGACAATCCCACCCGCAGCCTGGACTGCTGTTTCGAGGCGCGTGAGATACACATCCATGTTTTCGATGGTGTGCAGGCGGATATCCGAACCAATCTGGCGCAACTGCTCCCACTGCGGGAGTTCCGCCACCCGCGCGGCGCGCCCGTCGACAAAACGGCTGGTCGCCTGCTGCACAGCAGACGGGATGCTGGGCGGTACATGCTCGCTATATTCTTCAAAACCGATATAGGTGTGGGTGTCGTCGCTCATACCACGCCTTCTTTTGATACCAACAAATCAATGATGTGCATGCCACGGATGTCCGAGCCAGCCTTGTGCAGGCCGCCTGCCACATTCATCAGACAGCCGGGTTCACACATGACCACCGTATCTGCTCCGCTGGCGATGATATTTTTAACCTTGTTCTCCATCATCGAACGACTGACTTCGGGATATGTGACCGTGAACGCACCACCAAAGCCGCAGCAGGTCTCCTCCTCATTGAGCGGGACGAGTTCCAGGCCTTTGACCGCATTCAGCAGAGTCTTGGCTTCGGTTTTCAATCCCATCTCGCGCAAATAGTGACAGGAGGCGTGATATGTGACCTTGTGTGGATATGCCGCACCCACATCTGTTACCTTGAGCACATTGACCAGGTATTCGGTGAACTCAAACGACCGCGCAGCGATGTCGCTGGCAAGCGCATGTTCAGGCGTCCCGGCGGGGAACAGTTCCGGATAATGGTGCTTAACCATGCTGACACACGAACCGGACGGCCCGATAATCGGTGCGTCGCTTTTGGAGAATGCACGCATAAAGTTCAACGCCACAGCGCGGGTTTTGTTCTCGAAGCCGTTGTTGAACAGCGGCTGTCCGCAGCAGGTTTGTTCGTGTGGAAAGACCAGTTCCACGCCAAGGCGCTCCAGCAAGCGGGTCATGTTCTGGAGCGTGGAGGTGTAGAACTGGTCGCTGAGACAGGTGATGAAAAGTTGGGCTTTGGGCATAGGTTTGTGCCAATCAGGAGCGACCCATCAGGTCGTCCTTAGCGATACCGTTTTAAAATTTATTATACGACTCGCTCATCCCACGATATTCAATGAACGGTTCGTTGATGATCTTGGTCGCCAGCTCAATCTGGCATGATTCCTCCAGCGTGGATGACCAGTGGAAAGCTTCATCGAGCGTCTGCCCGGTGGCGAAACTCCCGTGCCCGCGCAGCATGATGATTTTGTAGTTTTTCAGCGCGTTGGCCACTTTGTTCGCCATCGCAGGCGTGCCGGAGGCAAATTCCTCGGTCACCACCGGGATTTTCTTGAGCAGGTACGAGGCTTCGTTGTCAATCGGAACGAGTTCGTCACGCGAAAGCGAGAAAGCAATCGCTGTACGTGGATGGCAATGAACAATCGCCAGCGCAGGGGTGTTCAGATAGACGGTGCGATGAACCAGCAACTCGGTGGAAGCCAACGCCACTCCGCTATCGTTTTTATCCAGCCGGGTTTCGATCAAATCAAGTGGCTTGAGATTTCCCAGCATGGCGCCGCGCCGTTTGATGACCACCCGGTCACCCAGGCGGATGCTCAGATTACCGCCATGCGATGAAATCATATTGCTGGTAAACAAATCACGTCCAATTTCGCGGAACATTTCGTAGATGCGTGGGTCAACCATAATTCATACTCCTTTGCCACGGAGCCGCTGAGTCACAGAGTTTTTATAAATCTCTGTGTTTCCGCGTCTCTGTGGCAGATTACATCAAATTCGTCAATCCAAGTTCTTCCAATTTCTGCTTTTTCGGCACACCGTTCTCGTCCCAGCCGCGACTGCGATAATATTCCTTCAACATCGGCTCCAGTTGAACCACCCAACCCTTTGATGGGCCGTCCACCGGGGCTTCGGTGAGCAACCGTGCCGGCAGGGTATCATCCTTTCTCGTAAAGCCTTCTCGGATGTTGTAGAGCCGCTCCAGGTTCCAGACACGCTCGCCGACTTTGATCATCTCGCTGGTGGCATACTGGATGCCCGTCACCGCGCTCAAAACGCGCGCGAAGTATTCATCCGCCACGCCCATGTTGGTGAACTTGCAGACCACCAGCGAGTCAATCGCTGCATTGGAGTTTTGATTCAGGATAACAAAACTGGATTTGCCCTGTACCTGGAAACGGTCAATCAATTTGGGCAAGCCCAACACTTCCAATCCAACCATATTCCCGCGCATATGACAGCCGCCCCGGTTCGATGTGGCGTACAGCAAACCCTGTCCCTGCATGCCGCGCGGATCGTAGGCAGGAAATTCCATGCCTTTGGCAGACATTGACAGTTCGGGATGCCCGAACTTCGTCGCCATCCGCAGCGAACCGTCGGCCATATCTGCGCCCAGGTCACGGCGGTAGGCCATATCCTCCACACAGCGCGCCAGCAAATCCGCGCGCCCAAAGCGCAAGTCAGAGTCAAGATAACCTTTTTCGCTCAATTCCATCGCACAGGCAATCGTCGAGCCTGCCGAGATGGTATCCAGCCCCAGGTCATTGCAGATCGAATTGACTTCGATAATCGCAGGCAGATCATCCACACCGCACTGAGCGCCAAACGCCCAGGTGGTCTCGAACTCCGGTCCTTCGCCCTCCACCTTTTCGGTCTTGCTGATGCGCGTACAGCCAATCGGGCAGGCCCAGCAGGCCGCATTCTTGACCAGGTATTTCTCGGTCAACTCCTCGCCCGAAATCGCTTCAGCACCTTCGAATTGGGTCTGCTGGTGGTTGCGTGTCGCCAGCGCCCCGATGTTGTTCATAATGTTCATCAACACCACGGTACCGAATTCCGGCAGCGCCTGACTGGTCAGCGGGCTGGCTGCCAGCAGTTTGCGCGTCTCGTACAGTAAAAACTTGAACCGCTCTTTATCATCAATCTCCGGGCGTCCGCTGCCTTCGACCACAATCGCCTTCAGATTTTTCGAGCCCATCACCGCGCCGGGGCCGCCGCGCGCCATGGCACGTTCGCGGTCATTCATGATCGCCGCAATCCGGCTCAGGTTTTCACCCGCCGGGCCAATGCACAGCACGTTGCGCTTGTTGTTATTCTGTCCAAGTTTCTCGGTCAGAGCAAACACGCGCATGCCCCACAGGTCGCTGGCGTCGTGGAACGCAACCACACTGTCCTTAATCTCAATCCAGACCGGGTTTTGCGCCTTACCGCGCACAATCAGCACATCGTAGCCAGTCTTTTTGAACTGCATACCCCAGAACCCGCCGGAGTTCGCATCCAGCACCGTGCCGGTCAGCGGGCTTTTGGTAGTCACCGAAAAGCGGTTGCTGGTCTGGTAACCGGTGGCGGTCAGCGGTCCGTTGGTAAAGATGAGCACATTTTCTGGCGCAAGAGGGTCAACCTCCGGTCCCACTAAATCCCACAGCAGCCGTGCGCCCAGCCCCCGCCCACCGATAAACAGGTACGCCATCTCCATGTCCAGCGGGTAGGTCTTGTAAGTCTGCGTCGCCAGATCAATCTCTAAAATCTTTCCGTTCCAACCGTTCATAATATCTCCTGTGCACCCTTCTCCTGTGAGGAGAGGGGGCGGGGGTGAGATCACCCGCCTGTAATCGGCGGGAAAATTGCGATTTCGTCTTCCTCAATCACCGGCGCATTCATATCAGTCGTGGGATGCCCATTTTTTGTGATGATGACGTGCGGGCGGATATGCCCGTTTTCGAGCAGGATTCTTTCGAGCGCCGGGCTCCGTTTAACCAGTTCGGACAAAACCGCCTCGAGGCTTGCTCCCGGTATGGAGACTTCTTTCGTCCCTGCCAGTTTGCGCAGGTTAGCGTACAACTTGATTATGGGCATAATTTCCATTCACCGTACCAATTTACCGTTTCGACAATTCCTTTTTCTCGTATTCTTTCACCACACGCATAAACTCCATCCCCACCGGCACACCTTTCTGCTCACAGTAATAATCCCAGACGGCGCTGAACGGCATGGACTTGAGTTCCTCAAGCAATGCCAACCGGCTGGAGAAATCACCTTCGACTTCATACTGTTTCAACGTATTGAACGGCTCGAGCAACGCCACCAACAGGGCCTTGAGCGTGTTTCGCGCTCCAATCGTCCACGCCGCGATGCGGTTGATGCTGGCGTCAAAATAATCCAGCCCGATATGAATCCGCTCCAACGCATCGTTGCGAACGATTTCCTGGGCAATCGCCTGCAGGTCATCATTGAAAGTGACCACGTGGTCGCTGTCCCAGCGCACGCCACGGCTGACGTGGAGCAGCATCTGATCAAGATAAATCAACAGGGACGAGATTTTATCAGCGATAGTTTCTGTCGGGTGGAAATGC
>JBGPQJ010000135.1:0-8529 GCA_041488995.1 Anaerolineae bacterium
AGGTTTTTGGTGTAAGAATCACGTAGGGACACGATATATCGTGTCCCTACACAGTTATTAATAAAATACCCGCCACCAGGGTGAAGGGCATCTTAGTGACGGACGACTACTTTAGGATCATTTTTTGCAGAGACGACTCTGCCGCCTTCTTATGCATCATATGCATTTTGACCTTAACGCAGATGCTGATTTATAATCACGGTCACATCCATGCCGCATCTCGTATGAGTTCAGGAGGTTCATCGGCATATGATCATAATGTCAGTTTACTTCGGTGGTAAAGCTTTCCTAATTTATCTACCACATAGATTCAAATAAAGGAGACCTAATATGAACAGCGCTGAAAGTAATAAACCTGTTGTACAGGGTGGTATGCCAACCTGGGACGCGCGGAACCAGTTCTTTAATGTGCAAAGATGGTTTCGCGTCCTGATCGTGGCCGTTGTGATCCTGTGGTTGCTATTGATCGGGTGGGTTTTGTTCATCGCGCCGATTGAGAAAGCGGAGGTTTCGAAACTCGAGGCTGGCGCTAATCTGACGCTTGTGCTGGCTCCGGTGCTGGTGGCTGCGGCTGCGGTCGAACGGACGCTTGAGTCCATCTTCAATGTGATTGAAGGCAGCTGGCGTACGATGGTCGCCTATCTGGGGCGCGGGCTGCGCTGGCTGAAGAGCGCCGAGGTCGAGGTCATGCAGGCTCGTCAATTCCTGGCTGACGCATCTGATAAGTACAATATGGAAATGCAAAGCCTCCAGATCGGCCAGACCTCAGTCTCTGCAATAACAGATACAATACGGACCAAGATGGAGGCTGCCAACAAGATGATAACTCTGGCGCAGAAGCGTCTGGCAGATGCCGAAAGTAACCTTGACGCCGCCCCTTCGTCCGATAGCTACATCAGCGCCAAATCAGCCGTCGCGATCGTGCTCGGTCTGATGTTGGGTGTTATCATTGCGGCGATTGGTCAATTGCAAATGTTTGCGATGTTGGGGATTGCTGCAGTCCCCGCACGGTTCGATGTGCTTCTCACTGGCTTGGTCATCGGCAGCGGATCGTATCCAGTACACTCACTGGTTGGCATTTTGCAGCAAGGCAAGGATACGCTGGACAGCGCCAAGGGCTACTTTAATCGGTTGGCTCCTGCGGTTAAGACAGAAACCACAACTATGCCTCCCACCGCTCCTGGTGAGTCCGTCGTCGTTGAGACTACCACGGCTAAGACAACGGACGAAGGACCTCATAAGTAATTCATTCGACGCGAACACAAAGTCCGGCTTTCCAATACACTGAGAGCCGGGCTTTGTGTCAGGCTGCTTAGCTGGATCAGTGGATTTAGCTCGCGGTGCGGTGCATGTCTATCGCCGCAAATATTATGCTATATTCAGCCCATGACCATCCATTTCCTCAATTGCATTATCAAGCGACCCCATTTCCCGCGCGCTGTAGGCGGCGTGACCTGCCTGCTCGTGGAAACAACCCTCTCCGTGGACCATCGTATCAGCGATGGGGCGGAAGCCGCCCAATTCATACAGGCGCCGGCAGGCTTACTTGAAAATCCTGTCAGGTTGTTGGTTTAAAATAATCCTAAAAGGGTGGAATTAAAGATTCCGTCCTTTTTTATTGGTTATAAAAACTTGACTTACTTTTTGTTTCCTGCCAAAAACAATACAACCCGCCGTGGCAGAACGAGGCTTCCCCCGAAACGCTCAATCACCTCGCTCAATCCTTCGTAAAGATGGACACGGGTCTGATGGTCGAGCGGGCGGTGTGATGAGTATGTCCACAAGCCTTTGATATATTGCTCGCCGGTCTGCGTTTCAGAAAAATCGTACAGCCGGACAGAAATTTCCCCGAAACAATGTGAACCAGCAATTGTTTCAGTGACTGCCTGGATTATCCATTCGGCTGTGAACCTTTTATCGGGGTTCTCTGCTTTGGGGGCGCGCTCTAGGTAAACCTGTGCCATGGCTCGCGATATTTCTGTATCCATCTCGTACGGCGCTTTCCAGAAGAATGCCAGCGAGCCCTTGGGTTTGAGCGCCTGGGCGACCTTGGGGTATCCAATCTCCGGCACGATCCAATGGAAGGCGTCTGCGGAAATTGCCAGGTCAAATTTACCCTGCTCTACCGGCCAATCCTCGAATGCCATATTGACAACCTTGACTTTAGGGTATTCGCGGCAATTTTCGGCAGCGTAGGCAGCCAAGCGGGGTCCCAGTTCCACTGCCAGGATGTCAAATCCGCGACGGGCAAAGAATAGGGTCGCATTCCCAGGCCCGCAGCCGATTTCCAGGATCTTTCCATCCGGTGGGATTCCCGCCAGGGCAAGGATATCCTCCACCAGTTGCTCTGGGTAACCGGAGCGGGTTTCGTTATAGATATCTGCCGTTTCTTCAAATGTGATTCGGCGGGTGCGGTCGATGCTCATGAGTCTCTCGCTATGATCATACTATGATGCCTTTTTCTTCGAAAGAGGGGGGTGCTTTATACCGCGCAAATTTCCATTGTCGAATATGTTAGTCTGCCAGTAGGCGGGGGTAAAATTAGACCATGGCTATTCATTATTTGAACTGTTTCACCTGCAACGCCCGTTTCATCGGTTGGAAAACAGGGACTCTCTGTTTGCTGGTGGAAACCAACCTTGGATTGGCCCTGGTGGATACAGGTTTGGGGTTGGAGGATTATGCCCGTCCCACCTGGTTCACACAATTTTTCAGGGTCATCACCAGCATGCCGTTTGACCCGCAGGAAGCGGCTGTGAATCAAATAAATAAGCTCGGTTTCAACCCCGAAGATGTCCATCACATCGTCCTCACTCACATGCACTTCGACCACTGCGGCGGGTTGCCTGATTTTCCTCATGCCAAAGTCCATGTGCACCGGCGGGAATATGAAGCGTTTGTCAACGGGCCACGCCGGTTTAAGGAGTTGGCCTATATCGAGCGAAATATCATCCATGTAACGGATTGGGGATTGTATGATTCGACGGGGGAAACCTGGTTTGGTTTCGACGCGATCCGTTTGCCCGGTTTCGAACCGCAGATCTGGTTGATCCCGTTGTTTGGACATTCGCAGGGACATTGCGGTGTGGCGATCCAGACACCGGCTGGCTGGCACTTCCACTGTGGAGACGCCGGGGTGGATATTGAACGCAACCAGGCTCCCGACTGGTTGATCGCCGCCGCACTGGGCCCGCATTGGTCGCGATTGAGAGCTTTTGCCCAATCTCATGCCGAAGTAAAACTCACCGCCAGTCATATGTTTCTGGATTTCTTTACAAATGACGGTTAGCTACTGCCCGTTGGTTCCAGCTGACCAGCAAATCCTTTGGGAAATGCTCTACCTTGCCATTTTCGTCCCAGCCGGGGATGATCCTTTACCTCGTGAGGTGATAAACAAACCAGAGCTGGCTCGTTATGTGGAGGGTTGGGGCAGGCAGGGTGATTTGGGCGTCCTCGCTCAGGATGATGAACTCCCAGTCGGCGCGGCATGGCTGCGTCTCATGCGCGGATATGGCTTTGTTGCGGATGGGATCCCGGAATTGTCCATTTCCGTCCTGCCCGGTTATCGGGGAGCCGGGATTGGCACCCGTTTGATTCAGGCAGTGATCGAACAGGCACGAAAATCTTATTCAGGCATTTCACTAAGTTTTTCTATCGATAATCCGGCGGTACGCCTTTATAAACGTCTTGGTTTCAAGACTGTCAGACAGGACGGTGTTACGCAGGTGATGCTCTTGAATATTGAGAAAACATCCGTTGATTAAAAATAAATAAACCGATAAGGAGTATCCATGCCTGATGATAATTTTAAAAATGCCAATGATGAAACCCGCGCCGTTTGGGACGCCAACGCAGAGGTGTGGGATGCAAAAATGGGAGACGAAGGCAATGACTTTGCCAACATTCTTCTATGGCCAACCATTCAGCGGATGATGCAGGTTCAGCCTGGACAGCAAATCCTGGACGCAGCTTGCGGCAATGGATTGTTCTCGCGCAGGGTGGCAGCATTTGGTGCGAAAGTGACAGCCTTTGATTTTTCCGCTGAATTGATTAAGCTGGCAAAAGCGCGCAATAGTACTGGAATTATTTATCATGTTCTGGATGCCACTGACGAACGAGCACTGCTCAGTCTTGGCGAGCGCAGTTTTGACACAGCGCTATGCAACATGGCACTCTTTGATATTGCCGACATCGCTCCATTATTCCGTGCCATCCCCAAATTACTGAAACCAGCGGGTTCATTCATATATTCCCTCACCCATTCTGCATTTAACAATTCTTCCTCGGTACATATGGGTGAAGAGATGGATGATGCGGGCGAGATAAGAACCATTTATTCTGTAAAAATCTCTCGTTATATGACCCCTTATCAGGCATACGGCGTGGCACTCCGCAATCAGCCCAAGCCGCAAATATATTTCGAACGCCCGTTGCAATACTACTTCAACCTCGGTTTTGAGAACGGTTTTGTATTGGACGCATTTGAAGAACGTGCGTTCCCGGCAGGGCACACATCCAGCCAGCCATTATCGTGGGGAGGACAATTCAGTGAAATCCCGCCGGTATTGGTGGCGAGGATGCGGCTGGTTAATTAATACCTTGTCATTCTATGAAGAGGACTAAGAATTCAATTACCAGTAAATTAATCCGCCGCAGTGGCTTTGTTAAATTGGTTTTCATGACTTGAAATGGCAAATTTGCTTTACCTCCTCATCGAATTCATAGACGAGCTTGTCTTCGGTGTGACAGACGCTGCCTGGCCGCTTATCCGCAACGATCTCGGATTGTCCTATGCCCAAATCGGACTTGCCCTGAGCCTGCCCGGTTTTATTTCAAATTTTATTGAGCCGTTTCTCTTCATCCTGGGCGATGTCTGGCGGCGTCGCGCCCTCATTTTGCTCGGGGGAGTGTTTTTTGTAGTATCCCTTGTTTTGACCGCCATGAGTCAAAGTTTCGCCCTCCTGCTCTTTTCCTTTATCCTGTTCAACCCTTCTTCTGGCATGTTTGTCAGTCTCTCCCAGGCGAGTCTGATGGATTCCGCTCCCGACCGCCACGAGCATAATATGGCGCGCTGGACATTTGCCGGGTCATTGGGGGTGGTGCTGGGACCACTGCTGCTTGGCGGATTGACCCTGGTAGCCTTCGGGTGGCGTTCCGTTTTCGGTATTCTGGCAGTGCTGACCACCTTGATCCTGATCCTCGCTTGGCGTTTGATCCCCAAGGCTGGGGATTCAACTGAGGATTTTCCATCTCCGGCTGTCTTCTGGAACGGCATCAAAAACGTGCTTGGTGCGCTCAAACGCTTCGAAGTCTTACGCTGGCTTGTCCTGCTCGAATTCTCTGACTTGATGTTGGATGTGCTTTACGGTTTCCTGGCTTTATACTTCGTGGATGTGGCCGGATTTACTTTCCCGAAGGCTGCACTGGCGGTTGCCGTGTGGACGGGTTGCGGTCTGATGAGTGATTTTCTTCTCATCCCATTGCTTGAGCGCGTGCGAGGGCTGGATTACCTTCGCATCAGTGTTGTCGCCGAACTGGTCTTTTTCCCTGCTTTTCTGCTGGTGACCTCGTTCTATTCTAAACTTATTCTCGTCGGTCTACTGGGATTCTTCAACGCAGGTTGGTATGCCATTCTCAAAGCGAATCTTTACAAAACAATGCCCGGGCAAAGTGGAAGCGTGCTGGCGCTGGACAATATCTCTGGCATGTTTGGGAAGGCCCTGCCGTTCATGATCGGACTGGTCGCGCAGGCATATGGGTTACAATCAGCCATGTGGCTGCTGTTGGCGGGTCCCATCGCTCTGCTGATCGGCTTGCCTTCGAAACGTCAAATCACTCAGGCCGCCAAGTGACCGAATCGCTTTCGCAATCCACTAGCCTTTACTTCCACATCCCGTTTTGTATCCATCGCTGCGCCTATTGCGATTTCAACACGTATGCTGGGCAGCAGGATTCCATCCCCGCATATGTCCGGTCGCTGATTAACGAGATTCAAGCGGTGGGTGAGTCTGCTTCGCCCAAAATCAACGCGCATACCATTTTCTTTGGCGGCGGGACGCCCTCCCTGTTGACAGCCAACCAGTTTGAATCCATCCTCCAATCCATTCATCTTAACTTTGACCTAACTCCTGAGGCGGAAATCAGCCTGGAAGCCAACCCGGGCACCTGTTCGTTGGATTATTTGAGTAACCTGCGTGCGTTGGGGTTTAACCGTATCAGTTTTGGTGTGCAGTCCGCGAATCCGGATGAGCTGCGCCTTTTGGAGCGGATCCATAATTACAGCGACGTACTGGACGCTGTGAAATGGTCGCGCCAGGCCGGGTTCGACAATCTAAATCTCGACCTGATCTATGGGCTGCCTGAGCAGACGATGGATCGCTGGCAAAATACGCTGAACCTGATCCTGGGACTGCATCCGGAGCATCTCTCGCTCTACGCGCTGACTCTGGAACAGGGCACGCCTTTTGGTCGCTGGGCAAATCACGGCTTGCTGCCCATTCCTGATCCTGATGTGGCAGCGGAGATGTACGAGTGGGCGGGGGAACAACTCGGCGCTGCCGGCTATGAACAATATGAAATTTCCAATTGGTCGCTGCCAGGACGACAATGCAGACACAATCTTCAGTACTGGCGAAATCTTCCCTATCTTGGATTCGGTGCAGGCGCGCATGGCTATGCCGGTGGATATCGTTATTCTAATGTGTTGCGCATCAAGACATTTATTAACCGATTGGAGGAGTTTCATAGCCATGATCTTCCCTATCCCACCTCTCCGGCAACGGTAAATCATCATAGGAACACCCCACGCGCCGACATGCAGGAAACCATGATGACTGGCCTGCGGTTGACTCGCGAAGGTGTTTCAGCAAGGGCGTTTCGTGAACGCTTTGGTGTGGATTTGATGGATGTTTTTGGAAGGGAAATCGAGGACCTGGCGCGGCTGGGTCTGCTCGAATGGGCAGACGACCACCAGCCACAATTGATGCAGCCGGACAGGTTAATCCGCCTCAGCAAACGGGGGCGATTGCTTGGCAATCAGGTCTTCTTGCGCTTTGTCGGAGAATGATCATGACATTACTTCATTACCTTGATCCAAATCCTTCCGGTTCTCCGGCCGTGCTCCTGTTGCATGGACTTGGCGCGAACAGCTATTCATGGACCCTGCAATTCGATCCGTTGATTAGTGCGGGGTTCCGCCCGATTGCCCCCGACACGCCCGGCTTTGGAGAGTCGCCGTATGATGGCAGGGGCTGGAGCGTCGCCCGATCTGCTTCTGCCATGGCGGACTTGCTTCAGGAGCTGGAGGCGATCCCCGCGCATATGGTCGGCATTTCCATGGGCGGGACAATCGCTCAACAGATTGCGCTCGATTTTCCCCAACTGGTACGCAAACTCGTCCTGGTCAGCACCTTCGCTATCCTGCGGCCTACCCGATTAAGCGGGTGGTTCTATTTTCTTCAACGCTTTATATTGGTCCATACGCTGGGGCTGCCCACGCAAGCCCGGCTCGTTGCCGGGCGGATTTTCCCCGGAGAAGACCAGCAGATAATGCGCGACCAGTTAATCAAGCAAATTTCACAGGCTGACCCGCGTGCTTACCGGGTGGCCATGCGCTCGCTTGGGGTATTCAACTCTAAGAGACGACTTGGGGAAATCAAGAAACCAACGCTCATTGTAACGGGTGATCGTGATTCCACGGTGCCATTGCCAGGTCAGCGCATCCTCGTTGAACGAATTCCCGGAGCGCGACAGGTGATCATCCCAGGTGCAGGGCATGCCGTGACTATTGACCAGCCTGAACTTTTTAATAGAGAATTGTTAGGTTTCTTGAGAGAATGATCCAGGCGTAAATCACTCTAGTTGCTCGAGCAGTGCCCGGGCATCGGTGACAGGCTGTTTGCAAACGAATGCTTCGCAAACGTAAGCTGTCGGTTTACCATCCACCAGGGGACGATCATGGAGCAATGCAGGCGCATTTTCAGGCAGTGGCAGAGGGGAGGCTGCCACAATCCGCAGCGGATGGAAACCTTCACGCAAAATTGCTATCAGGGTTTGAGTCTCCTCCCGTGCGGGCTCTCCCACCACCGCAACTTGTTTTACTCTTCCAAGGGAAAAATCTGCAGCGGATAGCCAGCGTGCGAATCCGGTGGGATAACGCAGTAACTGTTCAGAGATCAAGCCGAGCATCTCTTCCGCTTTCTGACGGAGATCAGCCTGGCCGGACAGCGCAGCCATTCGCAACAACGCCTCACACGCCATCGAATTACCGCTGGGCGTTGCGTTGTCCTGCACGTCTTTGGGGCGCAATAACAACTCTTCCCCGTCTGACGGCGTATCGAAAAATCCCCCTACAGGATCGTTGAATCGATCAATCATCTCGTCGGTGAGTTCTGCCGCATGGACATACCACTTATTATCAAAATCGGTTTGATAAAGCTCAAGCAAGGCAATAATCAAAGCGGCATAGTCTTCGAGGAATATTTCGCCTGTCGATTTTCCTTTTCGCCACGCTCGGCGTAACTTCCCTGC
>JBGPQJ010000136.1:0-8524 GCA_041488995.1 Anaerolineae bacterium
ATCAAAGTCTGTCTTTCCGATGACATCTTCCATCGTTTTTTCCCCAGATGCTCGCCAGTCTGCAATGTTCGATATGATTTTATGGCCTTGAACATCCTTAACGTAAACGCGGTCGGGCAGATTGTCAATCAGCGTCCGCAGGAGGATCCGTTCTTCCTCCAGCTTTTCTTCTGTCCGCTTTCGCTCGGTGATGTCGCGGGCGTAGAGGTTGACGTATCCGGGATCCGGGATTGGCACGATCATAATTGAATAGACCCGCTCTTCGCACTCAACCTCCATGGTCGTGCGGGCGCTGTTTCTCGCAGCATTGACGACCCGTTCCCGCCAGTCGGGTGGCAAATATTCTCCCACCGTGCAGTTCCACAGGCACTGCAACGCTTCGCTGGCCGGGTTGGCGTAAATGATTTGCCCGTCCTGCTCAACTCGCAGGATTGGATTGGGATTCTCGGCTGGAAAGCGCGACAGGGACTCAATCTCCTGTTCCGCCCGCTTGCGCTCGGTGATGTCGTGCGCCGAAGAGAGCGCGCCGGTCGCGTTTCCATCGGTATCCTTGAGCACCTGGCACCACCAGGCGAGCAGCCGCTTCTCCCCATCCTTGCGCCGCTGCCAACTCTCGACATAGATCACGTCTTCGCTGCCGTTGAAGAGTGGTTTTACTACGCCATAGGTATCTTGTTCGCCCTCAAAGTAGAAAGCGGCCTCTTTGCCGATGACATCCTCTCCAAAAAACTCGACACCGGCCGGATTGGCCCAAGTGTACACTTTATCCTTGTTCACTTCCATGAGGATATCTGGAACGGCGGCCAGAATGGCTTCCTGGCGTGTGGAAAGGGCGCGCAATTCATTTTCCGCCCGCTTGCGCTCGGTGATGTCAACGACCACTGCACGGCATACTTCGCGCTCACCACCCGAAGCATCGGAGATGGTCGCCTCGATCTGCACACAGAGCGATTCATGTCCATCTTTCAGGAGCGCGACCTCGCAGGCTTCTTTGCTCCCGCTAGTAAATACCTTATCAAGGAAGGCATTGAAAGTTGTACGCGACTGTGCGGAAACAAATACTCCAAAGCGCCGCTTGATCAGTTTACCGCGCTCGACACCCAGCAGGTTCGCCCCGGCCAGATTGACCTGGCGGATCGCGCTGTCACGCGCCAGCGTAAAATAACCCACGGGGGCAAAGTCGTACAGGTCGGCATGTTGACTCAGAAGCGCTTCCACCTCGGTGCGCGACCGCACCAGTTCCTCGTTCTGCATCTCCAGTTCGATCTGGTGCACTTCCAGTTCGTGGACGAGGCGCCGGGTGTCGGACTCCGTCGCAGGAGGAGCCGCTTCTCTCTTCTTGCGCTCGCTCAACTTTGCTTCCGCCTGGCGGCGCAGTTCGGCGGCGTCTGATCTTTTCCTGGCTGTGATTTTTTTAGGAGGCATCGTGTCCTCGTTTCTCACGATACATATTCGCATCTGCTTCTTTGAGCACGACCGAAAGGGGGGTGGGGTTCTCGGCAGTGCTCACGCCAATTGAGAGGTGGATAGGAGTTTCAGTGTGAGCGGTATTGCTCTCCTGAATTACCTGCCGCACCCGTTGCAGTGAAACTTTTACTGCGGTCGCGTCGGTAGCGGGCAGGAGCACGGCAAACTCATCCCCGCCGATGCGCGCGACCACATCATCAGCACGGAAGGCGGCAGCCAGCACATGCGCGACGCGTTTGAGCAGGGCGTCTCCGGCAGTATGCCCCTGCTGATCGTTCGTTTCCTTCAGATGGTCCACATCTACCATCACAATGCTGACGGGGAATTCCCGTCCACGTTCGAGCCGCTCCATCTCTTCTATAAAAAAGCCGCGACTATACAAACCGGTCAACGCGTCGTGTATGTTCAGGTGTCTCAACGCCTCATCCGCCTGCTTGCGCGCGGTGATGTCACTCATCCCGACCCGACAGAGGGGCGCGCCGCTTGCGGCATCGCGTACCAGGTTCGCCTCCAACTGCACCCAGAATGGGACGCCGCCCTTTCCCATCATTCTCAGTTCGCACACTTGCGGCGCGCGCGTTTCGAAAAGTTTCTGGCGGTGCAAATAGTAAATGCCCTGATCTTCTCTGACGATGAAGCGTGTCACCGGCTTTTTGACCAACCGGCTTTTTTCGATGCCCAGCAGGTTGGCGGCGGTGAGATTGGCTTCCAGAATCAGCCCTTGCGCGCTGAGCGTCAAGTACCCGATCGGCGCAAGATCATAGAGATCGAAATACTTGGCGCGCGATTCTTCGAGTTCCTCCTGCACTCGCCGCAGTTCTTCATTCTGCATCTCCAGTTCGATCTGGTGCACTTGCAATTCGTGGACGAGGCGCAGGGTGTCTGCCTCCGTCGCGGGAGGAGGCGCGGCTTTCTTCTTGCGCTCGCTCAACTTCGCTTCCGCCTGATGGCGCAGTTCGGCGGCGTCGGATGGGGTAGCGGGTTTCTTTTTCATGGCCCGTTCCTTTCACTACTTCTCATCCAGCCTCTCGCGCAAGCGCGCTTCGGTGGCGCGCTGTTCCGCTTCCAGCGTTTTGTAGGCGGTGATGTCAGCAAAGGTGATCACCACCCCGTCAATCATATTCTCCAGCGTGCGGTACGGCAGGATGCGCACCGCGAACCAATTTCCGTCGGGAGTGGGAATCTGTCTCTCTACTTTGACCAGCGTCCGCAGGACTTGGCGCGCGTCATCAGCCAGTTTGGGGTAGAGCAGTGCCGAGGCGATATCGGTGATCGGCCGCCCTGCGTCGCCGGGGATCAACTTGGTGACATTGCTCGTCTCGCTGGTGAAGCGCCGCACGCACAGGCTGTTATCCAGAAACAGGGTGGCGATGTCGGTGCTGTCCAGCAAATTCTTCATGTCGTTGTTCGTGCGCGAGAGTTCATCCAGCCTGGTTTGCAGTTCCTGGTTGACCGTGTGCAATTCTTCGTTCATGGATTGCAGTTCTTCCTTTGAAGTGGTCAACTCTTCGTTGGTGGACTGCAGTTCTTCGTTCATGGATTGCAGTTCCTCGTTGGCAGATTTGAGTTCCTCCTGCGAGGTTTGCATCTCTTCGCGTATACTCTGCACTTCCTGACGGGCGTGTTCGAGTTTCTGCTCCAGTTCCGCCGTGCGTGCGCTGTCCCCGCCGCGTGGCTTTCCGGACGTTTTTGCTTTGGGCATCTCAGCCACGTCGGTAAAGACGATCATCACCATCCCGTGCAAGGCGTTTGGTCCACTGAGGGGCTGGATGGTGACATTCACTATCTGCTTTCCGCTGTTGGTGCCCACCGCCATATTCTTGAGCGTGACGGTCTCTTTTTGGCGCACCGCCTTTTGGAAAGCGCCCGTCAGTTCGTAGCGCAGACCTTCGCGCGCCATGGCAAAGATGTTCCAGTTGGCTTTGCCAGCCGCCGGTTCCAAGTATTTTCCCGTGCGTCCGCTGATATAGAGAATATCGCCTTTGTCGTTGGTCAGCGCCGCGGCCGGGGAATATGTTTGCAAGAGCAGTTGGTCTGCCAGCGTCTGCAGGTTGGCTGTTGGTTTCTGCGGCCTGGCTGGCGCGCCGGGCTTTGGGACAAAGGTTGTCGGGAACTCGATCGGCTCCGTAGTCAGGACAGAATCCAGCCGCTGGTACAATCGTGTTTTTCCATCCAGCGGCGCGAACAGGTTGGTAAAGTCACCAACGGTCTCCGCGTTCCCCAAGAATAAAAAGCCGCCCGGGTTCAGGCTGTAATGAAAGAGCGGGAGAAGTTTCTTTTGCAATTCCGGCGTCAGATAAATGAGCAGGTTGCGGCAACTCAGGAGGTCCAGTTTAGTAAAGGGGGGATCCATGATGATGTTCTGCGGGGCAAAGATGACCATCTCACGGATGGATTTTGCCACCTGATAGCCGCGCTCCACCTTGACGAAGAAGCGGTCCAGCCGCTTCGCCGAAACGTCGGCGGCGATGTTGGCCGGGAACACGCCCTCGCGCGCCTTCTCGATGGCGTGCTGATCCAGATCGGTGGCGAAAACTTGTAGGGTGATATTTTTGGCAGGTTTGAGTTCTTCCAGCGTCTCTTTGAAGAGGATCGCCAGAGAATAGGCTTCCTCGCCGGTGGCGCAGGCGGGTATCCATGCCCGCAGCGCCTGATTAGAAGTGCGCCCAGCCACCAACGCTGGCAAGACTTCGGACCTTAACTGATCCCATGCTTCCGGGTCGCGGAAAAAACTTGTCACCCCGATCAACAACTCGCGGAACAGCAATTCCACCTCCTGCGGATTCTCCTGCAGGAAGCGCACGTAGTTGGCGATCTTGTCAATTTGGTGCAGTCCCATGCGCCGCTCGATGCGGCGATAGACCGTGGTCTTTTTGTACAGCGAAAAGTCGTGGCCCGTTTGCCCGCGCAACAGGATGACCACTTTTTCCAGGGCGCTCTGGGCAACGTATTCGTCGGAGCGTCCGGGTTTGGTGATGAGCGGCACGTGCTGGAGATAGGCGCTGATCTTGCCCGGCAGAACCTCCACCGGGGCGATCACATCGGCAAGTCCGGCGTCAATGGCGCTGCGCGGCATGCCGTCGAATTTGGCGGAGGCCGGATCCTGCACAAAGACCACGCCCGCTTTTTCCTTGATGGCGCGCAAGCCCAGCGTGCCGTCCGAGCCCATGCCCGAAAGGATCACACCAATGCTGTGCTCCTGCTGGTCATCGGCCAGGGCGCGGAAGAAGAAATCAATCGGCAGGCGCAGGCCGCGCGGCGCGATCGGATCAAGCAGGTGCAACACGCCGTGCAGGATGGACATGTCCTTGTTGGGCGGGATGACGTAGACGCAGTCCGGTTTGACGCGCGTCCGATCCTTCACTTGTACAACGGGCATGACAGTGCCGCGCTGGAGCAGCTCCGCCATGATGCCTTTGTGCGTCGGGTCCAAGTGTTGAACGATGACAAACGCCATGCCGCTCTTTTCTGGCACGTTTGCCAGGAAAAGTTCCAGCGCCTCCAGCCCCCCGGCCGAAGCACCGATGCCGACGATGGGAAAGGAGCGGCTCGACTCGCGCGCCGCTTCCGCCGCTGGGGAGGGCGTTTCTTCTGGCACTGGGTTGGTCGCTTTTGGTGCTCGGCGGGCGGGTTTCGTTTGCTTGTTCATGGCTCAGCCTCCCAGGAGTGACCTTCTGTTTCTGCCGAACAGGTCAAACATATGGTTGGTTATGGGGTAGGCGGGCCAACTAGTGTTTATACGGCCTGCATAATAGGCTATAGGCGGCCCGTATAAGGTCCTAAATCTATATTTCATTATACGGCAAACGGACCGGGATATAACCCGCCTGCGTTTATCCCGCCCCAAGGGTTATTTACCCCTTCCGGCGGGGTGATTGGACTGTACGGCTTTCTGTGATATGCGAAACATCCCCCGTGGAGGCCCCTTGCGACGAAAAAAATGGTTGTTTAAATTATACGAATCCCCGGACTACAAAGGTGGCCTCAAAAATTAATGCAAGATGCCTCCAAAAAACAAAAGGCTCCATGGAAAAATCCACAGAGCCTTTGTTATTATCTTATGCAACCACCCATCAAGACGCATTGATCTCGCCCAGCCGCCTGGTGCATGGATCGCTGCATGGATGCCTTCACTGAGCTCGTGGAGGGCGAAATGCCATGAAGCTGGAAGCTGGACCATATCGATGTCACTCTCTCTCACACGTGCCTTGACGCATCGCGGCAGGCAGGCTACCGTCTAACGGCTGGATTCAGCCGCGTTGTGGGCGCAACGGAGCAACATCGGCTTCAACCCAATGTTAGGCCTTTGCCACTCTAACTCGCTCGGCGGTCAGGCTCATCTCCATCCTCGCGCCAGAACGATTGCAGGCAAGGCGTCCCGCAAGTCGCGCAGAATGATGGCGTCGTGCACCAGGTCCTGGAGGTGGGCTTGTTCGATTAGGATTTGGGTACCGTTCTCCGAGCCATTCACATCCAAATCACCCAACAAGGTGAAGCCGGAATCGTTCACAACGGAAACACACAACGCGGTCAAGCCAATTGTCAAATGGAGCACAACGGTCTTGGTGACCCGCTCTCCCAGTTTAGCGTTCCAGGAAACGGGCCAGGCTTTCGGAGATGTGAACAGCAGCTTCGTGCTCCGTCTGAATCTGGGCAGCGCGTGCTTTTCTGTGCGCCTTCTTGTTAAGCCGATCTGCGAGCCCTACGAGCGCCTCCTGAAAGGTGGAAAGAGGTTCCTGTGACATCTCTGCCTGCTCGACCTCACCCCGGCGCCATTTTTCCAGTGCGTCAGTGCGAAGCAGTGCACGATGACGGCGGATTTCTTCGGGTTCACCCGGTACTGGAAGCGTTAGCGGCGTGTCGCTGCGGGGAGTGCTTAGAGAGAGATTCTTCTCGAACGTGTTCGCCGCCTTGTCTCTAGCCGTTAGACCTTCGGGAAGATTGAACAGGGTTTTGATTGTGGCCGGTAGGGAGGAATGCTCATAGATGGTTGAATCCACCTGCCCCTTTTCCACAAAGGGCGAAACAAGGATGGCCGGGACGCGAACCCCCAGGCGTGTGAAATCGAAGGGTGGATGTTTGGACTTTTTTCCATCCGGACTTGGCACCGAGTCAGGCGGTGGAACTCGATCGAAAAAGCCTCCATGTTCGTCATAGAGCACAATGAGCAAGCTCTTCTCCCATAACTGGCTATTGCGCAGGGTGTCGTAGACCTCGGCAATGAGGTATTCGCCCAGCCTCACGTCGTGCGGTGGGTGTTGGTCAGTCGCTTTCCACTGATGAAAGCTGAGGTAGCGAGGCTCGATGAAGGAGTAGGTAGCCAGCTCCCCCTTCTCCAGATCGGCGTAGAATTTCTCGAATCGCCTAAAGTGGTCCAGCGTCCGCCAGTGATGCTGCAAGATGATGCTTTGAGGAACGTCGCCATAGTAGATGTTCCATGACAACCCATTTTCGCCTAGAGCGTCGTAAATGGTTTTCATCCTGTAATCGTGCCTTGCAGAGTCCACAATCATTCCGTCACACGTTGCGGCATGAGCGTAGAAGCGATTCAGCCACGTAGGGCCTGGAACCGCAGAGAACCAGCGATCGCAGACGCAGAATTCGTGCGCGAGGGTGGTCAACGCCGGGATCTTGCCCGGGTCGAAGCATTCCATGATCTTCTTGCCAATCTCGACATCGCCCTTTGCCTTTTCGATGTGGACGGCGACGAAGCCATTCATTGGCGCCGGGTTCACAACGTGCCCTGGCTCGCCAAACAACTCCTTTTCGACACTGACAAAGTCGTGAGCAGGGTCGACTGCGGTTATGTAGCCAGACCTGTTGCTCACACGAACTCGCTCAGAAGTTGGGTCTGACGGATCGACCAGATTGAATTCGTCGCCCGTCAGTCCATGGCCGTTGGGCAGGTAGCCCAGCATATGATCGTAAGAACGGTTCTCGAGCATGAGAACAATGACGTGCTCAATGGGAAAACGGTTGCTGGTACCCATGACAGTATCCTCCATGCTCTGGGACCCTACTACTGACGCGTTTCTCTAATTATATATTTTATTCACCCGCTTCACTGTCGAGCGCTGCGCGGCTTTCGGCCAGAGGTGAGTTTTCCAGCGATCGGGTAATGCGCTGTTGAAGTCCTTTTTGGTCTGGCTTGCTTTTTCCGAGACTTTTGAGGGTATCAAGCAGGTAAGTGGTCATCGCCTGGGTGAGCTTTTTGAGTGCATCGGTCGAAAGCTTCTGGCCTTTTTCGAACCAGCGCACGGCTGCGTAGCCCATCACGACGGTCGTGGATGAGGCGATCGCCGCGCTCAGCAGCCAGCCCGGAAGCCCTCCCAGCTTGCTCAGCTCCTGGAAGAAAGTCCGGCCTAAGAACCCCAGGCCAAAGGTGGCGACCAGCTCGGAGGCGCGCTGTGGGGTGATTTTGTAGTTGTAGATGCGGGCGATACTGACCACCATGACCGACTGCGTGATTACCAGGGGGACAAAATCGATGACCGGCAGCGGCGTCAATGCAATGGCGGCCGAGATCGAGGCTGCCCTGACGGTGGTTTGCCAGGCGAGCTGCCAGCGGTATTCCGGTAATGCCTGTCCCAGGGCGGCGACCATCTCAGGCTCGGTGGCTGCCACTGCCAGCAGCACTTTGCCGAGGTTCTTGCCGTCTTTGGCGATGATTGGAACGATTTGATCGGGCTTCAGGCTCAGGTTCAGCGCAGCACTCGAAATGACACTTTGCAGGTCTTTGCGCGGTACCAGGTCAATCTTGTTCAGCACCACCACGAAAGGCTTTTTAAGAGCCGATAGCTCGTTGAATAGTTCCTGCTCGGTCTTTTTAATCCCCTGGATGGCGTCGTAAACCAGCACCAGGAAATCGGCCTCCCCGGCTGCCGACAGGGCCAGGTCTTTTTCGTTCTCGCCCATGCTCCCCACTGCATCCGCGCCGGGTGTATCGACCACGGTAAACAGAGCCGCATCGGCCTGTTGATTTTCCGTTGTGGTGCCCGGCAAGGGACCCACCCTGGCCTGGTCGCGTTTGTTTTGCACCAGCTGGTTATACAGGGTG
>JBGPQJ010000137.1:0-8504 GCA_041488995.1 Anaerolineae bacterium
CATGATTTTTCTCCTAAAAAATTATTTAAGACGGGTGGTCCCTTATCCTGAAAACGAATCGTTCAAGTAAGGAAAAGCAAACCATACAATGCCTAATCCGAACATAATACCGGACATCAGGCGCATGATCGAATTGAACGAACCCCAGGCGTCACCTGCATAAAACGCCGGGGCGAAGGAATGATTGGTCAGGATCGCCAGCCACAGATTTGAATCACGGAAGCCCTGCCCAATGCCCCAGAAGTCGCTGATGAAATGGGTAGTGCCATCCAGCGCCATCGGGAGCAGGAATAAAACCAATCCCCAGAGCGGGAGTTTGGGCAAACGGCGGCGAAAGGGAAACCAGAGCAAGCCGAAAATCCAAATGCTGGTGAACATCGAAACCATGCGATCCGACCAGGCCACCTTCCAGCCCATTTGCTGGTTACCGATGAATTGGCGCAGGATTAACGGGTTGGTCGTGTTCTGCCAGGCAGCCTGGATTTCAGACAGCGAATAAGTAAATTTAGAGCCTAATAGAAAATAGGAACGCTCCGGCAATTGGTGGCACAATAAGGAGTAGATCAAGTATATCGCCTTTCCTGCTCCATTCCATCCAATGGCCATGAAGGCTGGCGCGAGAAAGGGCAGTAAAACGAACACACCGGCAACGATCCCAAAAAGGATGAACCAAAGCGGTACTCGTCTTACTCTGGCAGGAGAGAATTGAATACTTTGGAGAGTGTTCATAACCTACTGCGCATCCGGTTCTGGTGCGCGATTGAGATTGCTTTCGATGAAGGCGCGCGCCAACCCCGCATCGAATTGTTCAAAGCGTTGCAGCCGTCCCCAGGAGGTCATGACCAGAGGCACGTCAATCGATTTCCATGGAAAGGCAATGAGTTTAATGTTGTTTTTTGCAGCCATGGCTGTTTTGATTTGAGATTTCAGATTGTTGCAAGCGGCTTCATCCAAATTGGCGCAGTTGTACCAAAAGATGACATAGCCGTGTTCCAGATTGTGAACTAGATAACCAGCGGCATCACCAGGCTGATTGGGGATGGTAGCTTCATCATAAAATCCTTTATTAAATTCACTCGCATAATGCCGTCCACCCGCAGGAGGGTCGGACGGGTAATTCAACGGAGTGCCGATATCGACATGCGTCTGGTAATTTGCCGGGATGGCAACGGATTCTCCTGCCGCTGGTTTGATGCCCTGCCGAATAAGTATTCCAAGAACGCCTAAAACCAAGATGACGATACCGCCTCCGATGGCATAGTTTCGCCATTTTCGTTGTTGCTGGCGCATACGGTTTTGCTCACGCTTTGATGATGTTTTCATGAAATACTCCAAATGAAATGTGAGGCGGTGAAATGAATTCACTACCCCTTTTGGGTTACTTAATTTGAATTGGAATGTCTTGCTTCACATCCAACCCGTCTTTGCGGACATAGACAGTGATTTTCCAGTTGCCGCTCATACTAAAGTTGGCTTTGATGGCGTATTTTCCGCCGCCCTGATCGGTGGCCGGCTCGCCCATGCCCTCTGTTATTGGGTTTTGTTTTTGGATAATGGAACTATGCTTTTGCATCATTTTCCAGACTCAACGCATCCTGAATATTTTTCTCGAGATGTTGCCCAATGTGTTGTTGCGGTGTGTTGATGAGATAGAACCAACTCGATTCCTCATTGCCGTGAATGACCATTGTCGCAGGTGGATAATCTCCCTGGTACACCAGCAATACCACCATTTGGCAATTGCAATGCGCGGTTCCGTGATGAGGGCAGGGGCAATCCAAATGGGTCAAACGGGCGGACTGCAAATCAAAAGTTCTTACGGTCTGGAACCCGGTTTGCTCCAATTTGCGAGCAGCCCAAGCAACAGCCTCATCACAAGGTCTGCGCAAAACCACGAAAGGGGAAGTGGTTGGCATCAAACTCTCCAATCAAAATACGAATATTGCATCCAGCATACTAGTTCATGCCTGATGATGAAACAGCCATCTGCCGTATTCCCATATAGGCATTTTTGCCTATATGGTTTTTTATGTATTGACGCAATGTATCCGTTCGTATGAATTTTGCAGTGAAATAGCACGGTTTGTATATAAGCAGTATTGCTCATCACAAATCAAGCGAGATGGCGGATGACGAACCTGGAAGGTGGGGATATGATGAATTTGCGATTTCAATTCAAGCCCGGAGACGATGTATGAAGCGCTTTAATCTTGTTCTGATATTGGGAGTCTCCCTCTTACTTGCGGCCTGTGTTCCAGTGCGGAAAGATCCATCGCCCAGTACAGCTCCTGTTACAGCTACTGCCAGTACGGGTACTACCGACCTGAGTCGAACCGATAGCCAGGGTTCTGTAACAGTGAAAATCACCCCGCTTAATTTGGATAAACCAGGCGACACTCTGGAATTTGATGTGGCGATGGACACACATTCTGTAGACCTCAGCATGGATTTGGCGACACTCGCCACCTTGACCACTGATACCGACATCACCGTTCAAGCCTCACTCTGGGATGCACCCAAGGGTGGTCATCATGCAACAGGCACGCTTTCTTTCCCATCCACGCAAGATGGAAAACCCATTCTGGATGGCGCAAAACGACTGACCATTACCCTCATCAATGTTGATGTCCCCACTCGCGTCTTTGTTTGGGATATTGACGCAAAATAACCTCATTCCAAAGGACGCCGGCATGGCGCAGAACTCACCCTCCAATCGAATCTCCCGCCGCGACTTTATCAAGGCAACCACGGCAGCCATCGGAGGCTTTATCGGCCTGGCAACATCCATCCCGGTCATTGGCTACCTGCTCTCCCCCGCGCTTCAAGAAAACAAATCCACCAACTGGATTGACCTTGGCTCACTCGAAAAATACCCTGCCGGCGCTACACCATCTTTTTTCGACTTTACTCTTACCGGGCTTAACGGCTGGGAGAGAACCGCCTTGAATTATGGTGTCTTTGTCGTGCGCAAAGACGAAAAGACAGTGCGGGTGCTTTCGAATGTCTGCACCCATCTCGGCTGCCGGGTAACCTGGCATCCAGATATTGAACATTACGTCAGCCCCTGCCACAACGGTCATTTCGACTTGCTTGGATCAGTTATTAGCGGACCTCCGCCCCGCCCGCTGGACGAATTCACTACCAAAATCGAAAACGGCAATTTGTTCATCCAGTTGCCGCCTTATAAACGCGAATCGTAAAAAGGAGAATCTCATGTCCAAGAAGCATATGCTCATCATGCTGGCCTGCTGCCTGATCCCGGTTGCAGCACTCATTGCCATTTTCGTATTCAAGATTGCGGTCAGCGCTGTTGTCTATGGCGTGATTTTGCTGGTTTGCCCTCTGTCGCATCTGCTGATGATGAAATTCATGATGCACGATCACCAGCAACCTACAAATGAACACAAACATCACGCCGTGCTAGATACGGATGCGAAATAGCATCCTCACCCGCCGCGATTTCCTGAAACTCTCGGCGCTGGGGCTGGGCGGTTTGGCCTTTCGCCCGTTGGCGAGGCTGTTTCTACTTGCGGAATTCCCCCAGGCTGAACGCCTGGGAAGGGTTGCAACCAGCCAGACTGACCTCAAATCTCAGCCTGATGAGAGCAGTGCCACCCTGCGTAAAGTCTACGAGGACACAGTCCTTCCGGTGTTGAGAGAGGTTGTCGGTCCCAAACCGGGGCGCATCAACCAGCGTTGGGTGGATACAGGTGGAGGCTACCTCTGGTCGCCACATCTGCAGCCGGTGCGGAATTCAACCAACTCACCCAAAACGGATTTTGGTTCCGGGATATGGGCAGAAGTGACCGTTCCTTATGTTGACCTTATTCAGGAGAATCCGCCAGCCCGCTCACCTCGCTTCAGCAATCGGGCGGGTTTGGGCCAGCCACTGCGCTATTATTACAGCCAGATTGTCTGGGTCGATCAGTTCAAAGTCGAATCAGGACAGACCTGGTACAGGGTTCAGGATCGATACGGCAGTTATGGTGATATTTTCTGGGCGCCCGCTGAAGCCTTTCGCCCCTTGAAGCTAGACGAAGTTGCTCCCATTCGCCCCGAGGTGGAAGACAAAAGCATCCTAATTAACATCGCCTACCAGACTCTTTCCTGTTTCGAGGGAGACCGGGAAGTGCATTTTGCCCGCGTTTCCACAGGTGCGTTGTTCGATGCCTGGGGCAACCGGGTGGATGTCTGGAGTACGCCAATTGGCGAATTCCCCATCTGGCGTAAATTATTCGCCATCGATTTGAGCGGCGGCGGGGCGTTGGACGGCTGGGATTTGCCCGCGGTTGGCTGGGTCTCGCTTTTCGTTGGCAGCGGTGTCGCCATCCACTCGACGTACTGGCATAACAACTATGGAGAACCTTCGTCACGCGGCTGTGTCAATTGTTCTCCCGAGGACGCCAAGTGGATTTTTCGCTGGACTCAGCCGGTGGTGCCCTATGACCCAGGTGATTTGACCGTCTCTGTGCCAGGCGGAACGGTTGTAAAGGTTGTGGAGCATTAATGCAATCAGAGATTGATGAAAAGGCTACGGCGCTTACTCGCGCCCGCTACCAGCGTTTATCTACCTTCTATGATTTGATGGAAGGCCTGGCAGAGTAGCGTTATTATCACTGGCGCAAGCAATTGTGGGAACTTGTCGCAGGTACTGAAATTTTGGAAGTGGGTGTGGGCACCGGCAAAAACATGCCATTTTATCCCCTTGGCGTTAAGATGACCGCTATTGACCTGACCCCCGGTATGCTCGAGCGCGCCCGCAAACGTGCCGCTGACTTGAGATTGCATATTGCTTTGAAAATTGGGGATGTTCAGGCATTGGAATTTCCTGATTCTTATTTTGATGCGATAGTAGCAACCTTTGTTTTTTGCTCGGTTCCCAACCCTGTTCTGGGATTGAAGGAATTGGGGCGGGTGGTGAAACCGGGTGGGCAAATCCTTCTGCTGGAACACATGCGTTCACCGTCTGATGAGATTGGCAGATTGATGGATGTAATCAACCCTCTGGTTGCTCGTTTGGCGGGCGCAAATATTAATCGTCGCACCCTGGATAACATCCGGAACGCTGGTTTAAAAGTCGAAAGTGTACAAGACCTGGCAATGGGGGGCATGTTCAAAAGAATCATTGCTGGTAAAAATAACATGGAAGATTTTATTCCTTTGCACATTTCAACTATTGTATAAAGCACTTCATGTACTTTCTGATTCCTGAAAAGAAAACACCCTGCCGTAGCAGGGCGTTAGAGGTTAATCCTCGTCCATGGGAAGTTCAATTCCACCAGCCATAAAGCCATCGGGGGTTTGCTCGAAGGCGCGCAGGCAGGCTTTGGTGCAGAAATAGACCCGCTCGCCGCTATATTGGCGCTGGGGTATTTGGATGGATCTTTTATTACCCCGCCGCAGTCGGTTTTGATTTCCGGGGCGGTCGTTTCAGTCATGTGTGTCATTCATTATCCTTATTCTTTTTATGAATTGCACTCCACACCCAAAACACAATCGCCGAAACCGACAATCCCATCAGCCCGGCAACCCAGACCGGTTCGGGCTTTATGCCAAACAGCGACTCTCCAAAGAACAAAAAGAGCAGAACGCCAATAATAAAAGCGATGATGTAGGCGATGCCGGGCAGGTCATACTATCTTTTCTTGTGCTTGAGATTTGGGGATTTGCTCATGGGCGCCTCACGATTTATCTTATTTGTGAATCCCGATTCCAGTCACCGCCGAATCGCCCAATTTGATATAGGCCAAAATGGTCTATAAAAACGCCCGGCTTTTGCCGGGCGTTATCACTGATGGCTATCTAATTATTCCTTTCCAGCTGGAGCGCCGCAGGAAGGGCAATATGGCGCCCCGGCGGTCATCATCCGCCCGCAATAGGCGCATGTCAGTGTATAAATCTGTGCTTCTGGTTGCGCCCGAAGCGCCTGCCCGCACTGCGGACACCAATCAAATGTTGGGGAGACTGCCGTTTTGCACTGCGGACAAACCGCCTGCGGAACAGTCTGCCACGCCGTTTGGGGCGGAGTCAACGTCTCCGCCGCCAGCATTCCAGCCAGCGCAGGGATACGTAAATTGCCAAAATTTCTTCCACACATAGGATTCTCCTTGAAACGGCTCAATCTTAACACAGGCGTGTAAAGAATCCTTAAAGAACAAGCAAAATATTATAGGCATTTATGCCTGTTTTTATTCACGCCACATGACGCATGACATCTGACTTGGAAAAAGTTACCATCGCTAAAATGGAAAAAACATGTCCCCCATCAAACGCATCCTCCTCCCTCTCGGCGCATTCCTGCTTGGCTCTGCCTTTATAGCCGCCTTTTACCTCGGCATTCTAACCTGGGCACAGGGATGGGATTACGCCGCCAGCCAGTTTTCCCGTGACCGTTGGTACGTCTTGCCCATCATCATTGGTTTTGGCATCCAGGCGGCGCTTTACACCATTCTGCGCTTCCGGTTGTTCGTCCCGATCACGACTACGGGGCGCAGCGGTGCGGTCATGGGCGCCAGCGGCGGCACCTCCGCCACAGCGATGGTCGCTTGTTGCATCCACCACGTCACCGATGTGCTCCCCATCCTCGGTCTTAGCGCCGCCGCCAGTTTCCTCACCCGTTACCAGCGCCCTTTCATGCTTGTCGGGCTTGCCATGAACATCATCGGCATTATCGTTATGTTTGTTGTCCTTTACCGCGAGCGACAAAAACTTCAGCCTGTTTTGGAGATGAAATGAGACGTTTTTTTTTACTCCTGCTTATGGCTTTGACTCTTATCAAGACTGCCTGCGGCGAAACCCTGCCTCGCGCCGAAGCCTACCTCTTCGCCCGGGCAAATCAACGTAATCAAAAACAAGCAATCGTTAATTGGCATTTCACTACCTCTGATGCTCACATTAAAATCCACCGGCTTTACCCATCAATCGATGGTTGACACAATACCAGGCCAAAACCAAGGAGAAAAAAAGCAAAAGTACCACTTAATCTAACCGTCAAGGGCTGGTATATTTGCGGGCTAGAATGTACGCGCCTTATCTTAACCACTTTTCCAAACCTGACACATTAATGCCTTTTGGGCCAAGCAAATGACGCCCGTGGAGTTCCCGCAGTACACTTGCTCATTCTGAGTGCCGTTCATGTCCGGTTATGGCGGCATCACCGTAGCCACGATGCCCAACGGCGCCACCTATTACTACTTCAGCGATAATGATGAGTACAACTGGTACAACGCCGTCCATGAGGCGAATAAACTCAGCCCGTATTGCCCGTAATGAGCAATCAGTGGCATCCATTGCATAGAAACAACAACGCTCCCGGACAGCGAGCGTTGTTGTTATGGTTCGTACGGATGGCAGCCATATGAGGGTAGTTCCAGCCTGGGAGTCATTGATATTGGCAACTCAAATTCTACAACCGACTGAGATAGGCTTTGAGAATAATTATTCTGTCCTTTATCTCACACGAGAAATGTGCATGATTGAGTGTATCCCTGCCCATGTGGCTGGCACAGCGACTCGCTCAAACCCTGTACCTGCGCGCCCTCAGCGGTGACGAAATATCAGAAGCGCATCTCAGGTCCATTGCTTGATCGCTTCGATATTCACAAAGTACCCTGGGTTATGGGGTATCGAAGTTCCACGAGTGAATTATGATAAGTTGTCCAACGACCGGCTGGGTGAGACATCGGAGGCAATCCGTTCACGGGTGGAGGCAGCAAGGCAGATTCAACGTAAGCGGTTCAATTCAGTGGATACACACAGTCCGATCGCCTGTAATGCCGATATGCGGGTGGCGGATGTGCGCAAGTTCTGTAAACTGGACGAGGCGGGGGAGAGTCTGGTGCGCGCGGCGACATCGTGCTGTGCATGAGCCAGATGAATTTATCAGCGCGGATGAAGCCTACTGCCGCATCCGTGCTTACGTGAACGGTGGGCATATGCAGGATTTCGATGCCGAAGCCGTAAAGCAGTACCAACTTGCACAGGTTTAGTAAAGAGGATCGTCCTCTCATCACCAAAAGTACCCCGAACCAGCATTGTGCCAGTTCGGGGTACTTTTTTATTATTCCGGATTTAAAAATTTATTATAGGCAGAAATGCCTATTGGATAACGCGCACTTCTGCGCTATTGAATATGTTCTCAGCATGTAAAAATAAAGCTGTTTCAACACGAAGTTAATGCAATCGCAAACGCTCATACCGGCATTCATGTTGCCAATAACCTTTACAGTATCTTTATAGTCGCTTTACAGGCACTTTAACACAAGGGCATATACTGAAAGCGTGATCAAAAAACTAAAGGAGATAAAAAATGAATAACGTACTTCGCAATACCCTGATTGTTGTCGCCGTTCTCGTCCTGGCGGGTGGTATTTTTCTGGCTGGCATTATGTTTGCAAGTGCAAATGGCTTTGGCGCTGGCTGGATGATGGGCAACTATGACAACAATGGCTACGGACCTGGCATGATGAATGGACGTGGCGGCAATGGCTACGGTCCTGGCATGA
>JBGPQJ010000138.1:0-8476 GCA_041488995.1 Anaerolineae bacterium
CAGGCCTGTTCCTCTCGGGTCTGCCGCTTGATTTCGCGCGCGCCGGCGGCCTGCCGTCCGACCCGCAGGGGCGCATCACCAAAGGCACCGTCAAGGTGTTCGACATTCCCTCGACCTCCGGCAGGCTGGTCAACACGTACAAACGTGACGATCTCCTGCCCATCACGGGCAACGTCACCGGCGGGGAGGAGAGCGACCGCAACCGGTTGTGGTACCAGATCGGGAACGAGGGTTATGCCCCCTCCGCCTTCATCCAGCCGGTGCGTACGATATTGAACGAACCCGCCCCCGGCCCGCTGCTGAATGGCGCGCTGGCGGAGGTGACCGTCCCGTTCGTCGAATCCCATGCCCGCCCCAGCCCGGCCTCCATGACCGTCTACCGCATGTACTACGAGACCACCTACTGGGTCGTGCGCAAGGTGAAGGGGGACGACAGCAACGCCTGGTATCGCATCTATGACGACCTGCACCAGGTGGAATACTTCGTCCCGGCGGAATACCTGCGCATCGTCCCGCGTGAAGAGTTCACGCCGCTTTCCCCCGGGGTGGATCCCAACCTGAAGCGCATCGAGGTGCATCTGGACCGGCAGGAACTGCTTGCCTACGAAGACCAGGCGCTGGTCTACACCACGCGCGTGTCGAGCGGCAGGCGCCTGTATGGACGCTACACCACACCGCTGGGACGTTACATCACCTTCCATAAGCGCCACTCGCGCCACATGGCGGCCGGCAACCTGGCGGCAGGGGGCTACGACCTGCCGGGCGTGCCGTGGGTCACGTACATCACCAGGGGCGGCGTCTCCTTCCACGGCACCTTCTGGCACAACGACTTCGGCACGCCGCACAGCCACGGCTGCATCAACCTGAGCGCGCAGGCTGCCAAGTGGCTGTACCGCTGGACGATCCCGACCGTGCCACCTGAAGAGCAGTACGCCTACAAACCCTTCGGCACCTGGGTGGAGATTGTCGAATAAGGTTGCGGGCGGGATTGAAAAGCCACAAATCAACCAGAGGAACCATGAAATTAAATCTCAAAATTTTCACCATGTTCCTGCTCATTTTCGTGGCTGTAACGGGTTGTCAAGCGGACAAGCATATAAATCCAACAGACACTAATTTCCCGACAGATGCGAATACTACGACTCCTGAATTATTAACGACCGCCACTTTGTCTTCAATGACTCCTACGGCAACATTGAGACAATGTGTAGTTCAAAAAACTCTTGTTACTGACAATAAACACTCATATCTCATAGGTTGGTCTGCAGATGGAGAAGCATTAATCTTTGCTGAAACTCCTGACAATGGAATCACTCGATTTCAGGCCTACAACATTGAAGATCAATCATATTCTCCTCAAGATGTTATTTCTCCTACTCCTGATGTTCTAAAATCATATATGGATAACCTTGTTGCGGAGGATCAAATTTCGTATTTTGAGTATTCAATTTCTCCAACGGGCGATAAAGCCCTATACATAAAGAAAGCCTACTTATCTCCCACGCCCACCCCTGATCCTATGGGAGGCGAAGGTGATTGGCCGAATTATGTCAATGTTGTTTATCTTGTTGGAATGGATCTGGAACCGCTAAGGATCGGCAATGTAAAGGGCGCGGTGTATGATTTTGTGTGGTTTCCTGATGGGCAGAAGGTTGTTATTCAACTCGGTCGGCCCGATCTCGGCACCTATCCAACATGGATCGTGGATGTCAATAAGAAAGAGATCAAGCCTTTCAAAGAAGATAAAGAGGGAGCTTACTTCCGTGATATATCTCCCGATGGAAAGTGGATTTTGTATCAATTTGATAAAACCCTTTTGGTATTTAATAACAGGGATAATTCCGATTTTCAAATCTCTGATGAACTTTATATTTCAGGTTTATTATGGTGGTCAGGTGATAGTTCAAAATTCTTGGTAGTGAGAACTAATACGGAACCACCGGATAACATACTTTTGTACGATTTGCTTACGAAACAAGTATTGACAATACCCAATAGTGATTTCATGATAAATACTGATGCCAAACCCCCTGCGTTATTATCTCCCGATCACTCCCAATTAGCATATCAAGAGTATAAGACCAACTGGATTTATGTACTTGAATTGTGTTTAGGAGGTAATTTTCCGCCATAAGTTGTATCATACAAATGCTATCCATCTTGAAAAGAAGCTTATAAATAAATCTCACTTCCCCGTGCGGAACCGGTGCTTTTGTAGTGGCTAGCGGGCGCGAGCGGGGGTCAGCGCAAAGCCGGGGAGCGAGACGCGGAACAGATGCCTCGTCTAAGGCTCGGTGGTCAGGCGCAGCAGGATCTTGCTGGTGGTGATCGCCCCCTTGCCGAGGGCGACCACATCCGCCCATTTGACGCTGAGGATCTGTTGCTGCACGCCCTGCGCATCGGAACAAACCACCTTGATCACATCCAGCGTGGCGGGCGCCACCGTTTTGACCTGGTCGGCGCGCCCGGTATCCAGGTAGTTCGTGATGATGAGGGACAGGCCGATGACGGGCACCACGCACATTCCCTCTTTATACGTCGTGCCCGGATCCCTGGCCTCGATCACCCAGGCCGTGATATTCCCGCCGGGGTCCTTTTCAGGCGTCACGCCCATGACCTCGTAGTTGTAACCCATGCCCCGGGCGGTGGGCGCCCATTGGTTGAGGTACTGCCTGATCTGGTCCGCGTCGTTCAACGTGTAAGGGACGGGGGTGATGGTCGGGCTTGCACCCTGAGACGGCAGGCAGGCGGACAGAGTCAGGCAGGCCAGGATGATAAGTAGAAATGCGCGTTTCATCGGGATAATTCCTTCACTTTTAGGAGACTGTAAAGTAATTTATTCGCTCATCTTCAGCCAGCCAGTAATCATCCACGGCAGCATGGCGAACAAGCCCGCCAGCGCGGGACCAGCCAGCCCGATCGAGAGCGCGGCGATGACATCCCCGAGGCCGGTCATGGTATAGCTAATGACCACCAGCCGGTCAAATGCCGGGTCGCTTGCCAGCGCCGCTGCTTGCGTGCCGCGCGTGAAGAGCAGGAACAGGGCAAAGGTGACGAAGACCGTCAGCCACCAGCCCCAGTAGTTCTGCAGGGGCACGCCGAAGAAGGCGCCGTCCACGTCCCACACCCAATGACCGCCGTGCGCCATGATGGGGTCCATGACCACGTCCCAGGCGGTCATGACCAGCCCTCCGACCGCCGCCACGCCGAACAGGCGCTGCCGCCGTGTCCACTTTTGGGGGATGAGCCAGTCCGCGATGACGAAGGAGGGATACATCATCATGAACCACGCCACTGCGATCAGGTAGGGCACCAGTCCCAGAAACAGCGGACCAAGCTTCGGAGTGTAATGGTAAGGGCCGTAGATCCAACCGGTCGCCACGCCCACTGTTTCAAAAGTCAGGCTGACGGCAAAGACCAGTCCCAGCAATCCCAGCGCGCGCCTCCAACCCATGCGATCCGCGGCGTGCAGCAGGGCGAAGGTAAAACCCGCCAGCGTGGAGACCGGCGTCAGCAGCAGGGCGGGCGTGCCTCCCAGGGCGAGCGTCCCGACGGCATAGGTCAGGAAAAGGATGTAAAAGCCGAGAAAATAAGGGATGAGTCGGCGCACGGTTTTCTCCTGAACCCATTCTACCCCAGAGTAACCTTTGGGCTGGCTGCTTGTTTTATCAATAGGGTCATTTTCAAGACATTTACACTGGTGTATACTGACACCAGCCCAGACCTTTCGAAAGGGAAGCCCATGAAACGTGCAGTCAGCATCAGCATTGGCTCGTCAAAACGCGACAAGTCCGTCACCGTAAAGTTGCTCGGGGAGGAAGTGGTCATCGAACGCATCGGCACCGACGGCGATATGGAAGCCGCCGCGTTGAAATACAAGGATCTGGACGGCAAGGTGGACGCCTTCGGCGTCGGCGGCGCCGACCTGGGCTTGATGGTGGACGATCATTGGTACCGGTTGTATTCTGTCGAAAAAATGGTACGCTTCATCCAGAAAACTCCGGTCGTGGACGGCACCGGCCTGAAGAATACGCTCGAAAACAAGGCCGCATCGTTCGTCGAAGCAAAGCTCGGTGATTACGTCAAACAACATGGCAGGAAGGTCTTTGTCATGACCGGCGCAGACCGCTGGGGGCTGGCGCATTCATTCGTCAACGCCGGTTACGAGACCACCTTCGGCGACCTGATGTTTTCGCTCAGCATCCCGATTGCCCTGCACACCGAAAAACAGCTCAAGACGCTGGCCAGATGGCTCATGCCCATTGCCGGGCGTCTGCCGTTCGCGTGGGTTTACCCGACCGGTGAAAAGCAGGAGGAGCGCAAGCCGAAATATCCCGAGTATTTCCGCTGGGCGACGGTGGTTGCCGGGGACTGCCACTACATCAAACGCTATATGCCGGATGACATGGCTGGCAAGGTGGTCGTGACCAACACGACCACACCGGAGGACGTGGCACTCTTCAAACAATGCGGCGTGAAATATCTCATAACCACCACACCGGTGATGGAGGGACGCTCGTTCGGCACGAATATGATGGAAGCGGCGCTGATCGCCGTCTCGGGTAAGGGCCGCGTGCTGACCCATGCTGAATATAATGAGCTGCTGGACCGGCTTGGCTTTGAGCCGCAATTGCAGGAATTGAATTAATCTCGTTCCCGTCCTCTCTCTAAAGAGAGGCAGTCAGGAGTTGCCATGGACGCAGTCATCACTGCCGGTGGAATCCCGCTTCCCGAAGATCCGTTATACCTCTACACCCAGGGCCGTCCCAAGGCGCTGCTGGATATCGCCGGGAAACCCATGATCCAGTGGGTGCTGGATGCCCTGGGCGGCGCAAAAGATGTTGACCACGTGGTGCTGATCGGGCTGACTGAACAGAGCGGGGTGGCCTGCAGCAAACCCATGATCTTCATAGAGAACCAGGGGCACATGCTCACCAACCTGATCGAGGGCATCCACAAGGTGCAGGCGATGAACCCGCAGGCGGAGTACGTGCTGGTAGTCTCTTCGGATATCCCCGCCCTGACCAGCGAGATGGTGGACTGGTGCGTGGAGACCGCCCTGGAAACGAAAGATGAATTGTACTACGGGGTCATCCCGCAGGCCGTCATGGACCGGCGTTACCCCGGCTCCAAACGCACCTTCACCAAACTCAAAGGCGAATCGTTTTGTGGCGCAGATATCCACGTGGTGCATGTCAAACTCGCCAGCGAACACCTCGACACCTGGGAAAGGTTGATCGCCAACCGCAAGAATCCACTCAAACAGGCGGCGGTCTTTGGCTACGTCACCCTGTTCCTGCTGCTGACCCGGATGATCGACCTGGACGGCGCCGTCAAACGGCTTTCAAATCGACTCAACATCAAAGGGCGCGCGGTCCGCTGGCAATATGCCGAAGCAGGCATGGATGTGGACAAGCCGCACCAGTTGGAGATGATGCGCGCCGACATGGAAAAGCTGCATCCTGCAAAATAGGGGGATGGGAATTCGTGGGATTTAAATCATTGCTGGAGCTGGACGCGCGCTGGTCGGAATCCCTGCGCGTGGCGGAGAAACCCGGATTCCTGCGCACCGTGAGCATGGTCCTGGCTCATTCGGGCGATTCGTGGTTCTGGGGCCTGGGACTCATCCTCCTCTACTTTTTCACATCCAACCCCTTCTGGAAACAGTGGGCGCTGGCGCAGTTCTTCTGGATCGCCAGCCTGGCAGTGGTTGTGATAGCGGTCAAGTCCACCATCCGCCGCCGCCGGCCGGAAGGCGAGTGGGGCGCGATCTACCGCATCACTGATCCGCATTCGTTCCCCTCGGGGCACGCCGCCCGCGCTTTTTTGATCGCCGTCATCGCCGCGGGGCTGGGACCAGCCTGGCTGGCAGTCATCCTGTGGGTGTGGGCGCCGCTAGTCACGCTGGCGCGCGCAGCAATGGGGGTGCACTATCTGTCTGATGTCGTGGTTGGGGCACTGGTGGGGGTGGTCGTCGGCATGATTGCCCTGTGGTTTAACCCGGCCGTGATGGCGTTCATTCAGAAAATCGGCGGGGCATTGTTTTAGATTTCCCTTGAGAGAAACTCTGGGGCGGACTTTCAAGTCCGCCCCAGTTTGGTTAAGAGATCTTCTTCAGCGTTGCAAGATGCTCTTCGATATGCGCCAGCATCCGTTCCACCCAGACCTGCATGGTGAAATCACCGTTGATCTCGTGACGGCTGAGGCGGCTCCAGGCTGAGGTCGGCAGTTCCTCCAGCCAGGGAGCCATCTGGCGGACATCCGCCAGGAACTCGTCCACGATTTTGGCAAGCGGTTCATCGGGGTGGTAATGTTCGGCATTCCAGGCATCGTTGTCAAAGTTGGGGAAAACAGGCCGGTCTTCCTCCACCGAGCGGCGGGCACGCATCCCATAGATGTGGATCTGCACATCACGGGTATGCGCCGCCAGCTGGTGGGTGTTCCATCCGCCTTCCTCAACCGGCATAAAGGGGTCTTTGACCGCCAAGCTCACGTCGCTGAACTCATGCGCGGCAGACTGGATGCGCTGGATCAGGAGGGTACGATAGGAGAGTAATTCCTTGTTTTCCATGTCTGCTCCTGGGGGAATAGGGAGTCATTTCCTGTCAGGCGATATTGATGATCTGCCCGGTCGAATCGTTCGCGCACAGCGCCAGCACCGCAGCGGCCACATCATCGTGCGATTCTTCGCTCGTCGCCAGCTCCGGCATCCCGGTGCAGACGGCATTGACTCGGATGTCGTGAGGCGCCAGTTCAAGCGCCGCCTGGCGCGTCAGCCCGGCCAGCCCAAATTTGCTGGCGACATAAGCGGCACGGTCGGGCATCTCGGCGCGTCCCGCCACAGCAATGACGTTGACGATCACACCGCCCTCCTGCTCGCGCATCACCCGCCCCACGGACTGGATCAGCAGAAAGGCGCCGGTCAGGTTCACATCCAGGGTGCGGTGCCAGTCCCACTCATCGAGATCGAGCAGCGGGGTGTGCGGCTCCACATTGGCGCAGTTGACCAGGATGTCCACCCGCCCCCACTCATCCGTCACGTTGTTGATCATCGCCTGCACCGAGACCTTCTTGGCCACATCTTCGACATAGGCTTTGGCTTGCCCGCTTCCAGCGGAGATCTGCGCGACGACTTCGTCCACGTTAACCGGGGAGATGTCATTGAGGGCGACCTTCGCGCCGCGCGCGGCGAATGCCTCGGCAATGGCTTTTCCCGCCCCGCGGCCGGCGCCTGTCACCAGAACAACTTTTCCATCATACGAGTTCATGGTTCTCCTTGCTTTTTCCGCTTATTGTTCGCACACTGGTATCTTATCGCGATTCTCGTTCGCATTCAATGGCATGTTGAAATAAGGCGACGGGTCGAGTGTATTGGCGATCTTGAGTTCGTTGAGGAATTTCCCGCTGCCGTCATCACGGACAATGGAAAAATGCAGATGCACGCCGACCGGGTTGTTCGGGTCCCCGGAGTAGTTGCCCTGGTAGCCCAGCAGCATCCCCGCCGGGACGAAAACTTCTGTGGTGCCGGGCGGAAAGTCAGCGGAAATGTAGGAGCGTCCGTCGCGGTTTGCCATGTGCGTGTAATACAGCCAGATTTGCCGTCCGGGCTGAAGCGGGTCTTCGGGGACGCGCATGATGACAGACGATTTCCAATCCGGCAGGCGGGAGAGATAACCGTCGTACGCGGCGACCACTGGGGTCACGCCCACCTCTCCGCCGCCAAAGATATCCAACCCCTGGTGCCTGTGGCCGGGGCTGAAGGAATCACCCCAGATGAAGCCGATCAGGCCGTCCGTCGGGTAGACAAAAGGCACGTCACCGCAGCGCTCCCCGGCGCGGATCGTGGTCCCCGCCTCGGAGGACCCGCGCGTGATCCAGTTGCGCACCTCGAGACTGCGCGCCGCAGCCGGTCGAAAGACGCGGTAGAGGTAGATCCCCAGCCCGGCCAGCAGGCTGACCACCAGGATGGTCACAAAAGTCACACGTCTTGACATGTGCGGATTATACCTTTAAGCCCTCTGGGTGCAGCGGCTCAAGAATTCTTACCTTAAAACTCTGATTTACCACTTGCAATTTTGCCCGTTTTCCGTATGATGTACAGTGTAATGGGCACGCTCTGGGGAGGGCGGTGCCTCACAGCACAATACCAGGTTCAGGTGTTATCCCGAAAAGGCAAACCCATCGTGAGGTGGGGACGCAAAGTCATGGGTCTTCCAGCCTGCTTCGTAGAGATTGGAAGATCGCCAGACCGCCGAAGTTTTTTATTCGGTGGTTTCTTGTTTAAAGGAGGCATTCTCACAAAATAATAAAGAAATTTTGTCCAAAAATGTTGCACACCATATTTCTTGAGAGGAGACAAGATCATGTATCGAAAAATTTTTCGCGTGCTTTCGCTCGTGTTGGTGCTGGCAGTGGCATTTTCGGCCATAGGGTCTGCATCTGCTCAGCCAAGCCTTAAGTTCAAAAGGGGAGGGCA
>JBGPQJ010000139.1:0-8406 GCA_041488995.1 Anaerolineae bacterium
CTCCTGTGAATGCAGGAGGATTTTATTTGGAGAAAATATGAACAAACCTGCTCCCGACCGCCCGGACATGCCTGGGTATGGGATCTCGACCGACAATGGCGGATTGCTCGACTGGTCACGGTTAAGCGGCGCGATGCAATCGGCACGGAATTACTGGATCATCACCGTCCGCCCCGGTTGATCACGTTTCGACCCGCCAGTAATCTCCCCCTCCGCCTTCTCGTCTCATTAACCCGCTCCCAACTAATTCCCGCCGCAGGGTCGCTGTATCGTTATTGAAGCGTCCTAGAATATCGTTTACTTCCTTTTCGCCATAACGACGCCCGGGGTCGAATGACTTGACCACGTAGCGCAGGATCGCATCCAGTTTCTTGCGCTGCGCAGGGAGGGTCTTGAGCCGGCCATTCGCCAGCGAATAATCCTTGACGACCTTGCGATCGTAGGCGTCCATATCCATATCGGCAACAGCCGCAGACAGGTCCTGTTTCGAGAAGAGCAGGCGCGTCTTCTTGAGCGCCGATTCCTCAAGGTAATACATACTGTAGTAGCCCTCCGCTTTCGCGCCGACCAGGCCCACCTCCGACAGCTTCGCCAGATGATGCGAGACTGTCGGAGGTTTGAGATTGAGCAGAGCGGCCAGCTGCTCCACACTATAGGGTTGCCGCGCGAGGAGCCCGATAATCTTCAGCCGGTTGGCATCTGCCAGAGCTTTGAATACCGCGACGAGTTCAGCATTGGTATCAGTCATGGGGCACATCCCGCCAGTACTTTGAACCGTCGCGCTCGCGTTTGAGCATACCAGCGTCCACCAGATCGCGTCGCAGGCCCGACACATCGGCGTTAAAACGCAGGATGATCATATTGACTTGTTTTTCAGTGTAAGTTGCTCCGGGTGTGAAGGCGGTGATGATGTAGTCAAGGATCACGCGCAGTTTTGCAGATTGCTGGGGAATCTGTTTGACGGAGCCATCCGAGTTGAGGTAAGTCGCCAGAACTTTGCGGGCTTCTGCCTGAAGGTCAGGCGCAGGTGTGTAAGCTTCGCGCGGCTTGCCGGCAAACTGGCGGCGGGCGAGCGTCTCCAACCCATCCGGGTCCAGCTCGTAAACATCGTCTTTCTCACGGAGGATACCGGCAAACTTCATGAAGGCGAGATGGTTGGCCGTGTCCTTGAAAGACAGTCCCAACTCTCTGGCAATCTCTGTGGTGCTCGCCAGATGCTGGGTCAGAATCCCGACGATGCGCAGCCGGTCGGCATCGCTGAGGGCTTTGACAAAGTCAAGCATATCGTTCTCTTCCATATTGTTACTCCCGTCTATTTAATTAGATGATTATCTAATTGATTTTACAACATTTACTATGCCTGTCAAGATGCAAAACCGGGATTAGATGGGAAATAACAATAAAGTTTTATGCTTAACAATAAAGATTTACGCTAACGACAAGTGCAGGACCTTCGTTTTTCTTCTTAGGCACTGTATGCACGCCGGATCTCGTAAAGCGTGGCACTCCCCTCCTGGTACTAAAACTCATCACTTCAATGTCAGGAGTGATGAGTTTTAGCCCGGCTTGAAGTTCTACCCAACCACATAATTGCTCAATGTGGTCGCCATATATAGTATTCCAGAAACCAAGTTGGGTAGCAATGATTTTTACTGGGTTATTGACCAAAGGAAAAAGGTATTGGGAAAGGTGATTGGTTGCCGTATAATCCCATTAGAACGTATTCGTCTCGGGATTAAACGCACCGAGCTCGTAGAATCATGAGTTGGGCCGCTCGTCAGAATCTAAATAGGTTCAGCCACTGATTACTTTTAGCAGAGGAGAAAGAAATGGCGACGAAAAAAGGAACAAGCACTTCAAAGTCGAAGAAATCAGCAGTCAAGAAGCCAAAAGATGGGACGAAGAAGGCGACACCTGGAAAGGGAACGGCGCAATCTAAACCTCCCACACCGAAACCCGAGGAAGCGGTGAAGTCGCCAGAGTTTCAGCAAGCCAAAAGCAAAGCTGAAGAATATGCCCGAGACCCAGAGAAAGCTAAAAGGCTGGTTGATGAGGCAATTAAGAAGGCGAAGGGAAAGAATAAGGGACCCTTGGGTGAAGTTTGGAGGTATCTAACAGCGTTAATCCGACTGACACGTGCTTACTTCAATCGGCAATATACAGACGTTCCGTGGCAGACTATCGTGTTGGCGATTGCGGCGTTAATTTATTTTGTCTCACCTATCGACTTGATTCCAGATTTCATTCCAGTTGTGGGGTACCTTGATGATGTGGCAGTTATTTCCTTTGTAGTTGCCTCCATCAAAGCAGATTTGGACAATTTCCTAGAATGGGAAGATGACCAAAAGATGCAGGGAGATCAGGGCGAAGCGTAAGATCACATGCTTCTCAAGCGGTCATCGTTTTCTATATGTGCTTTCAAAACAACGGGGCGGCCCAACACGGCATGCAGCGGATTTGCTTCGCTACGCTCCGCAAACCGCTGATGCTGGCCGTTCGGCGCTAATCGTAGAGAAGAATTAGTTTCACGGGGCGGGAAGGAAGAGTATGGTCACAAATTCAGACCAGGCCGGATGAAAGTTGATGTGGTGTCTTGCTGCAAACAGTGTCCCAATTTTGAAAGGAAGGGTTTATGAGTCAAATTAGCATCAAAGATGTGAGCAAACGATACCGCGTAGGAAACACTGTCGTGCGCGCTGTAGAACACCTCTCTATGGAAATCGAGCGAGGGGAGTTTGTGGTCATTCTTGGTCCGAGCGGTTCTGGGAAAACCACGCTGCTCAACCTTCTGGGCGGGTTGGAATGCGCCGATGAGGGGAGCATCTGCGTTGACGATGAATGGGTCAACCAAATGGACGAGAACGCCCTGACCCTGTACCGACGGCGCAAGGTGGGATTCATCTTTCAGTTTTTCAACCTGCTGCCAACCCTTACCACCCGCGAAAACGTGGCCCTGACGGCTGAAATGTCGGCTGATTCGTATGATCCCGCTGTTCTTTTGGGGCAGGTGAAATTGGGCGACCGAATGGATCATTATCCCGGTCAACTTTCGGGTGGGCAACAGCAGCGCGTGGCCATAGCCCGCGCACTGGCGAAAAAACCAGCGCTGGTTTTGGCCGATGAACCCACCGGCAGTTTGGATATCGAAACCGGTATCGAAGTGCTGGATGTGATGCGCTCGCTCAACCGCGAAACCGGACAGACTTTTGTGGTGGTTACGCACAATGCAGCCATTGCTCAGATGGCAGATAGGGTGATCCGCATTGGTAACGGCACCGTGCAACGGGTTGACATGAACCCATCGCCGCTCAACCCACGCGAATTGTCTTGGTGACGACGATGCTCAAAACACTCAACCGCAAAATTATTGGAGATTGGAAGGCGCACTGGAAGCGTTTTTTTGCCGCCTGGATCGTGGTCACCATGGGCGTGGCCTTTTATGGCGCATTTTATCCGGCAGGCAAGAGCTTGCTGACCTCGATCTATGCCACGTATGACCAACTGGCTTACATGGATTTTGTCGTCAGCGTGGATCAGGCCCCGGCAGAGATTGTGAAGCAGGTTCGTGAGATTAAGGGCGTGTCCGCGGCGGATGGACGGATCGTGGTCGAAAGCGGGATTCAGCTTGACCCCGCTCAAAGTTCCCTGACCAACCTGCGGTTAATCTCTGTTCCTGATAAGGGTGCGGCAACCGTCAATCGCAGCGACATCCCCACCGGGCGCGGCATCCAAGCAGCAGATGAAATCCTATTGCTCAAACGTTTCGCCGATTATCACCACATCAAGCCGGGAGATTCCGTCAAGCTTTGGATTAATGGAGCGCCGCACGATTTTAAAGTGGCGGGGTTGGCCTTCAATCCCGAATATCTGGTGGCCGGGCGCAGCCGCGAAATGCCATTCCCCGCACCATCGGCATTTGGCGTGGCCTGGATTGGCGAAGCGGCGCTGACCGAACTGATCAAGATGCCGGGCCATATCAACAGCGTGGTCGTTCGGCTGGATGGCGAATCCGAAACCGTCTCGTCCGCGCTGCGTGCCCAGGTACGCCGCGAATTGGAAACGATTTTCAAGGATTATGCAGGCCTGACGATTCTCGAAAGAGAGCAAACCGCTTCGGGCGGCGTGATTCAAGCCAATGCACAGGGCAACTTTCAGACAATGGCGATGTTTTCGGCGATGTTTTTGATGGCATCGTTAGCCATCACTGCCATTTTGTTGGGGCGCTTGATTGAATCAGAACGCCAGCGAATTGGCACTTTGCGTGCGCTGGGCGTTACCCGCCGCGAGTTGGTGCTGCATTACCTGTCTTTTGGATTGCTGATCGGCTTGATTGGGGGAAGTGTGGGCAGCGTGTTGGGATATTTCATCTCATTTGGCACGATCACCCCGTTTGTGGATGCCATTGCCGGTGGTTACCTACCCGGATACGTCAACACGCCGCAGATCCCGTTCATTTTGCTGGGGTTTGGTCTGACGGTGGTCGCCACAACGCTGGCGGGCGCAGCCCCGGCCTGGCGAGAATCGGGCACGCCGCCCGGCATTGCCCTGCGCCCTGCCATGCCAAGTATCCCCAACGCCCTAAGCCGCATCTCGCTCAAATTTTTGCCGCTCTCACTGCGTCAAACCTTCCGCAACATCCTACGCACACCGAGTCGTTCGGCGGCAACGGCTGCGGGCATTATGGTTGGGACGGTGATGGTATTCGCCTCGTTGAGCCTGCTCGATTCGATGAATTTTAGCTTCGACAGTTATTTTGCATCCAATCAGTATGATTTGCAGGTCTTGGTTGGCAACTTGGTGCTTGGCGATGACCTGCAAAAGCAAGTTACCACCGTCAATGGCGTGGATTCTGCTCAGGTGGCGCTCTTTGGCCCGATCACGGTACGCGGCGCAAGCCGAGACTTGGACACCCTTGCTTATGTACTGGATGAGAGCAAACCGTTTATTATGCCAAGTTTGTTGGAGGGCGAAGCAGCCTTTTCTGGCAAAAATGGTGTGTGGATTGGGCATAACTTGGCGCGTGTGCTCAATGTCCACGTGGGCGATATGCTAAAGCTTTCTGCAATGGACAAGGAACGGCAGGCCAAAGTGCTTGGAATTGTCTCGCAAGCGTTTGGCAGCCCGGTTTTTATTCCCCGCAGCCTGTTCACGCAATGGACACCGGGCGGAGTTTTTCCGGTTAACACAGCGCTGGTGCGCGTATCTGCTGGGAAGACCGCCAAAGCACGTGATGCCCTTGCGAACGTGCCGGGCGTAGTTTCGGTGTTAGATTATCGCGCCTTTGTGAAAGATATTCAGGATTATTTGGCGTTTTGGAAGGTGAACTCGTGGGCCTTTGCCATTTGTGGCATTGTGCTCACCCTTGCCGTCATCGTCAACACTGTCAGCGCCAACCTGCACGAACAGCAAACCGACCTCGCCATTTTGCGCTCATTGGGTGTCACCCAGCGAGAGATCGTCGCTTCGGTGCTGACTGAACTTCTCGTATTGGCCATAGTTGGTGTGGCCTTTGGCGTCCCTATTGGACGCGAGGTGGGCTTTTACATGGCGCATACGGTAGATATGGAATTCTATGGTTTGTTTGCATTGCTACAGCCTGTATCCATCCCCCTTGGCGTTGTCGCCATCCTGATGATCGTCGTGCTGGCGACTGTGCCAGGTCTGAAATCGGCGTTCAAGATTGATTTGGGGTTGGTGAGTAAGGGTCAATCCGTATAGAGGAGACGCACTCGCCAATATTAATCAGAGCCGTGTGGCCGACGAAAGAGACGCCGAGATATTATCCTTGTTCACAGCCTTGCAGTTATTATTCGATGCAAAGAGCGCCAACCAATTTTGGCAGGCTGACCCTGGGGATTCGGCTTTTTCCTTTCAAAAGGCTGTGAAATTTGGTAAGTGTATTTTGTTGATTGTTTTCTGCGGCGCGGGATTTGGTCAGTTTGGCTTTTCTGTGGTTAATTCTGTCGGTTGTCAAATATGTTTCATCACAGAGCCCCGCCATCGCCCGTAATTCTTTTCCTACTAATGGATTTCTTCGGGGTCAAGATAAACTCCCAGAGGAAAAAATTCACGATAAGGGTCAAGGGGACTATCCAAATGAATGAAAGCCGTTCCCATCTTTAGTTTGCATTTATGAACACAATGAAATCTGGCGGTACTTCGACAGCCTGGTCGAATCGGTTGAGGCATCCGTTCCAGACTCAACAGGGTAACTCCCGAAAGGTTTATGCCGGGCTGCTTTGTAGTTGCCGTATAATGGATTTATCTTATACTGTCTTTTAATTGCAATTTAGAAACATCCACATTCTTTTTAGCTTTGTAGGAGAAGAGATGTTATATGCCCGAATCAGGTAGATCAATCGAATGTGGCGAATGTGGATTTCCGATAGATGAACCAGTAGATTCAGAAGCATCAAAGCGACGCCCCTGCCCAAATTGCGGTTCCCTCAGACGTCATGTAAGACTCTCTTACAGTGAGACGCTCTCGCTCCATGAAAAGAGCAAGATTATAGCACGTCCGTCGGGCGGCGGAAAACCCACATACGAGGCAATCGAAGGTGATGACCTTAATCGGAAAAACGGCGTATGGATGAGGCTTCACAGAGTGATTGACCGTGCTAAAAATAGGTACCATGAAAGAATTATAGACCCACGAACAAACACTATCATTCATGAATCCGACGAACCTCTGGACAAACACATTGGACATGGTTCAGATCACAGAGAACAAAAAGAGAAATCTGATGATGTCTAAAACTGGCTGCGTAGGCCGCACCAGGATGTTATCCCGTATTTAAGATCCTGATTGACCAACTAATTCTAGTTTTAGTTTAGTCTTGCCAATCTCCCACTCGCCATATAACGTTGCCAGCTTACTAGTCTTATGGAGACATGATGAAAGCTAATGCAAATTACAACAAGGCAGTTTTGGCGATTAAACGGGTTATTGTTGCTACATTTGATGATGGAAAATGGCGTGAACTCGGATACCTTACTGATAGCATAGACCAAATCTCAGAACATCCAAGACTTCTTAGAAGTCTATACTGGGGAGACGAAGACTATGAAGGCAATATACTCGCAGTAATTCCATTGATTATTGGCAATAATCGAGATAAGTTAAAAATTGTAGAGGAGTTTGTTGGACTAGAGCAATGGCTAAGAGAAAATGATAAAGTACTTTATGCCGATCTTTATGATACTGGAGAAATCGTTCCTCTCACCGAGGTTGAACATGCAGCTAAGCGGTTAGATGCAGTTGAACTTAACAAACACGCAGCAAGAATTCGCCGTGGAATACAGGATGATCCTGAGCAGGCAATTGGCTCAGCAAAAGAGTTGCTAGAAACCACCCTAAAGACCATCCTTGGAATAGAAGGACAAAAATCTAACGAAGACATCCAGGAGTTGCTGAAGAAAGTGCAAAAGAAACTCGAACTTGATCCCAGTGCTGCAAAAGATGAAGCACCAGAAGATAAAACTATAAAGCGAACTCTTAGTAGTCTAGGTCAAATAGTAGCAGGTGTCGCAGAAGTTCGAAACCTTTATGGAACCGGGCATGGCCGTTATAGGTCTCGGTCACTTCAAATAGCCCATGCAAGGTTAGTAGTGAATGCCGCCATTTCAATTGCCACCTTTTTACTTGAGGTTGCAGATGAGAGAATTTAAAGGGATTAGTTAATACCGGATCCAACGGACTGGCCCATTCTCGGTCTGCCGTGCTCCCTGCTTATTATCATGCTAGTCATAGCATAAAGCTTGTACACCGCTCATAGAGGTAGGATGCCTTTCACCCCTCTCCACTTCGGTCCCGGTTTAATCGTCAAGACGGCAGCTCCAACCCGATTTTCCTTGACTGCCTTTATCGTTGCCAACGTCGCCATCGACGTCGAACCTTTGTACCATATCATCCAAGGTGACTACCCGGTCCATGGCCCACTTCACACACTCCTTGGTGCCACAACAACCGGATTGCTGGCAGGTGTATCAGTTTTCCTCCTTTCTCAGCTCTCCCGGCGAGTCCCATTCCTCCAAAACACAACCGGTAAGCTCCCTACTTTTGTTCAGGCTGAGTTCATCTTGTCCGCGTGCATCCTCGGAGGTGTCATCGGTGGCATTTCCCATTCTCTTATTGACGCACTTATTTACAGCGATGTCCATCCTTTCGCACCCATGTCTTTGCAGAACCCGTTTCTAGGTTCAGTCAGGCCTGACGCTCTCACTAACAGCCTGGTGCTGGCAGGAGCAGTCGGATTCGCACTTCTTATCTTTGTTGCGCTCTTTCTCAGGCGTGCCAGATGACATTTCACAGATGCTGACATATATCTGGCGGACAGCAAAGCAGGGGTTGCTTACTGCCCCGTCGCCTCCGCGAAAACATACCTTTGGGATAATTACAAGGAGCTA
>JBGPQJ010000140.1:0-8362 GCA_041488995.1 Anaerolineae bacterium
CTGGTGCTCGGCGAGCAGCATCTCGACGCGCGTCGAGGCGCGCTCCAGCAATGTCTGTCCACCCTTTTTCTCCCAATCCGTGTAGGTCCCGCGCTCGAACAGGTCGGGGTACCAGGTCTGTTTGAAGTGCTGCCGGGTGTGTTTGGAGTTGAGGTACATGCCGCCCGGTCCCACCCGCTCGATCTCGTCCAGCGCCAGCGTCAGGTCCGCGACTTCGACCTCGCGGAAGAAGCCCTTGATCCAGTCCACCATTTGCTCGCAGATGACCAGCTGCGTCAACGAGTAGGTCAGCCCCGATTCGAGATAGCCCAGATCGTGGATGAGGTTGCCGCCCAGGAAGACGTCCGCCAGTAAGGTCAGGGCGGCCTCGGCGGCGGCCTGCTGGTCCACCACCTTTGAATCCGTCCCGCCCGCCAGCGAGAGAGTCGGCAGCCCGTAGCGTTGCGATACCGACCGGATGAATCCGCGCTCCGGGTAGGCATACGGCGAGACCATCGTGCGCATGTCCAGCGCCGCCGGGTCCATGGCGGACATGATGTACGGCGACCCTTCCCGCTTCAATTGCGCCAGCACGAGTCCCAGCAGCGCCCCGGCGGTATCCAGCGCAACCGCGCCCGCCAGCGTCATCGGGCTGGTGACGCCCGCATTCGAGCCGGGGATGTACAGCGCGGGCAGCCCTTTGCCGGAGAGATACAGCAGCTTGCGCAGGCTCTCCGTATTGTGCACCGCCCCCGACACCACGTTGATGTAGCAGGTCAGGAGGGGCTTCTCGCGCAAGGCGTCCGCCCCGCCGACCACCGCTTCCGCCATCTCGACCGCGTTCACCAATCCCTGCGACTCATAGGACACATACAGGATGGGCTTGATCGTGTTCGACAGCATGGCTTCCATCTGGTACGTGTCCGCCAATGTTTGGTCAATATCGGAGGGCAGCACCATGGACATGACGAAATCAATATTGGGCAGGGCGTCGCACAGGCGGCTGCCCTCGACGACATCCTGCAGGACGGGCTTGCGCCGTTCATTGGTGCGGTGGTCGATGATCGTCAGGCAATCGGAACCGGGTCCGAAGAAACAGCGGTTGCTTTCCAGCGGCATGGAGGGTTCTCCGTGCCGGTTGTGGAGCGTCACCTTTTTGGGCGCGCTGGCGAGCGCGCTTTCCACCATCTGATGAGGGACGCGCACCAGGTTCCCCTCGACCTGCGCGCCGCCTTTTTTCAGGAGGTCGAGCGCCTCCGGCAGGTCCACGCGCACGCCGATGCGCCCCAATATCTCCAGGCAGGCGGCGTGGATTCTTTCGAACTGCTCATCGGAGAGCCGCGTCAGGTGCGCGCCGCCCATCCCGTGTGTGTCCAGGCTTTTCCAGGTCATTTGTTTTTTTCCTTACTCGTTGAGGATGCGCGCGTCGTCGTCCGCCCAGTGGACCTTGACGTTGTCGCCCCGCGCGAACTCGCGCCAGTCCGCGCCGGAGCCGTTCTGGATGCGCGCCACCATGGACTGCCCATCCTTCAGCGACAGCACGTAGCGTGTGTCGGTGCCGATGTAGACGACTTCATTAACGGTGGCGGACAGGCTCTCTCGCGGCGCTTTTTCCGGCTCGGACAGTTTCACCTTTTCCGGGCGGACCGTGACCACCGCCCCGCGGCCGGACTCCTGTCCCTCCGGGATGACGCCAACGCTGGCTGTTTCACCCTCGAGCGTCACCGCTGCCTGATTCCCCTGCGCCGCCGCGACGGTCACGTTGATGAAGTTGCTCTCACCGATAAAATCCGCCACGAAGCGGTTGGCGGGATTCTTGTAGAGCGTCACCGGGTCGCCCAGCTGCTGGATCACGCCCTTGTCCATTACGGCGATGACGTCCGACATGGTCAGCGCTTCCTCCTGGTCATGGGTCACGTAGACAAAGGTGATGCCCACCTGCTCCTGAATGTGTTTGAGCTCGATCTGCATCGCCTTGCGCAGTTTCAGGTCGAGCGCGCCGAGCGGCTCGTCGAGCAGGAGCACCGCCGGGTTGTTGACCAACGCCCGTGCCAGCGCCACGCGCTGCTGCTGCCCGCCCGATAGCTGGGACGGCATCCGGTCGCCCATCTCCCTCAGCCGGACGAGCGCGAGCGCCTCCTGTGCCAGCCTGTCCTGCTCCTCCTTCGGGACGCGCCTGACCGCCGGACCAAACGCCACGTTGCGCTCCACGTTCATGTGCGGGAACAAGGCGTAGTTCTGGAAGACGGTGTTCACCGGGCGTTTGTTGGGCGGGATGTCCGTCATCGGCTTACCCTGGATGAAGACCTCCCCGCTGGTGGGGACCTCGAACCCGGCGATCATCCGCAGGGTGGTGGTCTTGCCGCAGCCGCTCGGTCCCAGCAGCGTGAAGAATTTCCCCGGCGGGATGGTCAGGTTCATGTCGCGGATCGCGTTCACTTCCTCGGCTTTCCCCCGCCGGCTCGAAGAATATGTCTTGGACACGTTGCGCAGCTCGACAGCGTATTCGGTCATGGGTTATTTCCTTGAAGAGTCCTGCCCGCTTCGCCGCAGCCATTCGCTGATGAGCATGGCCAGCATGGTCACGGTCATGATGATGGCTGCCATCGCAATGACGATGGGCAGCCGGGTGGGGAAGCGCAGCTGGGAGTACATGTAGACGGGCAGGGTGGTGTCGGTGCCGACCAGAAATGAAGCGATGGAATATTCGTCGAAGGAGATGGTGAAGCACAGTAGGAAGGAGGCCAGTAGCGCCGGGGAGATGATGGGGATGGTGACGCGCAGTAGCGCCTCCCAGTAGGATGCGCCCAGGTCCATCGCGGCTTCTTCCAGGTTGTTGGGGAATCCCACCAGCCGCGAGGAGATGATCAGGATGGCGTACGGGATGCTGATGATGACATGCCCCAGCCCCGCGGACGGCGCCGAAAGCGGGATGCCGGCCTGGTTGAGCAGGATCAGCAGCGCCACACCCAGGATGACATATGGGATGACCAGCGGCATGGCGGCGACTGCCAGGAAGAGTCCCCGCCCCGGAAGGTTGTAGCGTACGATGGCGATGGCGCCCATCGTGCCCAGGCTCGTCGCCACTAGCGACGAGCCAAATGCGATCAACACGCTGTTGCGCACCGAGGCCAGCAGTTCGCTGCTTTGCCCAAGCTGCTGGTACCACTGCAGGGTAAACCCTTTCAGCGGAAAGGTAAGCGAGGTGGCGTTGTTGAAGGAAAAGATGATCAGCAGCGCGATGGGCAGGTAGAGTAGTACGCCGATCAGAAGGACATACACCGCGCCGAAGGAGGGAAGTTTATGTTTCGGCATGTCACAGCCCCAGCAGGTCGGAGAGCGGTCCCAGGCGGGTCATCAGGAACATCAGCACGAGCACGATCACCAGCATGGCCAGGCTCATCACCGAGCCCATCGGCCAGTTGAGCGCGCGCATGAACTGGTCCTGGATCAGGTTGCCGTACATTGAGCCCTGCGCGCCTCCCACCAGCAGCGGGGTGACGAACTCCCCGAGGGTGGGGATGAAGGCGAAGAAGAACCCGGCTATAACGCCCGGCAGGCTGAGCGGGAACGTGACCCGCCAGAAGGCTTCCATGCGCGTGCATCCCAGGTCGGCGGCGGCTTCGAGCAGGTAACGGTCGATGCGCTCCAGGGCGGCGAAGATGGGCAGCATGGCAAACGGGATCCAGACGTAGATCAGCGTCACGACCACCGCCGTGCGGGAATAGATGAGGATGGGCGAGGGATGCTCGATCACACCCAGGGCGAGCAGGACGCTGTTCAGCAGCCCGGTGGAGCCGAGGATCAGCTTCCAGGAGAAGATACGCAGGAGATAACTCGTCCAGGTGGGGATGATGATGAGCATCATCAGCATGGTCTTTTTTGCCCCGGCTTGAAAGACAAGGTAGTAGGCGAGCGGGTATGCCAGAATAGTGGAGATGATTGCAACGACAAAGGAGATGCCTGCCGACCGCCAGAGCAGGCGCTGGAACGAACTGTTGTGGATAAAGGTGATGTAGTGATCCAGCGTGAAGACGTTGCGCGCCGCGCCGGTGGTGCCTCCCCTGAAGCTGAAGATGACCATCAGCCCGAGCGGCAGTATGAACAGCAGGAACAGGTAAACTGACGGAAGACCAATCAGCGTCAGGAAGCGTTGGCTATTTTTCATCCGGGGAAATCCTTTCAGGGCCTCCCTGTTCCCGGGGAGGCCCTGCGGTTGCATACGATGGATTTACTTGGAGGTCTTTACCTCGGACCAGACATCCGTCCAGGCCTGGCGCCGCTCGGCGGTGATGAATTTGTAGAAGATGGTGCGCGAGATGATGTTCTGGTCATCCAGGCCCAGCTGCTTCACCTTTGTGGGGTCCACCAGAGGGATGGCGGCGTCATTCACGATGCCGTAACCGTACTCGTTGGCGAGATAAGCCTGCGCGTCCGGGGCGAGATAGGCGTCGATCATCGCCACCGCCAGGTCGTAGTTCTTCGACTTGGTCGGGATGGCGAAACCGCACAGGTAGCCGGCGCGGCCCTCTTTCGGGTCGGTGTAATCAACATTTACGCCGTCACCCAGAAGCTTGATGTACGAGGCGTTCCAGGCGTTGGCGGCGACCCACACGTCACCGGAGGCAAGCTGCTGGTCGAGATCGGTCTGGCTGCTCCAGATGGTCAGGACGTTCGGCATCAACTCCAGCAGTTTCTGTTTGATCTGTTCATCCTGATCGGGGGTGGTGCTCCACGGATCGAGCCCGAGCGCCAGCGCGGCAATGACATGCGCGGACTCGCCCGAGTCGTACAGGGCAATGTGTCCCTTGTATTCGGGATTCCACAGGTCCGCCCAGGAAGCCGGGACGGTCGTGACCAGGTCCTTGCGCACCAGGATGGACTCAAAGCCCCAGTCCCACGGTATCCAGTACTGCTTGCCGTTAAACTCTCCCTGTTTGGCAAGCGCCGGGTTCACGTCCTTCCAGTGGGAAAGCTTCGACGTGTCGATCGGCTGGACGAGCCCTTCATCCACCATGATCTTCCAGTAGTTGCTGCACGGATGCACCAGGTCGGCCTCGAAGCCGCTCTGCAGCTTGGCATACGCCTCGGCGCTCTCTGAAAGGAAGCTGAAGTCCACTTTGACGTTGGGATACTGCGCCGCGAACTGCTTCCAGAATTCCGGCAGCTCGTAACCCGACCAGTCGAGCATGACCAGGTTGCCGGTCTGCGCGGACGGGCCTTCGGTGGGCGCCACGGTGGGAGCCGGCGCTTCGGTGGGAGCCGGCGCTTCAGCCTGCGTGGGTGCCGGAGCCGTGGTCGGCGTGGCGGCAGGCGCACAAGCAGCCAGCACCAGGCTGGCCAGTGCCAGCAGTGACAATAGAACGATCCATCCTTGTTTCGGTGATTTCATACGCTGTTCCTCCTCTGTTGATTAAAGATCCTTGTGAAATGGGGTGTCAGGGGAATCTAACCGGCGGCCTCCTTTTCTTAACACGGTAACGTGTTTAAAGGTTTGAGCGGTCAGTGGGGTGCGACGTTGGTTCATGTGCACGGTTATAGTATACGGCAATTTGCTGAAGATGAAAGAGTAAAGTCGGTGATTAATAAAAAATCATTATAAGTGCCTCAAGTTGAATTTGCCTGTGCGCAGCCGTTTAATTAATCACGGACTTCGTCATCAGCAGTCATTCCGCCCGTATCGACCCCAGGCAATCTCATCCATACCCTGTGAGATAAGGTGACCAGCCGATCTCGCAGTGTTGAGTGTCTCTGGGCGCGGAGTGAGTAAAGAAGGCAGCATCTATGAACTACCGGATTCTCCATGACGTTCCTGACCAGCACGACCCGCGTGATGAACGGGTTGAGGGGCAACAGGAAATCGGGGATGCGGCAAGTTACCGCAGTCAAATATCGTCCCTGCTGCATGCTGGAAAAACGGGCAGGTGGGGTCGATTCATCATCCTGCTCATTGTGCTTGGCATCGTTGCCTACGCCGTCTGGCGAATTCTTCTATACTTTCCACTTTTCCCGCACCGTGTCACGCTGCATTCCGCAGAGTTCCTGCGATCGCCGCATGTATATTCACAGAGCCCGGTGGGATATGATCCTGCGCAACCTCCCCTGGTGCCGGAGTGGGTCCGGCTGAGCATCGAGCGGGAGAACAACCAGGCCTTTTTCGAATCATCCACCAGCGAAAGGGTCCGTGTAGCGCTGGGCAAGCCTTACTGGGTGAAGGGATGTGAAAACCAATATCAGATGGAAGCCTTTCCACTGGCGGAAGGGCTTTCGCTTGGCTCACTCACCTTTCAGAAGCCCGTCTTGATCGTGGTTTGCGATATGTGGGCTGCCGGCGAAAAGCTCCGTCCGGCAAGGGTGGTCATCAGGGATGGGTCCATCCCCGAAAATGATCCCTTCTTCCTGGGCGTTCAGTGCAATTCAGGGATGTTGTGTCTGACCTTTGCTGAGGCGCTGGGCGATTTGGTGGGTACGGTCGTCGATGCAGAAACGGGGGAAGCGCTGCCCACGGTGCGCATCATCCTCTCCAGCGGGATGGGCATCCAGGAATTTACCGGCAGCTTTCGCTTGCCGGTGTATGACAGCATGCAAACGGCCTATCAAATCAGCATGCCCGGCTATGTGGACCTGGTTGGGGAAATATTTAACTTTTACGGGAACAAGATGGACATTATGTATTTCACCAATGCCGATCACACCCAGGGAAGCGGTAACATGCTGGATGTGCCGGGATATGGTCAGGATGTGGATTACACCTTTGAACTTGTCAGAAAGTGAAGGATGAGATGAATAAGTTTACGACCCATCTTCTTCTTATCGCCGCACTGGGCGTACTGCTGGCTGGCTGCACGGCCAACGAGCCTGCTCCGGCAGGGGAAATCCCCGAGACCATCAAACGGTCGGTTGAAGATATAGCCAGGGCGGAGAATATCTCCATGGAAGAAGCGTACAAGCAGTACGCGGCTGAAAACCCTGTCGCGGCGCTGCAGGCCGAATTGATCGCACACGAGTCAGATACGTTTGCCGGCCTGTGGATCCAGCACGAACCCGATTACCGGGTGATCGTCGTTTTCACCCGCAACGGCAAAGCGACCATCAAACCCTACCTGAAAAACCTCTCCCTCCCTCAGCTTGAACTGCGGACGGCTGATGTTACCTATGCCGAACTGCTGGAAACCGAACGGCAATGGAATATCCACATGCATGAGTTGTGCCTGCCCTTTTCCACTGGGGTGGATATAAAGGAGAACCAGGTGACCTTATGGGTGACGGACCAGGCCTTGCTCGAATCGAGTCTGCAAAAAGCCAACCTCCAGCTTCCGGATTATGTCAAAGCGGAAGTGACCTTTGACCCGCTGAAAGTAAAAACCCCTGAAAACCTAATCCCTCCAATGAATATTTACTTTCCCAAGCTCAGGGCACAAAGCTCGATGTATATGACGGCTTTGATGATAGGTACCCTGGTGGAAGAAGACGGCTGCCTGCGGGTTAACAGCCAGTGGGGAGGCGAAAAACCGCTCATCATCTGGCAGACGAATTATTTCCTGAACGACAACAACGGTACCATCGAAGTGCTGGATCCAAATGGCACCGTCCTGGCACGCGAGGGTGAAGCGATTAGCCTGGGCGGCGGCGGAGTGCCGGGAGGTCCGGAGCTGGAATGCCAGCTGCGCAAGCCCATTCCTGCGCAATGCCAGGGATCCTATTTTCTGATGGGCTCCATAGAGAAGTAGAACAATCCCGCAAATCCACTCTTCACTCCTGAGGAGATCACAAGCGTAACCCAGTTAGGAGGTGGTCCTATGGTTATTCCTCCGCGACAACCCCTTTTTTTACGAATATGCAGCCTGGCGCTGTTGTTCGTCTTAATCGGCCTGCAGGTTCCATCGCCGGTTCGGGCTGATGTGGGGCCGCAGCCGATTCTTCCGGGGGGCAGCAGCATCCAGCCGGGGGAGCAAACGCCAATCCAGATGGCGGTGGAAGTCGTCACAATGAATGTGCGGCAGGCGACCGAAGCCGATAACGCGCTGGTTAAATTAAACCCCAAGTGGTACAGATACAATCTCAGCCCCGTCTGGTTCCAGGCCATTGCCGATGTTGAAGCTGATTTTACGATGAAGAACCCGACCGGCGAGTCGGTCAGCATGACGGTCTGGTTCCCGCTGGCCTCCGCCCTGGAAAATGTGGGCTGGAGTCTCAGGCCCAGCGAGACTGTTCCGCGCATCACGAGCTTTCAGGTCAGCGTGGACGGCAATCCGCTGGACTATGCGGTCAGCGAGTTACCCAACCCGAAAGGCGAGGACAAACCTCTCCTGCCCTGGGCGAGCTTTCCGGTGACCTTCCCGGCCGGGGAAGAAACGGCCATTCATGTGTGCTACAGTGTGCC
>JBGPQJ010000141.1:0-8345 GCA_041488995.1 Anaerolineae bacterium
CCTCACTGGCAGTCAAAGACTTCAACGCCATTCTGGTCAATGGCTTGACTTCGTTGGCTGTTGAGTGCCTGCCTGGCGACCTCCCCGAAAAATTCGTCGTTGATATTTCCGGGCTGGCGATTATCGGCAATGGCATTCATGTCCGCGATGTCCCTGCACCTGAAAATGTAAAAATTATGGATGATCCCGACGAAATGATCGTAGTCGCCACAGCTCCTGCCAAGGAAGAAGTTATCGAAGTCGCCGTAGTAGTTCCGGTGGAAGGCGAAGCGGTCGAGCCCGAGGTTATCGATAAAGGCAAGAAGGAAGAAGAAGGAGAGGGCGAAGAGACCGCTCCGGAGAAGTAATTTTTTCCAATGGACAACGGGACGCAAAAAGTGCGTCCCGTTGTTTTTTATATTTAGAGAGATTATATGATTCGAAACCGTCTACACGAAAGCCTCTTTTTCCGGTTCCCTCTTCCCGCAACCTGCTACACCAGCCCAAGCGCTTTCAGAAAGCTGACAGTGATACGCGCTGTTACGCCCCACAACAATTCCCCGTCATAAGGCAGGTAAGCAATAACCCCGCGTCCACTATCCTGGCGAACCATTTCCTGGCGATGGGCAGCGTCTGTCAGCCAGGTCAACGGGATCGTGAATACGCGCCCTACCTCAAGTGTGTGGATCGTGAAACAGTAAGGCCAGGGAATGATGCCCACAAAAGGTGTCACCAGGTAATTCGTCGCAGTGAGATACTCACCCAGCGTCCCGAGCAGACGCACATCAGTCGGCCGCACACCAATCTCCTCATTCGTCTCGCGCAAGGCCGTTGCTGCGGGGGAGTCGTCCTGCGGATCAGTGCGCCCGCCGGGGAATGAAACCTGACCCTTGTGATGATCAACAATATCGGTGCGGCGAGTGAATAACAAGTGCCATTCATCATCCACCCACGCCAGTGGGATCAACACCGCCGCCCTTCGCATGGGTCCTTTGAACTCGTCAAAAGGCGTTTCAGTATAGGAAGGATGCTCCAGGTTTTGGAGACGCTCCTTTATAAAATCTTCGGTTAGATGGGGGATCATATTTATAAGATGATTCGTGAGACTTTTATGAGTAGAAAAATACGTAACAATGATCGACTTCTATTCACGATGAAGGATTACTCTCAACCAAGCCGTTCGACTGTGGTATCCAATTACTATTCAACAGGAAGAGTCTCTTCAATATCCGGTTTTTCATCTTCAGCATCATCCACGCCGATACCCGCCTCAGCCAGCAGATCTTTCGCACGCGGATCATCAGCCAGTTCGATGCGCCGGGCAAAAATGAGATACCCCGTATGAGCGACCATGCGGTCAGTCGGGCGCAGTCGTCCCGGCTCAGGTTTGTAATACCGCAGGAGGATCTCACAAACCTCGATGAAGGCAAAGTGCTGACGGCGCAGGGAATAAAGAAGCAGAGAGACCTGGTTTACAGTGGGGAGCAAACCACAGAAAAAGCCCCCTGGCTTGAGCGCAGCGCGTACTTGTTCCATATAGTCATAGGGATTCGGCACGTCCAGGAAAAATGCATCTGCGTTAGTTTCTTCGAACCTGTCTGCGATATCCCCGATCTTGAAATCCACACGGTTGTCCAATCCGAGGCGGGTGAGATTCTTTCGCGCCAGGTGTTGCATTTCTGGCCGACGTTCATACGAGATGACTTTTCCAGTTGACCCAACCGCATACGCCAAGGCAATCGTCATCGAACCTGAACCGGTCCCCGCTTCCATCACCCGTTGTCCTTCACCCACCCCCATCGTGACCAGGATGTAACCTATATCCTTGGGGTAAAGGATCTGGGTATTACGCGGCAGGTCGATCAGCACATCGCCAAGTGCGGGCTGAAGTAGAAAGAATGGCGACCCCAGATGACTGAACACCTGGCTGCCCCAGGGCAGGCCGATCAAATCGTCATGCTTGACAATGCCACGATGGGTGTGAAACGATCCTCCGACGATGAGAGGAAAGATGAAATGCTTATGGCGCAATCCGACGAGTTGGACGATATCGCCGACCTGCGTGTGAGTTGATCTCAAATTCCAGGGCATATTTACCGCAGTGGGGCAGCGAATTGGGAATTTCCGCTCCGCCTCTGCCCTTTATGGTTTCAAGTATTTAATAAAGAAGTCGGTGATGGCATTGTAACAGGTCACGCGGTTGTCATATTTCAAAACATCGTGACCCTCATCTTCAAAGACAAGCAACTCGATCTGCTTGCCTTTCTTGCGGAGTTCATCCACCAGTTCTTCGGATTCTTTTGCAACGACACGCGGGTCATTACGCCCCTGGATCACCAGCATCGGACAGGTCATCTGGTCAATATGTGTTTTTGGTGACCGTTCAATAAGAAATGCTTTTTCTTCAGGCTTTTCCGCATCGCCAAGCGCGATCTTAAAATACGGCTTCCATGTCTCAGGAAGGCGGTCGGAGAAGGTCAACAGGTCATAAGGACCAAACATATCGCACGCCGCTTTCCACAAATCTGGATGCTGGCCTGCCAGAGTAAGTGTCATGTACCCGCCATAGGACCGGCCGACGACTGCGGCACGGGAGACATCAAGGCGTTTGTCTTTGGGCAACACCTTGGTCATGGCATGAACATGGTCAAGGCGATCCTTGCCGCCCCAGTCCCGGTCCACATGCTTGGTGAAACTCAGGCCATAACCTGTCGAACCGCGCACATTGGGAACGAAGACTGCGAACCCGCGCAGCGTGAGGAACTGGATCAGAGGCATCGAGAACCAGGCAAAGTCAGGTCGTTCCTGGCCTTGCGGTCCACCATGGATATAATACACCAGCGGGCGTTTGCCCTTGAAACCAAGTTCACGAGCGGGCAGGTACAGCCGGGCTGATACACGCAGGCCGTCAAACGAGACGAATGAAACGTCCTCACCGCTCGAAAGATGCTCTTCGGGGATTCCCAACACTTTCTCAGCCGTATGCATGATAATCTCATCCCGCTTTTTTCCTTCGACTGTATAAATCTGGGTCGGGCTGACGGCATTGGAAAACGAGATGGTGAAGACATCGTCTTTTTTATTATAGTGAGAATGCTCCAGTACACCATTGTCAAGTGGTTCTTCACCTACTATGACATGCTTCAATTTCAAGACCTTTTTCTTCTCGTTAAAAACCCCTTCATAGAGCCATGAACTTCCATCGATATTGTAGGAGACGCCATACCGATCCCCTTTCAAGTGCTCAACGCCCGTCATCTCACCCTTGCCCGAGTGGGAAACGCCTTTCAGCTTTACCGGATACATCCTGCCAGGTTCTTTCAGCGGGATATACCCCAAAGAAAATGTATCTTCAAACACTGAGCAGGTGGTCAGGACTCCTTTACCGCTGGAGGTCAGCGCCTGGGATCCCAGACCGTTTAGAGGCACCTGTTCCCCCTCCTTGCGTTTGTTGATGGGTTTTCCAAAAAGAACGGTTTTCTTCTTCCCCACCAACAGGAACAACACATTGTCCCCGACGGTATAACCTTCTGCGATGAGTGTCTGGGTGTGATCCTTGTTGTGACCGGCGGGAATCGCTCCCCAGGGAGATTCATCAAGCTTGGTAAGCTTATTGTTCCCCAGGTCGCCCCGGTACCCTTCATGCATGGCCTTATCGCGTCGTTCGGCAATGAAATACGCAACATTGTTCTCAGGATCGCATTCACCTAAATGGACGCGATACTTCGCAAAGTAATTGTCAAACACAGGCTCCGGAAAACCACCCTCCAGTGGAATGAGCATCGGCTGGTAATTTTCATCTCCGTCCTGGTCTATCATCACCACTATCTTTCCAATTTTCGGGAATACATAAAATGAATAACCACCAATCAGGTGTGGATTCTGGAGAGCAATGTGAGGTGGAAGCAACGGTTCGGGCACGCTGCCCCCATAATACATGGCATACAGGCTGAGGTGTCCGGTGAGATTGCTCAGGAAGTAAAGTCGTCCATCCACGAGTTGCGGGACAACAAATAAACGGGCAGAGAGCAGAGATTCAATTCGCGGTGACATAGGCTATCCTTTCCTTGTTATTTCCACTTCATATGCTAATCTTACCATATGCATCCTTGACACACTTTGTCCACTTTGATAAACTGTGCGTGTAGGGTGTCAGAGTTCTTGTTGTACCTCGTAAGAAGCAGCCTGAACAACACCAAAGTTTGGGCTGTTGGTTAAAAAACCACGACCGTACCAGAAGACCTGCACCATAAATCAATCCGTTTTCTTTTTTCAAAAGGAGTAATAGCAATGAGCGAACGTGTTGTCGGCACGGTAAAGTGGTTCAACAGCAGCAAAGGCTATGGATTCATCCAGCATGAGGGTGGTCCGGATGTCTTCGTCCACTTTTCAGCCATCAAAGTGGATGGCTACAAGTCGCTGACCGAGGGGCAGCAGGTGGAGTTCTCCATCGAGCAAGGTCCCAAGGGGTTGCAAGCTGTAGACGTCAAACCAGTCTAACCTACCGGCCAAATAGCAAATCCCCCGCGATGCGGGGGATTTTTAAATAAATCAAAGATTATTTCTTTTCAATTTCAACCAGACTCAACCAATACCCTACTCCTAAGAAGAGACCAGCACCCAGGGTTGCCATGCCGAGATTCAGCGGGCCAACAGCAGCAAATGTCCATTCCAAACTGTTGCCCACAAACTGCCCTGTCCAGAAACCTGCCCAACTCAGGATAAGATAAAGAATCAGCCGCTTTGTATCACCGCCGCGCCAGAAGTGAAAGGCCGCGCCATAAAGGGTGGAAAGGATGATGCCGAAAAGTGCTGCAGGAATTGTCATGGTCACTCCCTACCTCGAAGAAATTATGATACCACCACCTACGACAGTGTCCCCATTATAAAACACTGCCGCCTGACCGGGGGTAATGTCTCGCTGGATTGAATCGAAGACAACGCGTACATTTTTCCCGCCATCCAAAGGAAAGACTTCGGCAAGGGATTCCCGCGCAGTATAACGGCACTTGACGTGAGCGCTAAATGGATCTGCCAGAGAAAGGCCACCCGCCCAGTTAACATTAATAGCAATCAATTCACGCGCACCGAGCTCATTCACCCTGCCGACGAGGAGGGTATTCTTGCTCGCATCCTTCGAGATAACATAGAGAGGCACCTGGGATGAAACCCCCAGGCCCTTCCTTTGCCCAATCGTGTAATTTGGCAACCCGGTGTGTTGACCGAGAACCTGTCCGGTTCGGTCTACGATATCGCCCGGAGCAAGTATGTCAGGCGAATTACGTTTGAGAAAATCCCTGTAATCCTCGCCTGCCAGGAAACAAAGATCCTGGCTGTCATGACGTGTGGCCACCGGCAGGTCATTCTCAGCGGCAATCCGGCGTATCTCAGCTTTTGGATAATCCCCCACCGGAAAAAGCGCCTTTGCCAATTTTTCCTGAGTCAACACATGCAGGACATAGGACTGGTCTTTCGTTCGATCAACCGCGCGGAGTAACTGTATCCTTCCATCGTGATCCTTTAGAGTTCTCACATAATGCCCGGTTGCCATGTAATCCGCGCCAAGTGCCACCGCATGATTGAGCAGGAATTCCCAACGGATATGGCGATTGCACATCAGGCACGGATTAGGCGTTCCACCGCTAGCGTAACCCGCGAGGAAGTAATTCACAACGGTCTGGCGGAAAACCTCTTTGGCGTCGATCACGTAGAACGGTATATCCAATTTGGCGGCGACACGTCTCGCCAGCGCCATCGAATCGGGTGTGCAGCAGCGGTTGGAGTCTTCCTTACCCGGTTCGCTCCACAAGCGCAACATCATGCCTATCACATCATAGCCCTGCTGTTTAAGCAGGACGGCTGCGACAGAAGAATCCACACCTCCCGACATGGCAACGACAACTTTGGTCACTATTTCACCACCGTCATCATAGTAGACAACATGGTCGCGACAAGTTTTTCATAATTCTGTTCGATACGGGATTCATAATTCACATCGACTGGTTTGAAGTCCGGCATAAAATTAGTTCCTGGTGATCGTTCTGGCCTTTTCAACCAATGATGGCAAAATTCCTAATAGCGCATCAACATGCGCTGGCGTCGTGCTTGAGCCTAATGTAATTCGCAGCGACCCCAATCCCCATTCACGTGTCAAGCCAATGGCATTCATGACCTCACTCGGCTCAGGGTTGCCAGTCTTGCAGGCAGAACCGGACGAGCAAGCAAATCCTGCCGCATCCAACAGGGTCAGGAGCAGGTTGCCATCCACATTCTTGAACGCAAAACTGGCATGTTGAGGCAGTCTCATTTCCGGATGTCCGGTAAGGCGTGATTCCGGAATTTCCTCCAACACAGTGCCGATGATGCGGTCGCGAAGTGGTTTGACATGCGCAGCACGTTGTTCGCGTTCTTCAGCGGTCAGTCGCAATGCCTCGGCAAACCCGACAATGTAAGGTACGTTCTGCGTCCCAGCGCGAAAGCCAAATTCCTGCCCACCCCCTGTCTGTGAAGGAGCGAGCGATATCCCTTTGCGTATATAAAGAGCCCCTACGCCTTTTGGTCCATAGAATTTGTGACCGCCGAGCGAGAGCAAATCAACGCCGAGCAATTGGACATCCACCGGAAGGTATGCCGCCGCCTGAACCGCATCCGTGTGGAATAAAACACCTTTACTGTGACAGACCTCCGTAATTTCCTTAATTGGATTAATAGTACCGATCTCGTTATTGGCGTACATGACCGAGACCAGTGCTGTCTCGCTGCAAATGGCTTTTTCTACGACTTCGGGTGAAATCATACCGTGCTCATCCAGGTCGAGCCACTCAATTTGAAAGCCGTAATGTTTTTCAAGTTGCTCCGCGGTTTTGCTGACCGCCGGATGCTCGGCTTTGGAAGTTATCAGCCACCGGGCTCTTTTCTTGCTTCTCATCTCAATGGCAGCACCACGCAGGGCGAGGTTATCCGATTCGGTCCCACACGAGGTAAAGATGACCTCCTCCGGGCGACAGTTCAGTACGGCAGCCACTGTCTCACGGGCGGAATCAACCGCCGCCTCCGCCTTTTGTCCATAACGGTGGACAGAGGAGGGGTTGCCAAATGAGTCGCTGAAGTATGGCAGCATCGCATCGAGGACGCGTTTGTCAACCGGAGTGGTGGCGGCATAATCCATGTAAATCATAAACAAAATTATACCTTTATAATCATACCGAACAAGAATAATCCCCTCTCGAGAAAAAGAAATCCATAATGAAACAACCTCTTCTCAACACCAATCTGCGCTGGTTCCTGGCTGGCATGATTCTGGCGAACATTGGCGGACAAATGGTGTACAGCATGTTGTCGCTCTACCTGATTGACCTGGGCGCCAGCGTGGCGCAGGTTGGTCTGGTTTTTACGGTGGCTTCGCTTGTACCCCTGGTATTGCAGATCTTTGGCGGCTGGCTTTCGGATACGGTAGGTCGCCTGCGCATGATCGCATTTGGCAGTTCGGTCGCCGTCTTTGGCTATTTTATTTTCTCCATCGCACCCGGTTGGCAATGGATTTTACTCGGTCTAAGCGTGGAATATGTCTCCAACTCGGTGGTCGGGCCAAGCTTCAGCGCTTACATATCGGAACAATCGAATGAGAAAGCGCGCGGCCGGGTTTTTGGACTGACTTCAAGCATCTACATGATCGTGACCATCATCGGCCCCGCGCTGGGTGGATTTATTGCGTATCGACTAGGCTTCCAGCCCATGATGCGCGTGGCGTTTGCATTCTATCTCGCTGCGACCATTTTACGCATCTGGATGGCACAGAGCGAGCACTTTGAAGTGAGAAAATCCGTCAAAAAGCCGACCTGGATCTCCTTCAGGACCGAGATCGCCGCCATGTTCGCACTTCTGGTGGCAGGCGGAATACTCACCTGGATCTGGGTTACGGATGCGGTAGGCGATACCACCTTCAACATGATCAACCAGTTGTATCCCATCTACCTATCTGAATTTGGCTCTTTAAATGTGCAGCAAATTGGGATCGTTAATGCGGCGTTTGGGATGGCGCTCATCGTTGCATCTTATTTATCAGGTTACCTGGTTGATAAGCGTAGTGAACGGATTACTGCTGCCGTCGGGTTTGCTCTGGAAGCTGCGGGATTAATAATACTGTTACAGGTCAGGAATTATGCGGGTTTCATCACTGCAATAGCAATTTTAGGACTCGGCGCAGGCAGCCTGATGCCAGCATACAATTCCCTGATCTCGAAGGTCATACCTGATCATAAACGAGGACTTGCCTTCGGGTTGTTTGGTACCACACTCGGAATTTTATCCCTGCCCGCTCCGTGGATTGGCGCTCAACTCTGGGAGCGTATTTCCCCAAAGGCACC
>JBGPQJ010000142.1:0-8324 GCA_041488995.1 Anaerolineae bacterium
CGACATCGAACTGCTCACCCGCGAACTGAATCTCAAAGAGACCACGCCCACCACGCTGAACGCGCTGATCACCTCGTTCAGGAGCGACTGGTTCAGCCGCTTCAAAGCGATGAACCGCGACGAGGTCGAAGCCGAGGACGAGAAGGGCAGGACGAAAAAAGTGCCGCATCCCGGGAGCGTGGCAGCCTGGGCAGATGCGAACGGCGTCAACGTGGCGGCGGCGGAAGGCCTGCACGACAAGTTGCGCCGCCTGTTCAACAAGGACTACATCGTTGAAAAACCCGCCAGCGACGGCATCGCCGAGATCATCAAGGCGCTCGAAGCGGGACAGCATGTGGTGCTGTCATTCGGTGAACATGAAAGCGACCTGGACTACCTGCTCGTCTCGAACCTGCTCACCCGCCACATCCGCGAGGCGTGGGAGGCGAAGACTAACCAGTACCGCTCACGCGGTAAAAACCTGGCAAGCGAACCGCGCCCGCTGGTCATCGTGGTCGAGGAGGCCCACAAGCTCCTGAACCGCGAGATGGCCTCGCAGACCACCTTCGCCGCAATTGCGCGCGAACTGCGCAAGTATTACGTGACGCTGGTGATCGTGGACCAGCGCCCGTCGCAGATCCATGACGAGGTCATGTCACAGCTGGGCACGCGCATCTCCGGCTGGCTGGGCGACGAGGACGACATCCATGCCGTGCTTTCGGGGCTTTCTGGGCGCGACGCGTTGCGCGGCATGCTGGCGCGGCTCCAGCCCAAGGAGGAAGTACTGCTGCTCGGGTGGGGCGTGCCGATGCCGCTACCGGTGCGCTCGCGGCGCTATGATGAGGCATTCTGGAAGGACCTGCTCGGGAAGAAGGACAAGCCAAGCATTGAGAAGAATATGAAGGAGCTGGGGTTCTAACGAGCGAGACCTTGAGGTCCAAATCCAGGGCTTATGAAAATGACCCAACATAAACCAAAAATTATAAAATTTCAAAGACATCCCAAGTTCTTAGCGATTGATTGGGATACTGTAAAACAGGGCTTTAGCATTACCAAAGAACACGGTGACGCAGTACTACAATCGTATCCATCCCCTAAGGCCCGCCCTAGATATGCTATCGGTGGCGGTATTGGGCCAGAACAGATGCAACAATTTTTCTTAAGGCAGGACCCTGAGACAAAATTAATGGAGGTGCGTACTTGTAGTAAAGTACGCACCATACGAAAAAAGCTTGGGCCTGACAGATAATACTAAAGAAGCGGAAGAATGGGTACAAGAGGCTAATTTGATTGTGCAAAGACATCTGCAAAAAAACCTTCAATCCATTGAACTAAGAGTGTTAATGGACAACAACCAAGAAGAGGCGCACTTTTGGCAGGCCGGACAAAAGCACAAGACATTAATAGTATCTGGATTGGAGGAACAGGTCATCTATATTTCCGATAACCCAATACCAGAATCTCTTTCATCTTGGGTGCAAATGGTGATTACAGAGGGCAACTTGAATGACAGAAAATCTTTTGATTTGTCAATAAAATGGTATGGACTGAAATCGAACGAGGTAGAGATTATGAATGATATTAAACAACGCTTCGAAACCGCTGTTTATACAAAGACATCGTTAGCCATTGAACTGTCATCCTTCTTTAATCCAACTGAATGGACATTGACCCCATCTTCGTAATGTCAGATTACCTGAAAGCCTTGACATAAGGTCTCATAGAATTCCTTTTCTTATGCTCGAAACTCCCCGCCTGCAACTCATTCCCTTGACACTCACCCAGCTCGGCGCGGGTCTCTGCGACACTTGCACCTGGCGCAAGTGCAGGTGAGTCCCCCTCATCCTTGCACGTTCAATCCTGTGATTTGTATGCCGCTGCCGAATAGAATTCCCCCAAGAAACTCGAGGGATGCTTCGCCAGCAAGCGCGGTTCGGTGAATCCCGCGCGAGGAGCAAGCGCGCGATACGTCTGAAAGGTCAACGGGTGTGGCACCCAGAGGTTGCCTGAGTCCACGTCGTATTCGACCAGCAGCAGAGCGCCGCCCGGTTTCAGGAAAGCCCGCACGTGCCATAGCACCTTTTCCTTGTCCTTGAAAAAATGGAGTGCATTGGCCATCACCACACCATCGAGCGGAGGCAGGTCGAGGCCATGGGTAAAGTCGGCGTGGATAAGATGCACATCCTGCGTATCTCCAAATCGCGCCTGATATGCGCGTTTTAATTCATCCAAGCGGCGTTGGTCCTTATCCACGGCATAAATAGAAGCGCCCGACCCGAGCAGTTCGCGCAACGCCAGTGTAAAGGCGCCGGAGCCCGCGCCCAGGTCCGCCCAAATGCCTCCGGGAGATATCCCCGCGGGCCGCAGAAGATTGACGTGGTCGCGATGGTCCATGGGAAAATGGTATCATAAAGACCGGATAAACTCATATGATCTGCCAGCTCGGCGCGGATCTTCGCGAAACAGAATTTGAAGGAGCCCTGCTCGGCAATGGTCTCCTGACCTTGCCGAGTATTGACCGAAGGTCTCAACTGTGTTGCTTGCTTGCGATTTAATTGGGCCGAGACCTTCGGTCAAAATCTGGGCGGGGGCAGAAGACCCGCGCCCAGCGAGCCAGGTTTCATCCAAAAATAAACAGACTAAAGTCCATGCTTGATAAACTTAAAACCCGCGCCCGTACGCTCAAAACCGACACGGTGGCGCTTTACTTCGCCTTCCGCGACCCGCGCACGCCATGGCTTGCGAAGCTGGTGGCGATCCTTGTCGTTGCCTACGCGTTCAGCCCGATCGACCTGATCCCCGATTTTGTGCCGGTGCTGGGCTATCTGGACGACCTGATCATCATCCCGGCGGGAATAGCGCTGGCAGTTAAATTGATTCCACCTGAGGTGATGAGGCAGGCTCGTGAAACCGCGCAGCAGGCTGAGGGGCGCCCGAACCGCCTTGGTTACGCCGGGGCAGCGTTCATTGTGATCGTGTGGGTGTGCCTTCTGGCGTGGGGAATCCAGTTTATTCTTCGTCTCATAAAATGAATGTATAATCTGGGATACAACTTATCGTTATTTCACAGGAGGAACGTATGATTTCCAAAGCAATGCAAGATGCGATCAATGACCAGATCCAAAAGGAGCTGTACTCCTCGTACCTGTACCTGTCGATGGCGGCTTACTTCCAGGACAAGAACCTGCCCGGTTTCGCCAAGTGGATGCGCGTCCAGGAAGGCGAGGAACGCGACCACGGCATGAAGTTCTATGACTTCCTGGTGGACCGCGGCGGGCGCGTGGCGCTCAAGGCGATCGAAGCCCCGGCCACGGATTGGAAGTCCTCGCTGGAGGTCTTCAAGGAAGTGCAGGCGCACGAGGCCAAGGTGACCGCCTCCATCAACGCGCTGTACGAACTGGCGCTCAAGGAGAAGGACTACCCGTCCCAGGTGATGCTGCAATGGTTCATCACCGAGCAGGTCGAGGAAGAGAAGAACGCCGCCGAGATCGTCTCGCAGCTCGAGTTGATCGACGCGCACGGCACCGCCGTGCTGATGCTCGATAAACAACTCGGCAAACGCGGCGCCGACTAAACCATCCAGACGACCCCTTCACCGCGGAGGCGCGGAGCGCGCGGAGATGAATTTCGCTCAGTGTGCGCCGTGCCTCCGTGCTTCGTTAAACTGCCGATGAATCACAACATTATCCTCCGCCGCGCCTCCGCGCATGACATGCCCGAGTGGCTCCGCCTGCGCCGGCTGCTCTGGCCTTACAGCGACCCGCAGGAATTCCTCGCGGATATGGAGTCGATGCTGGCTGATCCGCTGGAGCCGGTCTTCGTCGCCGCCCGCCCTGACGGATCGCTGGGCGGCTTTCTCGAAGCGGGACTGCGCAAGTATGCCGACGGCTGCAATTCCAGCCCGGTCGGTTACATCGAAGGCTGGTATGTGGACGAGGACCTGCGACGGCAGAGCGTGGGCGCAGCGCTGGTCGCCGCGGCTGAAGGCTGGGCGCGCGAACAGGGCTGTACAGAGATGGCCTCCGACACCTGGCTGGACAACGAGCCCAGCATTTCGGCGCACGGCGCGCTCGGCTACGAGGAATGCGAGCGTCTGGTGCATTTCTGCAAGAAACTATAAGGTCCATGTCATCGCGAGCGAGCGGAAGCGAGCAAGGCGATCTGCAGTTTAACGGGCGATTGCCACGCCGCCACACCGTCCTGCGTTCGGTGCAGGGGAGTGCGGCGGCTCGCACTTGTGCCTGCGTATGTTGCAGGTAATGACAGAAGAAATTTTGGTGAGTTCCAGATAAGGAGAGTCCGCCCATGAAAAAACTATCCGTTATTTTCATCCTGCTGGTTTTACTCGCTGCCTGCGCCCCGCAAGTGACGCCAACCCCTGAAGCGCCTCTCCGCACGACGGAAGTCCCGCCCACAGAGATTCCGCCCACAGATGCCCCGACTGCAGAGGCACTGCCCGCCGGCGACTTCACCCTCACCAGCGAACGCTTCGCTGAGGGTCAGCCCATCCCCGAAAAATACAGTTGCAAGGGAGAGAATGTCTCCCCGGCCCTTGCCTGGAGCAGCGCGCCCAAGGGTGTGAAGACCTTCGCGCTGGTCATGGACGACCCAGATGCCCCCGGCGGCACTTGGACGCACTGGGTGCTCTACAACATCCCCGCCGGGACCAGCTCCCTGCCTGAAGCAATGCCAGCGGCCGGCGACACTGGCGAACCCGGTATCAACAGCGCGGGCAATACCTATTATGCTGGTCCCTGCCCGCCGAGTGGAACGCACCGTTACTTCTTCAAACTCTATGCGCTGGATACGGCGCTCGACTTTTCCGCCAGTCCAAAATCCGCCGACCTGACCGCCGCCATGCAGGGACATATCCTGGGTCAGGCGGAACTCATGGGGACTTTTTCCAAATAAATGACTATCTATCCCCTCGCCGCCCTGCGCGCTCTGGCGCTCCATACTCAGCTGCTGGACAGATCCGCCGAGGCCACGCCAACCCCGAGCCTGGATTCAGTCTACGACGTGGTCGACCACCTTGGCGCGGTTCAAATCGACACCCTGCACATGGTGGCGCGCAGCCATTACCTCGTCCTGTGGAGCCGGCTCGGCGCCTATGACCCGCAACTCTTCGACCGCCTCGCCTACGACCCGGCAGAGCGGCGCACCTTTGAAGGCTGGGAGCACGCCGCCTGCTTTATCCCCATGCGCGAATACCGCTATCAGATGCCGCACCAGCGCAGCCTGCGCGAGAATCCCGGCAACTGGTATACTCGCTGGCTGTCCCTGCTCCACAATCCTGAGATCGTTCGAGGCGCGCGCGAGCGCATCACCCTTGAAGGCGCCCTGCGGGTCAGCGACTTTGAGCGCGGCGACCACCCCGGCGGGACGTGGTGGAACTGGCGCCCGGCAAAGGTCGCGCTCGAATATCTCTTCGCCTTCGGCGACCTGATGATCGCAAACCGCGTCAACTTCCAGCGCGTGTACGACCTGACAGAACGCATCCTGCCCCAAGGCGTGGACATGACCGAGCCGGATGTTGAGGAACGGAATCGTTTCTGGATCGAGCGCGGCGCAAAAGCCCTCGGCATCTGCAGCGCGGGGCAGGCAGCGGATTACACCTGGATGAAGTTCGGCAAAGGCAAGCCTATGGTGGCGCAACTGGTGAAGGAGGGCGTGCTGGTCGAGATCAAGGCGAAACTGACCGACGGCACCACGTCCACGCTGGTCGTCCATCGAGATAATCTCCCTCTGCTGGAAGAGGCTGCCAGCGGCGGTTTCCCGCCGCAGCGCACAACCTTCCTCAGCCCGTTTGACAATCTCTTCTGGGCGCGCGGGCGCGACGAGGCCATCTGGGGATTCCGCCAGAGGCTGGAGGCTTACACCCCCTCAGAGAAGCGGGTCTACGGTTACTTCTGCCTGCCCATTTTGTATAAAGACCGGCTGGTCGGGCGCTTCGACCCCAAACTGGAACGCAAGGCCGGCATCCTGCGCATCAGGGCGCTCTACCTCGAACCCGGGGTGAAGCCATGCGAAGAACTGATCAGCGGGGTGGCGGCAGCGATGCGTGATTTCATGAGGCTCCATCATGCGAAGGAACTGGTGATCGAGAACAGCCAGCCGAAAATGTTTGGAAGAAAACTGCTGGCCAAATTATGAATCAGGAAAATATAAAACTGGTCTATGCGGGATTTTTCTCCCGCCTGGGCGCTTTTGCGCTCGACCTGATCCCGATCCTGGGTTATATTTTCGCGGTACTGGTGGTCAGTCTTGCTGTTACATCGGCTTTAATTAAAGGACAGCCAACCGGCAACCCGTTGAATCCTGTCTTGTTTGACTCGCTTGCATTTGCAACGGTGATCCTGCCGGTCATTCTCTACTTTGCCCTCGAGGAGAGTTCACCGAAAAAGGCAAGCTGGGGCAAGCGTCGGCTGGAATTGCAAGTCGTCAGCCAAAGCGGAGGCCGGTTGAGTTTAATCCAAGCCCTGTTGCGTTCAGCCATTAAGTTACTGCCATGGCAGATTGCCCACACCTGCCTGTTCCACATCCCCGGCTGGCCTTGGAACCCTCAGACACCTCCGGCATGGGTGATTGGCGGGTTCATCACCCTGTACGCCATCCTGGCAGTGTATTTCATATCCTTGCTCATCAAACCGAAACATCGCACACCCTACGACTGGCTTGCCGGATCGGTCGTCGTGAAAGTACAGGAGGACGAGATCGAATGAGCGAAACTGTCGACAATATCTCCAAATCCGAGTGGCTGGCTGCCATTCTCAGGGAAGGGATTACCGCGAACATCCGGTGGCACCACAAAATGCACCGGGAAAATACCCTGAACTGGTTGAAAATATAATGAGTACTCACCCTCTGCTTGAACGCGCCAGTAAAAAAGGCAACCCGCTCATCAATGGCAAAACTGCCACATTCATATGGGAGGGCAGGACCGCCCCGCTTCTGGTGGATGACAGCCATGAATGGGAGGACAACCCTCAGCCGCTGAAAAGGATCGCCGCCGGGGTATGGGCGGTCTCATTGACCCTGCCGCGCGACGCCTATCTGGAATACGGGTTCATGGACCCCAACACACAGGAACGGTTGGACGACCCGCTCAATCCGCACCGCACTCTCTGGAATGGGATCAGCGCCTACAACCACTACTTCTACATGCCCAGAGGCGGGCCGACCCCGCTGGCGCAAGTCATACCGGGCGTGCCCAAGGGGAAAGTGACCCGCCATAAGCTGGATACGGATTCGATGGCGGTCGGCAGCGAGCGCACGGTCTACCTGTATCAGCCGCCAACCAGGAAACCCGTCCCGCTGGTGGTCGTTTATGATGGACCCGATTATCTGCGGCGCGGCAAGATCACCACCATTGTGGATAACCTCATTGCGCAGAAGCGCATCCGCTCGATCGCACTGGCGCTCCCCCAGAACGGCGGTCAGGCGCGGGTGATCGAATATGGCTGTTCCGAAACGACGCTCGGTTTCGTGGCGGAAAGAGTGGTCGGGCTGGCACGGGAACACCTGAACCTGGTGGATGTCCGCCAGCAGCCCGGCGCGTATGGCATCATGGGCGCGTCCATGGGCGGGTTGATGGCGCTGTACACCGGATTGCGCCTGCCGGACATGTTCGGGAAGGTGCTCAGCCAATCCGGCGCTTTCAGCTTCCCGGAACACGAGTTCATCACCAGCGACCTGGTGCGCCACCTCCCGCACGCGGATATCGACATCTGGATGGACGTGGGCGCCCTCGAAGGGCTGCTGGACTGCAACCGCCAGATGCATGCCTTGCTGAAAGAGAAGCAGTACCGCGTGACCTACCGCGAATATCCCGGCGGGCACAACTACACCGCCTGGCGGGATGATTTCTGGCGCGGGCTGGAGGAACTGTTCGGGTGAAACTTGCCACCCTGTGCTACGTCAAACACGACGGCCGCACGCTGATGATTCACCGCGTCAAAAAGGCGAACGACATCCACCAGGGCAAGTGGAACGGTCTGGGTGGAAAACTCGAGCCAGGTGAATCGCCGGAAGCGTGCGTCATCCGCGAGGTGCGCGAGGAATCGGGGCTGGAGATCCGCCGGCCAAAGTACCACGGGCTGTTGATTTTCACGGACTTCAAAGGCGATGACTGGTATGTGTGCGTGTTTACGGCAGACGAGTTCGAGGGCACCCTGATCGACTCGCAGGAGGGAAACCTGAAATGGATTCCCGATGACGAATTGACCTCGCTTCCGCTTTGGGAAAGCGATCTCATCTTTTTCCCCTGGCTGAAGAAGAAGGGGGTTTTCTCGGCTAAATTTGACTACGCGGGGGATAAGATGCGGGGCTATGAGGTGGTTTTCTAC
>JBGPQJ010000143.1:0-8227 GCA_041488995.1 Anaerolineae bacterium
CCCTGTGAATTTCACAGAGAAGCCCGAAGACTGGGGGACACCAAATGGCGACTCGCGCAAGCTTTATTTCTTCAAGGGCCTATTGATACCCGGCATCATTGCCTCAAGAGTCTGGTATCTGAAAATACGTCCTTCAGCGCCTCGGAATGGTCAAAAATATAAACATACACGCGGGGGAAAACAAGCCTTGTACCTTGCCGACTCTCTCGCCATCGACAAGCCTGCTGTAATTTGCGAGGGCGAGCTTGACGCGCTTTTATTAACCCAGGAGATCAAGGATCTGGCCAATGTGGTCACCCTGGCCGGCGCAAGCAATGACCTGAATTTAGCAACCTGGGGAATCTACCTTTTACGCCCTTCTACTTTCATTCTTGCTCACGATATGGATGAGGCAGGGAATAAGGCTGCGGAAAAGCTCGCATGGCTACATCATTCTCAGCGATTGAATATCCCGGCACTAAGGGAAGGTGACAAGGACCTGACAGACTTTCACAGGAGCGGAGGGAACCTGTACAGCCTGATTGAAAACGCCCTATGCCATACCGCGCCTATCCTTATCAATTGGCCTGCAGAAACAAAGCCGGCAACGATAAGAGATCAATATAGACGCAACCCAGATAGCAGCATTGAAGCCTATTACTCTACCGATCAATTAGCAACCTGCCTTGACGTCATGCAAGCCCGCTCATAATCAGGCGGCGGGCGCGAGATAAAAAGTCGGCAATGAAAAAGCCATACCCTTACCACGTTGAAGAAATTAGCGGCGATTCTTACCCCGATCTGGCCACGGCTCAGCTGCAGGCCTGGGGAAATATAGCCGCTGATTTAGCCAAAGAAATCGAACTTCTTTTGGCTGAGGGAGCGCTTGTCATTGAAAAAGGGGTAATCATCCCTAATCCAGAAAGGACATCCAGGGAATGAGCGAATATATCTATAAACCACCCGCGAGTCTCCCGCCTGGCTCTGTGGTAATTGCATACCTGAGGGACAGCGGAGGTCCGAATCAGGAAGCAAGCATAGGACAACAGGAAAAAGTGATCACCGAGTATTGCCAGGAGCACAGCTTGATCCTGCAGAGATGCTATTCAGATACCGCGAGCGGGAGGAAAACAAAGCGGCGGGATGAGTTTTTAGCCATGTTTAACTATGTCATGGATACCCCGCGAGATTTACTCCCCGCCGGCTTGCTATTGTGGGCTTATTCGCGCTTCTCAAGGGATATTCTGGACTTCAATTATTTTCTCAGCGGGATACTTAGGCAGGGATTGACGGTCCACTCCCTAACAGAAGAAATGCCCGAGGGAATCGCCGGGCAAGTCCTACTGACAATGAAGGCCTATACCAATGCTGATTTTTCTGATCAGCTGAGCAAGAATATCAAGCGCGGAATTTCTGATTTAGTTACCGCCGGCTATAACAACGGCGGCACTCCGCCCAGGGGATATCTAATCGTGAAGGAGAAACACGGAACGCGGCGCAATGGAGCGCCAAGGATAGGCATAAGGTGGGAGCCAGATCCAGATCTTGCCCCACTGGTAAAGCTCGCCTGGGAACTTCGAGCCCAGAGTAAAGGATACGCAGAGATTACCAAGGCTACGGGAGGCAAGATCTATAAGATAAAGGGCTCTTGGACGAGTCACTTTAGGAATAAAAGCTATTTAGGTATTGGTAAAGCAGGAGAGAAAGAGATCCCCGATCACCATGAGCCATTGATCACCTGGGAGCTCTGGGAAGCCGTGAGGAAGGTAGAAAAGGCCATGCCCAGGTACGGACTCGCCGGCGATCCAGCTCACCCACGCCGGCAGAGTCATCCGTCTTTGCTTTCCGGTTTATCTTTTTGTGTCCATTGCGGCGCGGCTATGACCTTGCATACAGCCAGGGATTACCGAAGTTATATTTGCGGCAGCCGGGACCGTCAAAAGGTTTACAAGGATTGCGCCGAATCCCGCAGCGTAAATGCCAGAAAAGCTGACAGGGTGATCCTGGATACTGTATTGAATCAGATCCTATCCCCCTCCTCTATTGAAGACATGCTGGATAAGGTCCAAAATCAATTGATAGACACCGGCAAGGTAGACCGTGAAATAGGAAATGTGAATAATCAGCTTATTTTGACAGAGAGATCCATTGCCCGATTATTGAAACTGGCTGAGGGTGCCGGCGATCTTGAAGAGATAGCAGCGCGCCTGAAAGACCTGAAGCGGGAAAAGGGAGAACATACAGCCAGAATAATGATCCTAAAAGCAGAGCGGGATATAGAGATCCCAATGATCACCCCGGAAGCGCTCGAGGTAGTATTTTCCACCTGGCGCGCTAAAATTGAGAGAGTCACCCAGGCCGGCGATATGCTGACGGCCAAGAAATTAATCGCCCAATTCGTGAGTAAAATAGAGTTAGGGCGCAATGCTGCGATTATTCACTATACTTACCCGTTATTAAAACCTTCCGATAATGACATGTCCCTTAGCGCCCACCAATAATTCGGGGAACGGTAGTCGCCGTTCCCTTTTTTGTTTTTCGTGTCATAATATTCCAATGACCATCATCCCCTTCACATCCCCAGAAGCGACACTTGATACCGCTGGCGGAAAAGGTGCAAACCTTGCCCGCCTGACCCGTGCCGGGTTTGACGTTCCGCCGGGGTTCATCATCTCCACCGAAGTATATCGCGCGTTTGTGGGGGCAAATAGCCTGCAGACGGTCATCCAATCAGCGGTGGAAAACCTGGCAGCAGATGAAGCAGGCGCGTTGGAACAGGCTTCCGCCAGAATTCGGACAGCGTTCTCGGCGGGAAAGATGACGGTTGAGACGGAATCCACCGTTCGTACTGCGTATGGGAATTTGAACGGTGTGCCGGTTGCCGTGCGCTCGTCGGCTACCGCAGAGGATTTGCCGGATTTGTCGTTTGCCGGACAGCAGGACACCTACCTCAACATCATCGGCGAGGGCGAGCTGCTCAAGGCAGTCATCAACTGCTGGAGCAGTCTGTGGACGGCGCGCGCCATCGGCTACCGGATGCGCAATCACATTCCGCACAACGATGCGGCGCTGGCGGTGGTGGTTGAGGAAATGGTGCGGAGCGATGTATCCGGCGTGCTGTTTACGGCGAATCCGCTGACGGGGCTGCTTAGCGAATCAGTCATCGATTCTACATTTGGGTTGGGTGAAGCGCTCGTCTCGGGGCAGGTGGAACCGGACCATTTTGTGGTGGACACTGCTAGCGGTGCAATCATCAGTAAAACGCTCGGGGCAAAGAAAGTTTCCACGCGAGGCAAGGCAGGCGGGGGTGTGGAAACAATTGCGGAAGATGCCGGGGCGCGGCAAACGCTCTCAGATACCGATATCCGGCAACTTGCGTCACTCGGCTCACAAATCCAAAAAGAATATGGCACGCCGCAGGATATCGAATGGGCGCGGGCAGGCGGTAAACTATTTATCCTGCAGTCACGCGCCGTCACCTCGTTATTCCCGCTGCCAGCAAGCGACGGCTTCACGATCTGGTTCTCGTTCGGCGCGGTGCAGGGCGTGCTTGCCCCCTTCACCCCGCTCGGCTCGGATACAGGTCAGTGTGTGTTCACGGGCGGTGCGAAGATATTCGGCGTGCAAGTGGCGTACGATGCGCAGACCGTGCTCGTCCCGGCAGGCGAGCGCCTGTGGATCAAGGTCAGCGACTTGGTGCGCCACCCGCTTGGCAGGCGCGTGTTCAGCGCGCTGCTGGGTTTCATTGAGCCGAGCATCGGGAAGATTTTGCGCGGGCTGGTGGACGAGCCGCAATTGGGCGCGGGCAAGGGCAGGTTCAAGTTGTCCACGGCGCGGCGGCTGGCGGGTTTTGCCCTGACCATGCTGGGGCGTTTTGCGCGTACGTTGCACAACCCGGAAAAGGCACGCGCCGACTTTGACCAACTCATCGAGCGCGAACTGAGCACGGCCCACATCACCGTCAGCGGTGATATGCACGCGCGGCTGGCGCAGCGGCTCGACTTCATGAAGGGGCGCATGTCCGCCGCTTTCCCCATGCTGCTGCCGCGCTTCATCCCGGTGTTGGGACCGGGGATGGGGATTCTCAACCTGCTCACACATCTGACCACCGAAAGCTCCGGAACCGACCACGGGTTTTCCATGCTGGCTTTGGATGTGACGCGTGGGCTTCCCAATAATGTGACGACGGAGATGGATCTGGCGCTGTGGGATACGGCGACTGCCATCCGGGGGGATGCGGCCTCTCTGGCGGTCTTCACCTGCACGGACGCCCCTTTGCTGGCATTGCGCTATGCAAATGGGGCCCTCCCCGAAGCAGCGCAAAAAGCCATTGCCGCGTTCATGTCCCGCTACGGGATGCGCGGTGTGGGCGAGATCGATATTGGTCAACCGCGCTGGCGAGATGACCCGACGCCGATCATGCAAACTTTGCAGAGTTACCTGCAGATCACTGATCCGAACGCCGCACCGGATGTACTGTTCGCGCGCGGGCAGAAAACTGCCGAGGAAGCGATTGAACAACTCGCCGCCGCGGCACGTAAACAGCGCGGCGGGTGGTTCAAAGAAAAGCTCATCCGTTTTGCGGCGCGGCGGTTGCGGATTTTGCTGGGCGTGCGCGAAGCCCCCAAGTTCTACGCCGTCCGCATGATTGGCATTGTCCGCCAGGAGCTGCTCGAAAGCGGCAAGGAGTTGACGGAGGCAGGTGTGTTCGAGCGTCCGGATGATATTTTCTTCCTGCACATCTCTGAACTCGAATCACTATCCAGAAACGAATCTCGCGACTGGAAAGACATCATTGCGGGGCGTTATACCGCTTACGAGCGCGAACAGCGCCGGCGGCAAATCCCGCGCGTGCTGGTCAGCGATGGGCGGACGTTCTACGAAGGCATTGGCGCTGAAACTGACACGGGTGACGTCATCACCGGAAGTCCTGTCTCGGCGGGGGTGGTGGAAGGGATTGTCCACGTGGTGCTCGACCCGCGCGGCACGCAGCTCGCCCCCGGCGAGATACTCGTCTGCCCCGGCACCGACCCGGCCTGGACTCCGCTGTTCATGGCGGCAGGCGGGCTCATCACCGAAGTGGGCGGGATGATGACACATGGCTCTGTCGTCGCGCGCGAGTACGGCATCCCGGCGGTTGTGGGGGTGCACCAGGCGACCATCCGCTTGAAGGATGGGCAGCGAATTCGTTTGGATGGCACCGCGGGGAAGATCCTGGTGCTGGATTAGCTTAGGGTGGGGTGGCTGTTCAATGTCCACCCCTCCTTATTTAAAAATCTTCTTTCAAGATTTTCTCGAAAGTAGTCACCAGAAAATCGGCATTTGATTCATCAAACGGCATGGGCGGGCGGATTTTGACCACATTGTGATAGGGACCGTCCGTGCCGAGCAGAATGCCGTGATCGCGCATGCGGTTGGAGATGAACGACGCTTCATCCGTAGCTGGTTCCAGTGTTTGGTGGTCCTGCACCAGTTCGACTCCCAGAAACAACCCCGTTCCGCGCACATCTCCAACGATCGGATACCCCTCCGCAAGCGGGCGCAGGCCTGCCAGCATCCGCTCGCCGACCCTGAGGGCATGCTCCTGCAAGCCTTCTTCGAGCACCACCTCCAGCACTTCGAGACCGATTGCGCAGGAGACCGGGTTGCCGCCAAAGGTGCTGAAGAATTCCATGCCGTTGTTGAAGGCATCCGCAATCGCCGCTGTGGTGATGACCGCCCCAATGGGATGGCCGTTGCCCATCGGCTTGCCCAGCACGACGATATCCGGCACCACGTTCTGCATCTCAAAACCCCAGAAATGGTTGCCGACGCGCCCGAAACCGGTCTGTACTTCATCGGCGATGCACACCCCGCCTGCATCTCGTACGAAATGATAGACATCCGCGAGATACCCCGGCGGCAGGATGATCTGCCCGCCCACGCTGGGCAGCGATTCGGCGATGAAGCCTGCCAACCCGTGCCCCAGTTGACGAATGCTGGCAATTGATTCAGCCACATGCTTGGCATATTTCGCGCCTGCCTGCGGGTCGTCGCGTTTGTATGCGCCGCGGTAGTCATCCGGGATGGGAACGGCATGCACCCAGTCAGGTGCGCCCGTCCCGCCGGGGCCGTTATGCTTGTAGGGACTGATATCGATCAGCGTAGTGGTGTTGCCATGATAGGCGGCTTCCAGCACAATCATGTCACGCTGCTGTGTGTAAGCCCGCGCCAGCCGCAGCGCGAGTTCGTTGGCCTCGCTGCCCGAATTGACAAAGAAGCACACGCGGAGCGGCTCCGGCAGCATGGAAGTCAATCTTTCAGCATAGCGGTTGATGAAGTCGTGCAGGTAGCGCGTGTTGGTGTTCAGCACGCCCATTTGCCGCTGCCCGGCCTCCACCACGCGCGGATGCGCATGCCCGACGTGCGCCACATTGTTGTAAGCATCAATGTAGCGGCGGCCTTCGTCATCGAAGAGATATTGCTTCCAGCCGCGCACAACTTTGATCGGTTCCCAGTAGGCAATGCTCAGGTTGCGTCCGAGCCGCTGGCGGCGGATGGAGAAGGTCTCCGTTTTGGTCGGCGATTTGGGCGGAAAATACCGGGTGGGGATGCCAAGGATCAGGTTCGGGTCGGGGCACAGGCTTTTCCAGACCTCGCGCTGGCTCGGCTGCGCCACGCCCGGAAAATCACAGCCGAGGTCGAGCAGGTCGGTGATGACCTGGAAATGCAGGTGCGGAGTCCAGCCGCCGTTGACCTCGGGGCTGCCAATCGCTGCCAGCCGCTGTCCCTTCAGGATGGCGTCCCCAACATTCAGCCTCGCCAACGATTCCTGGTCCAGGTGACCGTATAAGGTGTAAAAGGTCTCGCCGCTCCCGGTCTGGTGCTGCAGCACGATGACCGGACCGTAATCCTGGGGGGCGGCATTGTCGGCGAATGCGAAGACAGTCCCGTCCAGCGGGGCGTAGACCGCCGTGCCCGGCTCGGTAAACAGGTCGATGCCGAGATGGATGGTGCGGAATTCGCCGGTTGGACCGCTGCTGGTGGTAAATGCGGGGGAGGTGTAAAAATAGCGCGCCTCGTCGTATTGCCCAACTGCAACTTTGACCCCCGCCTGAGCCATGATTTCACCAATGCGCGGTGTCAGCCGGAATTCTGTGTTTTGTGTGGGATCCGCGCTCAGGAGCGGGCTGCCCACGCTCAAGTCGAGGATGGCAATCGGGCTGGTTCGGATGTCCGGTTCGTGCACAGGTCCAAAATCATCCGCATGCTCGCGCAGCCAGAGGGCGACTGCCGGACTGCTGCGGACGGGCGGCAGTCCACAGGCTTCGCGGAATACCGCTTCCGCCAGGCGCGCGGGGATTTTTATCAACTCCGGCAGGCTGTTCCGGATGGGTTGCTGGCTGATTCCCAGATAGGCATTTTCGGGCTGGCGGCGCTGCTGCTCGGCGGCAATGGCGACGCTGGTGCACAGGCGCAGGGTCACCAGCCCGAACAGGGCGGTGATTTCATCCTCGAACAGCGGGAAAGCGGCGTGGTATCCGCGTGTGATATGCGCCGCCGTGGACAGCGGATCGGGCTGGTCGAGGATGGCATAGGCGATGGCCAGCGCCAGGTCGCTGACGGTGTAACTGTAGACCATGTCGCCGAAATCAATCAACCCCACGACGGTCTGGTTGCGGGTGTACAGGTCCTCCCCGCCGCCGACCAGGATGTTATAGTCGTTGGCATCGTTGTGGATGACACTGGTGCGCAGCCGGGGAAGGAGGGGGACCATTTTGCTCTCGAAATTGTCCGCAAACTGATTCACCCACCCCCGCAGCTGGTCATCGGCGATCAAGTCTCCGTTCTGGCGGATGATCTTCAGCCCGTTGGCAAGGTCCCAGTGAAAGTCGCGGTGCAAGGATGGATGGTCGAAGCCCTGCAGAGCGACATCCAGCTGCCCGACTCTGTAGCCCAGGTCATAGAGCAGGGAAGGGGAATGACGCCTGACATTACCCAGCGGTGTTCCGGGGAGGTGCGTCACCAGGCGGGCGAAGTGCCGGGTGCTAGCGGGTGAGGTCACCGCGGCGATTTCCTCCCCATTTTTCGTTGGGATGATGCGCGGGCACAAGGCAAAGTGCTTCGCGAGGTGATTCATCGCCTGGTTCTGGGCCTCGAGCATGGCGCGGTCTTCGGCGGCATTGGCAAGCTTGAGCACGAACCGTTCTCCGGTGGCAGTCTGCAGCAGGAAATTCTGGTCGCGCTCGCTGGGCAGACTGCTGGCTGC
>JBGPQJ010000144.1:0-8140 GCA_041488995.1 Anaerolineae bacterium
CCCACGCAGATAATTGGACATCGTATCAGCTGGTCACTTATTATCCTACTGACCGTTATCCTCTTGAGCAGACAGTTCACTGAGTTTCGACAAGCGGCAGTTAAAAAGAACGCTATGGATTTACTCTGCAACTGCCATTTTAATCGGTATAAACTAGCTAGTATATGTTTGGACAGTGAACTCCGATTACATTGTTGAGGCAAGTCTGGGGTATTTTATAAATCCTTTAGTGAGTGTTCTCTTTGCAGTGCTATTCTTTCGCGAACGACTGCGACCTCTGCAATTGCTCGTCATCCTTCTGGCAGCCCTGGGGGCATCTATCTGTCGATCGCTTATGGCAGGCCGCCGTGGATTGCGCTTACTTTAGCCATTACCTTCAGCATCTATGGATTGCTCAAGAAACTCGCCCCCTGGGTTCGTTCTTTGGAATGACTCTCGAAACTAGCATTTTGGTCATTCCGGCGGTGGTTTTTCTTATATATTCAGATAGAACTGGAACAGGCGCATTCCTAAACGGCAACCTGACCACCAATTTGTTTCTGATCGGCGCAGGAGTGATCACGATCATTCCTTTATTGATGTTTGCATCAGCGGCTAAAAGATTGCCGCTTTCTATGCTTGGGATTATGGAATATATTGCCCCAACCATTGCATTCCTGCTTGGAGTGTTTATTTACAAGGAACCATTTACCATTGAAAACCTGATAGGGTTTGGAGTTCTCTGGATTGCGTTGGTTTTGTTCATAACCGAAGGGTCATTAAAAGCTTCTCCTGAACGAATTTCTCAGTAGATGCTTTTTTCATTTTCCCTATATCAGGCTTTGAAACCAAAAAGACAGACACCAACCTGGTGTCTGTCTAGTAGCGGGGGTGCGATTTGAACGCACGACCTCCGGGTTATGAGCCCGACGAGCTGCCACTGCTCTACCCCGCATCGGTTTTTACAGCCCGCGAATTATACTCGAAACGCCCAACCCGTCAAGGGTTAAGGAAAATCTCCTGGCTGTACAGGTAAAATGGTCCCGGAATACGATCATCCGACTGGCGGATGACCAGCCGTACCGGGGTGTATTTCGTGACCTGATACGGGACGCTCGTGTCGATTTCATGGTAATTGCCATCGGCAGGACCTGCAGAAATTACCCGTGAACTCAACACCTGCCCTTTCTTGTCAACGATCTCGACAATCACCGGCAAATCATTGAAGACCTGCATTTTTCCTTTTATGATGACTTCGCCGCCTGTTTCCTGGTGGCTGATGGGAGGCTCTAAGAGCGCAACACTTTCCCGCAGGTAATCTGGCAAGGTAACCGAGGAAGCCCCCACGGAGAGCAGCATCACATGCACTGACTTGAGTGCCTGGAGCCTACCAAAGGCATCTTTGGTGCTGATCTGCAGGCGACCCAACTCCGCGGCGGCACCCGTCTCAAAAGGCAACTCGACCGTTATTTTATCGAACTGGTTGTTGTAATTCACCGACCTCAATAATTTACGAGCCATTAAGCGCCCGTCCTCGCCGAAAAGTTCGACGGACGTCAAGCCAGTTGCCCGAGGGGCAATAAACATTCGCAGGTCGATCGGTGAGGAGACCTTCGACATCGGCCCAGGCACGAAAATCTGGATGGCAGCCGCGTTCGGGTCGAGGGTAGGCGTGGGTGTAACGGTCAGGGATTGGGGCAATGTCGGTTCAAGCGAGGGCACAAACGGTGTATCCGTGGCTGAGGCGACCAGCTCAGGGGTGGACGTAGGAAACGGTGTCGTACTGGCCATTGGGGACGAGGGAACAACCGTCGGGGTTTGAGATGATTCCCGGACGGGATCAGGCGACGGGGAAGCCTGGTCCGTGAACCCCGGAGTGGGCGGTACGGCGGCAGGCGGTGCCCCGCAGCCCGACAGGGTTGCGCCTGTAATTACGAACAATGTGAGGAGAGCAAGACGTCCCATAAATATTTTCCCGCCCGCAGATTTTGGACTGCGGGCGGTGAGTGTCTAGAGTCCATAAATCGCGCGATATTTTTTGTTCAGATAGCGCACGTAGGGTGCGGCATCTATCCGGGACTTGGTGACGCGTTCAACAAGCTCCTGCGGTTCGTATTTGCGGCCATATTGATGGATCTTGACTCGCAGCCAGGAAAGCAGCGCAGAGAAATCGCCCTTGCGGATCTGGTCTTCCAATTCGGGATTGATTTCAAGAAAGCGGTCCCACAGTTGTACCGAAACCAGGTTACCAAGCGCATAGGTCGAAAAGTAACCCATCATCCCGCCTGACCAGTGAATATCCTGCAAAACGCCCTTGGCGTCGTTGGGTGGAGTGACTCCCAGATATTCCTGCATTTTGGTGTTCCAGAGTTCAGGCAGGTCTTTAACGACCACTTTGCCTTCGATCATGGCAATTTCAAGTTCCAACCTTAGCATGATATGAAGATTGTAGGTCGCTTCATCGGCCTCCACTCGGATCAAGGATGGCTGGACTTTATTGATCGCCTTGTAGAACTTTTCGAGTTTGACTTTGCCAAGTTGTTTGGGGAAGAGCTCCTGCACGCGCGGGTAGAAATGCTCCCAAAAGGGCAGGGAACGTCCGACCAGGTTCTCCCACATACGCGATTGGGATTCATGCAGCGCAAGCGAGGCGCCGTTTTCGATCATCGTGCGCGACCAGATGTGGCCGACACCCTGTTCATACAGGGCATGACCGGTCTCGTGCATGGTGCCGAATAGAAGCGCAAACGGATGCTTCGGGTCAAAGCGCGTAGTAATACGCACATCGTCCGGACCGATGCTCTGGGTGAAGGGGTGCGCCGATTTATCCTGCCGGCCTCTTTTGAAATCGTAGCCGAAAGCGGTTGCGACTTCTTCGCTGAAGGCAAGCATGGTCTTTTCATCGTAATCTACATGCAGGAAGGAGTCGTCCACCTGCGGGCGGTCGGCAATGGCCTTGACCAGCTCCACCTGTTGGGGACGCAGGGCTTCAAAAATACCCTTGACATCAGATGTTTTCATCCCAGGCTCGAATTTATCCAGCAAAATATCGTAGGGGTGATCAGCGGGTGGGAAGAAACTGACGTAGCGTTTACCCATTTCGAGGATCTTCTCGAGATGCGGGCGGAATATGGAGAAATCCGATTTGCCCCGGGCTTCCATCCATGCCTGCTGGGCAAGGGTGGTCACCTGGGCGAATTCTGCCACGAATTCACCGGGGACACGGGTTTCTTTTTCATAATCCCGCGTAGTCACTTTAATGATTCGATATTCTTCAGAATCAGGATCTAGGTTGGGGAGTTCCTTCTTCAGATCAGCCAGCAAACTGCCAATCTCATCAGAAGTGAACTTATCATGCGACAGTTTCGCAAGCGTCGCCAGCATATAGCCACGTTCTTCAGCGCCTCCGGGGGGCATATAGGTTTGCTGGTCCCAGCCCAGCAACGCTGCGGAATGGTTGATGTTTACGACTTCAGCAATAAGTTCATGGAGCTTGGTATATTTTTCATTCATGTTATTCTCCACATCCGGGTGTGATGATTGAAGCCTTCGTCACGATTCTTATTGCGAACACAATTCTACCCTAGATTACTCATACCGTAACGCTTCGACCGGTTCAAGGCCGGCGGCGCGGTTGGCAGGATATATCCCAAAGAACAACCCGACTGCTGTGGAAAATATCGTGGCAAGCAGAATGGCGCTGATCCCGACCGATGGGGTGAACGCGTTCCCTGTCGCAGCTGCGACTTTGCCAACCGCCGATGCAATGAGCCAGCCAAACAGGATTCCGATCAACCCGCCAATGAGCGAGAGCAAGGACGACTCGGTCAAAAACTGGACCAGGATATCACGCCGCCGTGCACCGAGGGCTTTGCGCAGACCGATCTCACGCGTGCGCTCCGACACGGAAACCAGCATGATATTCATAATGCCGATGCCGCCGACCAGCAGGGAAATTGCAGCGATACCGCCCAGGAAAGTCGTTAGAACGCCCGTAATAGTGGAGGCTGTCTGGATGAAATCCTGTTGAGAGAAGATGGTGAAATCGTTTTTGCCAATTTCGGTGCGGTGTCGAGTGCTTAAAATTTGCGCGACCTGGTCGGACGCGTTTCGAACCTCGTCCGCACTGATCGCCTGGACAAAGATCAAATCCACGCGGTTGGGATTGTTGCGGCGGATGAGGCGGGTCTGGGCAGTTGTAAACGGGATGAACACCACATCATCCTGGCTGCCCATCGCACCACCGCCCTTAGATTCAAGGACCCCGGTGATGCGGAATGGCTGCCCCGCAATTCGGATTGATTCACCGACCAACCCATCGCTGTGACCAAAGAGTTTGACCGCCGTTTCAGGACCGATAAGCGCCACTGAAGCGTGGCCCAGGATCTGGTCATTGGTGATGAACTCACCCTCCGTGACTAGATAGTTGCGAACTTCTGCGTATGAGGGCGTGACACCGGTCACACTGGTATTAGTCTTTGCACCACCGCCGGTAATTTCGAAATTCGACTGTAAAATTGGTGCGACCGCCTTTACTGAGGGCGCGGCAAACGGGTCCTGGATTGCTACTGCATCCTGAATGGTCAGGGGGCGTGGATTGCGAATTTCCTCCTGCTGGTTGCCAGAGAAAACAAACAACACGTTGGTGCCGATTCCGCTGATCGAACCGGTGATCGTATCCTGTGCACCCTGCCCCACAGCCAGCATGGCGATCACGGCTGCGACACCAATCACGATACCCAGAATGGTCAATCCGGAACGCAGCTTATTGGAATTCAGACTTTCCAGTGCTTCGAGGAGTACCTGTAAAAAAGTCATGCCGCCTCCGTGTCCACAATTCCATCTTTGATGTGGATGATGCGCTGGGCTATCGTCGCCACATTGGGATCATGTGTAACGATAACAAGCGTCGTCCCACGTTCCTTGTTCAGGTTCAATAATAGATCTATGATCTCCTGACCCACCTTCGAATCCAGATTACCGGTGGGTTCGTCCGCCATGATGATGGCAGGATTATTCACGATGGCGCGCGCGATAGCCACCCGTTGCTGTTGACCCCCCGAAAGTTCAGTGGGCTTGTGGGTCATCCGGTCACCCAGCCCGACCGCGGTCAGAGCCTCTCGGGCGCGGTCCTTTCGACCATTGCGTTTACCCGAGTAACGGAGAGGCAATTCCACGTTGGAGAGGGCTGTTGCGCGTGAAAGCAAGTTAAAACTTTGGAAGACAAAACCGACTTTGCGATTACGGATATTCGCCAGCTGGTCATCCCTTAAATCCGAAACATGTTCGCCATCCAGATAATAATCACCCGAGGTGGGGTGGTCGAGACAGCCTAGTATGTTCATCAGTGTGGATTTTCCAGAACCGGATGGACCGACAATCGCCACCACTTCACCCCGATCGATGTTGCATGAAAGCCCGCGCAATGCCTGGACTTCCACATCGCCCATTTGATATATTTTCTTCAGGTTGTCCGCGACGATAACATGATCGCTCATGGATTGCCTCCAAACATGCCACCGCCCCCACCTCCTCCAGGTCCGAATGTAAAGGCAGGTGGATTCAAGACGATCTCATCGCCTGCTTTCAGATCGGTAGAGATCAATTCGCTGTAGGTGTCCGATGAGGCACCCAACTGTATTTCGACAGGCGTGAGAACGCCATTCTTAAGCACATACACGACCCGCTTCCCATTCTGAAAGCGTACCGCCCGATTGGGGATTAGCAGCACATCAGCGAGTTCCTGGACATTGATGGTCACAGCAGCGGTCATCCCAGGTTTGACTTTCTCATCAGGATCGGTCAATTCAACCGTTACCACAAAGTTGACAGTTCCTTGAGCAGGATTACCGACCTGTCCAACTTTCGTGACCACCCCTTTGTATTCCTGTCCTGGATTGGCATCGAATGTAAGAACGACGTTTTGATCTGGGGCGACGCTGTTGATGTCCACTTCGGATACTTGAACATCCACCAATAAATGCGAGAGATCATCGAGCCTGAAAGCCAAAGTCGCTGGGGAAACTTGATCGCCGGGCTTGGGGTTAGAGAGGGTGATCGTCCCGGCAAAGGGAGCTGTGATGCGCGCCAGGTTCAAGGTTGCCTTGATCGCATCCACCCGTGCCTGAGCAGCGGCGATATCCTTGGGATCCGGTCCGTCCTTGAGCCGGTTCCATTCACGTAAAGCATCATCATATTGCGCCTGAGCAACCGCCAGTTTGGCATCCGCTTCTGCGACATCGTTTTCGGAGGGTTTTCCTTTATACCAGTTCAGATTAGCCAAGGCACGATCGCGGGCTATTTTGGCATTGTACAGGTTCGTTGTCGCCTGGGCGCGTATGGGATCTGCGGGTGCCAATTCGGTGACATTATTAAAAACAGATTGAGCGTTTTCGACAGCTTTTTGGGCAAGCGCCAGCTGCGCTTCAGCATAATCAATATTTTCTTGAGATGACCGTTTGTAGTTCATACCTTCGCGCTTGTTTTTAGCATCTTTCAACGCTTTCTCTGCAGTAGCCAGGGCAAGTTGAGCCTGCGCTTTTGCACTGGATGAATCCAGCACATTCTGGAGGTTTCGTTCCGCGGTCACCAAATCCGCCTGAGCGAGGACGATCGCCTGGGAAAGGGAAGTCGGTGACAGATTAGCAAGTACTTCGCCCTCTTTTACATTATCCCCTTCCACGACTTTAACCGATTCAACCGTCCCCGACGTCTGCCAGTTGAGAGATGCGGTTTGGTTAGCCCGGACAGTTCCCGTTGCCCCGACGATCGAAGTCAGGTTTCCACGTTCCAGGACTGCAGTTTCATATTGACCGGCTGCTTTCGCCTGTTGGCTCGACCGATACCAGAAAAATCCCCCGGCGACAGCCAATACGATCACAACGGCCACGATGATGTAGATAATTTTCTTATTCATTCTTCCTCCGAAAGTTGATTACGATTCCAATTTTACCGGGAATCATAATATTTTATTTATTTTCGCACCTATGACTAATATTACAGCGCAATGTCAGACAACTTGACGCTGAAAATACAGGCATAACTGCTTTTGGAAGCTATATTTGGCGTCAATTTGCCTGCTCGGTAAGGCTAAAATCGGCAACTTTGCGCTGTAATACTAATTAGGGTGCGGAATATCTTTTATGATCTTTGGCAACCGCTGAAAAAATTCGACAATACCAACCTAATCTCAATTAAGAAAAGGATATTTAAATTCATCGAGTTTTGTGACTAGGTGTAATTCTAGTCAATTCCATCATTGATACCACATAATCATCATTTTTTTCCTGACTCTAATAAATTCCACTTTGGATCGGATAAGCATTTGGTACATGAAGTTTCTCCCTTTTATCGTAATAGCCTGGTCGCGTCTGAATAGATCACGATGCCGCCTGGCTTCAACAATCTCTGCTCCTGCCGCATGATCTCTCGAGCCACTTGCAGCCGTTCGGCAGGATCTGGAAATTGGGCGGTAAACTCGGGCGAGCCAAACAGCCGGCTGTCCTGTACGGCATCGAACGAACGGGCAGGTAAAAAGTTCAATACGTCTATTTGCCCCAGGTCAGCTCGATAGTGTACGAAGGACTCGTGTTCCAGATCGCCCATATCAATCCCAACGGGGTCCGCGCCCAGCTCGAAAAGCATTCGGCAGAACCAGGGCTCGAACTGGGCCGTATATCCTTTGGTCGAGCGTCCGAAGGTCATTTCGCCAAAAGGTATGTCAATGTATAGCGAGGCAGGTGCCTTGCTGGTGTTTGAACCGCAGGCGATATCCAGGATCCTCATACCGTGGACAGTGGACAATTTCCCAAAGGCATTCACGATCCTTCCGGCCATTTGGGTGAGGATGTCTTCGACGCCGGGTTCACGGGCAATTTTCTTACCCAGGTCATAGCGAGAGTCAAGCGCCCAGAACATGTCCGCAAGCAAGGTTTGATCCTGCCGGTCTTTGCCCAGGCGACTCAATTTGGCGATGAGCCGATCTTGCTTTTTATCTCTCAAGGTTGCTTTCATATTTCAACTATAGACCTTAAGATAAAGATTTAGAATTTTGCACTTTGAAAAACAAGGGGGATGCCTTATCCTTAACTGGAGCGACCAACTTCAGTATAAGGAGGCATCCCATGTTTAAAGTAACCTTTTCCAACCGGACTGTCAAGCG
>JBGPQJ010000145.1:0-8089 GCA_041488995.1 Anaerolineae bacterium
TGATCAATATTCCACCTGTGGTGGTCGATTATCCGTTTGAGCAGGACGATGAGCGTATCGGCCCGCTGATCACCATCCGCACCCCGGGGCATTCCCCTGGCAGCACCTCCTTCTACTGGCCCGAGACCAAAACGCTATTTGCCGGCGACGCCCTGGTCACCTGGCCGCGTTTCGAGATGGGCTGGCAGGGGTTGACCGAGGATTATCCGCAGAACGTGCGCTCGCTGCAGCGCCTGGTGAAGTTGTTCGATGAACGGGGCTGGGAGATCCGCGCCATTGCCAGCGGGCATGGCGCGCCGCTCTACAGCCAGAATGGCCTGGGCGACTTGAAGCGGCTGCTGGCTAGTGGCGGTTAAGGGATTGCCGTAAAGTCCCCGCAGGGGATAAACGCTAGTTAGCCGCCTCTTTCAGGAAAGGAGTTGCCCAAAAATAATACCCTGCTTCAATTGTCCCATTCGCTTCCAATTCATTTTATAAGTTATAAGGAGAAAACCAATGGACATACAGCAACCTGTTCCCAAGATTTCACTCGATGAACTGCGCCAAGAAATCAAAAAAGAATACACCAATGTTGCCCTTGACCCCAATAAGGGATACCATTTCCACACTGGGCGTCGCCTTGCGAACTTGCTCGGATATGAGAAAGCCTTGTATGCTGACCTCCCCGAAAGTAACATCGCATCCTTCGCTGGAACTGGAAACCCGTTTTCTGTAGGGTCAATTAACCTTGGTGAAACAGTTGTAGATATTGGCTCAGGTGCGGGATTCGATTCTCTTATCGCATCCCGTCTGGTTGGCTCATCTGGTCGGGTGATAGGGTTCGACATGACCGCGGAGATGTTAAAGAAAGCACAGGCGGGAGCGGCGGCGATGGGCGCATCCAATGTCGAATTCCGTGAAGGGCTTGCAGAATCTCTGCCCCTATCTGATAACTTTGCAGATGTGGTGATTAGCAATGGCGTTCTCAATCTTACACTTGATAAAACCGAGACGCTTCGAGAATGGTTCCGTATTCTTAAGCCAGGCGGACAATTACAAGTGGGCGACATTCTAATTGAGCGCGAGCTACCTGCCGACGCATTGGATGACATCTCCCTATGGACTGGCTGAATTGCTGGCGCTCTGCTGGACGCAGAGTTACTCCGCGCCGTGCGCGCGGCTGGTTTTGAAAATGCAGAAATTGTCCACAAGTACAATAACTACGTAGATGTACCCGACCCGTCTGACGCTCTGGATTTCGGCACGCAGGGCATCAGTTTCCGCGCCCGCAAGCCCATGTAGGTCACGTCGGTAGTTGCTCTAAACCAAAGGCGGCGGCTAACAAAGCGTGCAGTGGATTGGCCTACGGTCAGCGGCTGGGAGATCCGCGCCATTGCCGCGGGCATGGTGCGCCGCTCTACAGCCAGGATGGTCTGGGAGACTTGAAGCGGCTGCTGGCAAGTGGCGGTTAAGGAATTGCCATAAAGTCCCCTCAGGGGACAAACACTGGTTAGGCAGCTTCGCTGGAGCAAATTAGCAAAGGCGAGACAATTTCATAATAAAGGAAATAACGACAATGAGAAAGTTAAAACTTCAAGTACAAATGTCCGTTGATGGATACATTGCAGGAACAAACGGAGAAATGGACTGGATGGTGTGGGATTGGGATGATGAACTCAAAAAATATGTAAAAGAAATAACAGAACCTGTTGACTGCATAGTTCTTGGACGAAAACTTGCACAAGGATTTATCCCACATTGGGCTTCTAAACCAGAACAAGAAGGCGCTGATAAAATGAATAGTTCAAAAAAAGTCGTTTTTACCAAAACGCTTGACAAGTCAGAATGGGACAATACCGTTTTAGCAAAAGGCGACCTTGCTGACGAAATCACTAAACTAAAAAAGCAAGACGGTAAAGACATCATCGCTTATGGCGGTGCGACTTTTGTATCGGCTCTAGTCAAACAAGGACTGATTGACGAGTTTCATTTATTCATTAATCCAACTGCAATTGGTAACGGAATGACAATTTTCAAAGAACTTGACAGCAAACAAAATCTGACATTAGTAAAATCTACATCATTTGACTGCGGGATTGTTGTACTTAATTACGAGCCGAAACACGACTAAATATGCGAAAATTATACAACCTTCGTACGCCCAATATGCCAGCCGCCTAACACAGCGTGCAGCCGACAAGTGGGATTCGCCGCGATTTAAGAGCATTTTTCTCACCTCAGCGGAATCCTGCTCCCAAGCCAAGTCCCGTCCCGCCCACACGCCACTATCCCGCTGAGAACACGGGACAGGCCGCAAACCGTTAGGCGGGCTTAGAACCAGATACTGATTGCCTTTTCATTATTGTTTTTATGGCCTGTCCATTTACCAATTCCCAAACAGCATATGAATTAAGGAGATTGCCATGTTAACTGTTTCAACGGTAAATCAAAGTGTCTCAGAATACACACACACCATTGATGGTCACGCGGAGACAAGCGCCAGATACTTCGAAGTAATTAATCCGGCAACCGGTGCCGCGTTTGCCTCAGCACCAGATGCATCGCCCGAGCAGCTTGACAAAGCGGTTTCCGCGGCACAACGCGCGTACGACTCGTGGCGACGCATGTCCTTTGCCGAGCGACGCATGTTGATTGAAAAGTTTTCGGAGTCGCTGGAGGCACATGCTGATGAGATTGCTGAAATCCTAACACGTGAACAGGGCAAGCCCTTGTCGGATGCAAAAGGTGAGGTATTATATTCCGCTCACGAACTCAAAGCCTTGTGTCAGTTCGAGCCGCATTCTGAGCTAATTCGCGAAGATGATAATAGCAGAGTCGAGCTGCATTATCGTCCTCTCGGCGTTGTCGGGGCGATTACCCCTTGGAATTATCCCATCTTGCTTGCCACCTCAAAGATCGGGCATGCCTTGTACGCTGGCAATACCTTGGTGCTGAAGCCATCACCTTATACGCCACTTTCCACTCTGCTCGTCGGTGAGGTGGCGCGAGAAACTCTCCCGCCGGGAGTCCTTAATGTACTCGCAGGCGGGAATGAACTTGGTCGCTGGATGACGGAGCATCGGGGAATCGCACGCATCTCCTTTACTGGATCTGTCGCGACGGGCAAGCGTGTCTTTGCCAGTGCCGCCGAGACGCTTAAGCGCGTTACGCTTGAGCTCGGAGGCAATGATCCAGCGATTCTACTGGATGACGTCGACCTCGATGTTGCGGCGATGGGCATTTTTAGTGCTGCCATGGGCAATGCTGGCCAGACATGCATTGCTGTAAAACGTGTTTACGTTCCAGAGACACTCTATGAACCTCTTATTGAAGCCCTCGCCCGGCTCGCTCGTGCACACCGCGTGGGCGACGGCTTTGAGCCAGATATTCAAATGGGACCCATCCAAAATAAGATGCAGTATGAAAAAGTCCTTGGGCTTATCGAGGATGCCCGTCAGTACAAAGGCGTGCGTATTTATGAAGGAGGGCAGACCTTCAACCAAACGGGATATTTCGTTGCTCCAACCATCATCGCAGATCTTGGGGATGAAACACGTCTTGTTGCAGAGGAGCAGTTTGGTCCCGTGCTGCCCATTCTCAAGTACCGCGATATTGATGATGCAGTGCGAAGGGCGAACAATACTCGCTTCGGACTCGGCGCATCAGTTTGGACAAAAGACGTTGACCGAGGTGCGCAGGTAGCTGCACAAATCGAAGCAGGAACCGTTTGGATCAACTTCCATTCCAACTATGAAGCAGAGATACCATTCGGTGGTTTTAAGGAATCCGGATTCGGTCGAGAGCTTGGCCGACTGGGTCTTTCATCCTACATGGAACCACAAATCATTCACCGGCTAAGTGGATAGCCGCAACCGATAACAGACTTTGATCGGAAGTGAGAAATATTAACCTGAAGCCCGTCTAACAAACCGCTGCAGCGGACGCGGTTTACTCCGCGGTTAGCCGGCCGGTTTCTTTCACAAGCATTTGGGGTAGCAACCGTTCGGGGCTATCATCGCCGTACCGCTCTAGAGCCAGGATGGTCTGGGTGACTTGAAGCGGCTGCTGGCTGGTGGCGGTTAAGAAATTGCCACATAAGCACTAGCTGGGAGGTTTCAGCGAGTGTCGGTTCTCAAGGAGAAAAGTAAAATGACCAATGTAAAGTGGGCTTTCACAGCAGACTATCTCGAAACTTGCAGTTGTACACACGCGTGCCCATGTAATTTCATGGGCTTCCCAACAGATGGGATTTGTGAAGCGCTCGTTGCTTATCACGTCCGCAACGGACATTACAGCGATGTCGCTCTGGACGGAATGGATTTTGTCATCGCCTGGGCGTGGCCCAACGCCATCCATGACGGCAATGGGACTGCGGCGTTCTTCATCACCGACCGCGCCTCGCCAGAGCAACGTAAGGCTCTTTCAGAAATCGTGACTGGTAGCGCGGGTGGGAAGGGACCGTTCGCAGTTTTCGCAACCACATACACCACGGTCCATGAACCGAAGTTTGTCCCTGTTGAAATTGTAATAGATGGTTTCGAAAGTCACTTCAGTGTGCCCGGAATTCTGGATGTGGCCTTGCAGGGATTTACAGACCCTGTCGACGGTACGCCAGGCAACCCAAAGAAACTTGTCAATGATCGGCCGGGACTCATTTTTGATTGGGCGTATGTGGCAATGACGAAGATCATGAAGATTTTCGGGGGTGGTCTGAAATTCGATCACAGCGGTCGTAACGCCTTCCATACAACAGTCGAATACCCTGAAGTATAGAGAGCTGGTAGCCTTGACATCTGTGATTGAAAGAGCACTCAGGCGGGATCGCGCAATTGTTATCTCAGGCTTGATCGCAATTACACTGTTGGCTTGGGCATATCTGATCAATCTGTCCATTCGGATGGCAGGAGTGGAAATGAACGGTAGCCCCACCATGGATATGCCTGCCGCGCAGATGACCATGCCTAATATGCAGGCGTGGCAAGTCGACGATATCCTTTTTGCTCTGCTGATGTGGGCAATTATGATGATCGCCATGATGACACCCTCTGTTACTCCGATGATCCTTACGTTCGCCGGTCTCAACCGAAAAAGGCACGCAGATAAAACTTCCATCTCTGCAACCGCATCTTTCCTGCTCGGCTACTTGATTGTATGGATTTTATTCAGTATTGGAGCTGCCCTGCTGCAGTGGGGATTTCATTCAGCGGAGCTGCTCTTTACTGGAACGATTAGTGTCACGCCATTCACAGGTGGAATGTTGCTCATCTTGGCTGGAGTGTATCAGTTCACACCATTGAAATATGCCTGCCTGTCAAATTGCCGATCTCCACTTAGTTTTCTCACAACTGAATGGCGGGAAGGAACTTTGGGCGCGCTCATCATGGGCCTGAGACATGGCATTTATTGCCTTGGCTGTTGCTGGCAACTGATGCTCCTGCTTTTTGTAGCTGGGGTGATGAACCTAATGTGGGTGGCTCTAATAGCCGGATATGTTTTTGTCGAGAAAGTAGCGCCGGCGGGCAAATGGCTCAGTCGAGTATTCGGTCTGCTAATCATTGGATGGGGCGTCTGGTCACTGCTTCAAGTGATAGGAATGTAAACACCGCCCACCGATTTGCCACACACAACTCCGGATAGCAGTGGGCGCGCAGTCATATTCGTATAAATATGGAGATAGCGATGAGAAAGCTCTTGGAAAACGCAGCTCAACGCGCAATTTCATATCTCGAAGGTCTTGACTCTCGGGGTGCCGCTCCATTACCGGAAGCCATTACGAAACTTGCGGTACTTGACCAGCCATTGCCCGCAGAGCCGAGTGAACCCGAAATGGCACTGAAACTACTGGATGAGATCTGCTCATCCGCTACGATGGCCATGGCGGGGCCCCGCTTTTTCGGCTTTGTCATCGGCGGATCACTTCCTGTGACTCTGGCTGCCAATTGGCTGGCTGGAGCATGGGATCAGAACACAGCCTATTACAACGCCACTCCCGCCACGGCTTATCTCGAACAAATCGCCCTGCGTTGGATGCTTGACCTTTTCCGTCTCCCACGCGAGTGTGGAGGTGCATTTGTCACCGGAGCAACGATGGCAAACTTTAGCGCTTTAGCTGCCGCGCGTCATGCGGTACTCAAGCGCACCGGCTGGAACGTTGAGGCTGATGGTCTGTTTGGTGCCCCTCCAATTACGGTGATCATCGGCACCGAAGCACATCCATCGCTAATCAAATCCTTGGGACTGTTGGGCCTCGGTCGGAACAGGACCATCAAAATACCAACGGACTCCCAGGGACGGATGCGAGCGGATGCACTGCCATCTTTGGCAGGCCCCACGATTGTGTGTACCCAGGCAGGCAATGTCAACACGGGGGCTTTTGATCCAATTTCCGAAATTTGTGAGAGGGCGCATCGGGACGACGCGTGGGTTCATATGGATGGAGCGTTTGGCCTCTGGGCAATGGCTGTCCCATCCATGGTTCACTTCACCGCCGGCATGGTCAATGCAGATTCATGGGCCACGGACTTTCATAAATGGCTGAATGTCCCGTATGACAGTGGATTGGCGCTTGTGCGAGATGCTGATGCGCTACGCGCAGCCATGGCAGTTACCGCCGATTATCTTCCGACCGCCAGCCCGTTTCGAAACCCCTCAGACTTTACCCCTGAACTATCCAGACGAGCACGAGGCGTAGAAGTGTGGGCTGCATTGCAATCACTGGGGCGTAATGGGGTCGCTGAGTTGGTCGAGCGCACCTGCCGCCACGCCAGACGGTTCGCAGAGGGCTTTCAATCTGCTGGATATGAAGTGCTCAACGACGTTGCTCTCAACCAGGTGTTGTTGGCATTCGGAGATGCAGAAACGACTAACCGTGTGATCTCAGGGATCCAGTCAGATGGAACCTGTTGGTGTGGGGGCACGGTTTGGCAGGGGCGGACCGCCATGCGAATTAGTGTCTCCTCTTGGGCTACTACTGACGATGATGTTGAGCAGAGTTTGGAAGCCCTGCTTCGTATTGCTAACAAACGCGACGGCTGACGCACACGTTGGGCACTTTTTGTGATTTCAAACAGACAAACGATTTATAAAACATTTACTAACCCATGATAAGGAATAATAAAATGAGAAAATTGGTTTTATTTATGCACACATCCCTTGATGGTTTTGTGGCGGGGAAAAACGGCGAAATGGACTGGATAAACGTGGATGAAGAAATTTTTGAATACGCCGAGCAACGGACGCACGAAGCTGATACCGCTTTGTATGGACGAACAACCTATCAAATGATGGAAGGTTACTGGCCAACAGCAGCAGATCAGGCGAATGCAACCAGGCACGACATTGAACATTCAAGATGGTATGCCCATGTAGCGAAGGTTGTATTGTCAAGAACAATGAAGGGGGCAAATCTGGTTAATACGAAAATAATCAGTGATAATTTAACCGACGAAATCATTAAACTCAAACAAGGCACGGGTAAAGAAATAATAATCTTTGGAAGTCCAACTGCCGCACATTCTTTAATGGCTGCGAAGTTAATTGATGATTACTGGTTGTTTGTTAATCCTGTTTTGCTCGGACAAGGTATTCCGTTATTCAAGGGCATTGAAGAAAAAACAGCACTAACGCTTGTCACAAGTAAAGTTTTTCCATCTGGTGTTGTTTGTTTGCACTACAATTACAAGCGTGGCACCTAAGGTAAATCGGGCGGCTAACACCGGCAGCTACCCAAGGCGTTAGCCCGCTCTTGTGAAACGAACTGTTGAGGTTGTCCAAAACACAACCGAAAGGCCAGTGGTATGGAAACTCCTGGACTCAATCATATTATCTTGACCATTTCAGATGTTGCCAAATCTCGCGCCTTTTATGGAGATTTGCTTGGGTTTAAACTTGTTGACATTACCGATGCTTTCTACTTCGTGAGCGGAGGAGTGGCCTTCTTTCTCTTCCCATCCCGTCACCTCTTGCCGAATGATCGCTTCAACGAGTTTCGAATTGGCCTGGATCATTTGTCATTCACTGCTCCAAATGAGGAAGCCTTACACTCACTCGCGGAAAAACTCAGAGCATCGGGCGTAGAGACGCAAGGCGTTCAGCAATATCACACCGGTAA
>JBGPQJ010000146.1:0-8024 GCA_041488995.1 Anaerolineae bacterium
TAAATTGGTTCCCATCCGTGATCAAATCATGCATGGCGATTATCGCGCCCTTTATTTGGGCTGGCTCAAGTCAGCTTCGCTCGAAGATCCGGACGAGTCCAACTCCGAAACCGAACCGCCCATCCCGGCCGGGTTGGGCAAGCTGAATAGCAGTCATCAGGCTTTCATTGAGTTTTTTGAACTGGATCCGCACCTGGTTAAAGCTGCCGCAAAAGTTAGCCCTCCACTTCAGCCTAAATCCAATGCTCCTCTGGAACAAGCGCTGACCCAACTCAGCCGAGAGGAATGTGAAAACTACCTGCGCCAGGCGCTGAACAACGAACCGCAGGTACGCATGGCACTGCAAAAGCGGCTGGAGCGACTGGCGGGACACGAACCTGTGAGCGCTGGAAAGGGCCTACGTCAGGCCGGCAATTTGTTCAAAGAGGCCGAGCGGTTGGAGCAGGAAGCATTACGCCAGCAGAAGGCCGAAGCCGAGCGGAAGCGCATCCAGGAATTGCTTGATCTGGCCGGGCGCGAAGAAGCCACCTGGCGTTGGATTGAAAGCCTGATCGGGCAAAAACAAGCCGGCCCGTATGACAAAGCTACAAAATTATTGGTCGACCTGCGCGATCTGGCAATATACCAGAACCAGCTACTCAAATTTCAGGAACACTTTTTGGTAATCAGAGAGAAGTACAGCAACCGTCCAACCTTGATGGAAAGATTCAGTCGCGCCGGGCTGTAAAATCAAATCATGGGGCATCCTTACTGATACTTAATGGAATACTGCTTGACACAGCTTTGTGAATTATACGTCACGAAAAAACTTTTAGTCGCTCTTTCAAAACACCTTTATGAAAACCTTGGATGAAATTAATCGCTTGATCGCTTCAACTGAAGCAGAATTGATAGAACTGGAAAGCAGTCGTTCTAAATTGCTGTCGCGTATTGCAGAGTTGCAGCATGATAAAGCAGCTTTGATCCAATCGCCAGGCGCCTCCGATGTCAATCACAATCAAACTGTGACCAATCAATCGTCCCAGGATGAGAAGATAAACCTCTTTCGAAGCTTGTTTCGTGGACGCGAGGATGTTTATCCCCGGCGTTTCGAAAGCATGAAAACCGGTAAACAAGGCTACCAGCCAGTTTGTCAAAATGAGTGGATTCGTGGGGTTTGCGAAAAACCAAAAATTCGCTGTGAGGATTGCGGACAGCGCAAATTCCTTCCAGTGACAGACCAGGTGATGCGCAATCACTTACAAGGTTTCGATCCACAGGACAGACTAGGGCGCAACTTTACGATTGGCGTTTATCCTATGTTACCGGATGAGACCTGCTGGTTTTTGGCAGCAGACTTCGATAAGGCCTCCTGGCAGGATGATGCCCGCGCTTTCTTGGAAACTTGTTCGATGTTTAATATTCCTGCTGCTCTTGAGCGGTCGCGCTCTGGTAACGGGGGGCATGTTTGGATGTTCTTTACCGAGCCTGTTCCTGCGGCCCAGGCGCGCCAGATGGGTACTTTCCTACTTTCTCAAACAATGGAGCGCCGGCCAGAAATTGGGTTGGACTCTTATGATCGTTTTTTCCCCAGTCAAGATACGCTACCGAGAGGTGGATTTGGCAACCTGATTGCATTACCGCTTCAAAAGAAGCCGCGCGAGAACGGCAACAGCGTCTTTGTAAATGAGCATTTCATTCCCTATGAAAATCAATGGGCCTTTCTTGCTTCACTACACCGGATGACCCGCACAGAAGTACTGGCTGTCGCCAGGCATGCTGAGAAGCAGGATGAATTGCTGGGTATTCGGCTTCCCGTAACAGATGAAGATAGCGACCGTCCTTGGGCTGTGCCGCCATCCAGAAAACATAAGGAACCGCCAGTGATTGGGCCGCTGCCTGAGCGTCTTGATCTGATTATTGGGAACCAAATCTATATATCAAAGGCAGAGTTGACGCCTTCTTTAAGGAATCGCCTGATCCGGTTGGCCGCTTTTCAAAACCCAGATTTTTATCAAGCGCAAGGTATGCGACTGTCCACTTATGGGAAGCCGCGCATTATCAGTTGTTGCGAGGATTTTCCCAAACACCTGGGAATGCCACGTGGCTGTATAGATGAACTCACCGCCTTGCTCGAATCGCTGCAGATCAAGACAAACCTGACTGACGAACGCTTCGCAGGTACCCGATTGGATGTTCAATTTCAGGGTGCTTTACGTAGCGAACAGCAGCAATCTGCCGACAGCTTGCTGCAACATGAAACGGGTGTGCTGGCAGCCTCGACCGCCTTCGGGAAAACCGTCGTGGCTGCTTATTTGATTGCGCAACGTCAAGTGAACACGCTGGTGGTTGTGCACCGTCGGCAGCTACTCGATCAATGGGTTCAGGCCTTGAGCCAGTTTCTTGGCATCTCGCCAAAAGACATCGGTCAGTTTGGCGGTGGTAAGCACAAATCTAACGGGAATCTCGATGTGGCCATGATCCAGAGCCTGATCCAGAAAGGGGTTGTCAGTGATATCGTTGGCAATTACGGATACCTGATTGTTGACGAGTGCCACCACATTTCTGCGGTCAGTTTTGAGCAGGTAGTTCGCCAAAGCAAGGCCAAATATCTGACGGGCTTATCTGCGACCATAGCGCGCAAGGATGGCCACCAGCCAATTATTTTTATGCAGTGTGGTCCGGTACGTTACAAGGTGAATGATCGTGATCAGGCGGATAAACGGCCCTTTGACCATAAAGTTATCGTGCGCCCAACAAAGTTCCTGTTGCCATCTCATCTTCAAAATATCGCCGCCCAATCTATCCAGGAGGTGTACTCGTCGCTAGAAAAGGATGATGACCGCAACCGGATGATCGTTGAGGATGTGGTGGATGCGGTCCAGGCGAATCGCTTTCCAGTGCTGCTAACCGAGCGCCGGGAACATCTGGAAACATTGGCAGAACTACTGTCCAAACAAGTTGTGCATGTCTTTGTAATGAAAGGTGGCATGGGCAAGAGGCAACGCAAGCTGATAACAGACCAAATTGCCAACCTACCGACCGATCAATCGCGTGTGATTTTAGCAACAGGGCGCTATCTGGGCGAAGGTTTTGATGATGAACGCTTGGACACTTTGTTCCTGGCCTTACCGATTTCCTGGCGCGGCACACTGACCCAGTATGCCGGTCGTTTGCACCGCTTGAACGCTACCAAGAAGGAGGTGATCATCTACGACTATGTGGATTTTGAGGTGCCTGTTCTGGCCAAAATGCACGCCAGACGAAAAACTGGTTATAAGGCGTTAGGGTACGAGATCGAACTACTAGATAAAAGTAAGCCAGTTCAATTGGCTTTGGAGAATTTATGAACTTGCTTTTACTTTTCCATATACCATTCAGCGCCCCGCCGATAATCGACTATGCAATACTGGCCCCACTTTCATGTCCATCTCGGCGCGCAGGGCGCGGAAACGTTTATAGGCTTCCATGTATTTTTCATACCACTGCTTGAACGCGGCCAGCCGGTCATCATGCAAGGCAATTTCCCCCAACATAGCGCAATAGTAAGCGCCCGTAGCGTAAGTCTTACGCCCGTTGTCAATATGAGCCTGCATCAAGCGGCGATAAATGCCCTCGACCCGTTCGATGGCGGTATCCCGCGGTATCGCCGGCGACGGGGGTAATGCGTCGCGCAAAAAGCGCTGCGATTCCTTTTCTCCCTGTTCAACTTTAACATAGAGAGCGCGCAAATTGTTTTCCATGTGTTCATCCATGGTCGGGCCCAATGCAACCAACAGGTGCGCCTTAGCAACCAGTTTGCTTTCCTCCATCCCCTGATAACCCGTTAATGGCGCCACCAACGAGTAGGCTTCATCTAATCGACCTTCACTCAGATAGATCTGGCACAGCAGATACCTTTGGCGCTCGCCCATCTGACTCAGCCGGTTAATTGCCTCAGTTGTAAACGCTGAAGCTTTTTCAGCGGAAATTGCGCCAGCCAGCCGCCGTGCCTGGGCATAGGTTTCAAAGCAAGGCGCTTCCTCAAAGGCTGGGCGGTAGAGCTCAAAAGCTTTGGTGGTGTTGCCAGTAGCAGAATAAGCCCGCGCCAGGTAACCGCGCAACGAAAGCGTATCGGGGCTATCCCATGCTTCGCGAAGATAATAGGCCGGGCGTGGTGGGTGAGCCACATCGAGGGCTTCCTGTGCGTAATGGAGCACCGCCTGCCAATCACTGGCAGCCTGCCGGTCAGCCAACAATGGCGTGTAGCAGGCAGGATACATGCGGCGAAAACGCACCCACAAGTTGCGCATATCATCCAACCGCCCGTCTTGTTCATAAAAGCGCAGCAGTAAACGCAACTGAAATGCCAGGCCATAAACAGGTGTTGATAGCCCATTCTGGATGTGTCGGTCTGCCCAGGCTTCCAGATGCGCTTGTAGGGCGGGGCACTCATTCCCCACCAGTTCCAGGAAGTACTCCAGATCGGCCGGATGCTCGTGACCTGCAAGGAAGTATAGCGCCTGGCCAAAAAACGCCTCCTGCGACCGGCTGACCTGCGAAGCGGCAAAATAGCGGCTGACCACCTGACGTTCGTCTTGCTCCAAGAATTCGAGAGTTGTGGGGATCCCCAAGGTTTCGTATGTCTCACTCAACGACAGATCGAGCAGCCTGGCATACGCTTCTGCCGCTACAGCATACTGCCCGGCATTGAAATAGGAGTCGGCCTCATGAAAGAAGCCGCGCAGCGCCTTGATAGCAGCGTGATCACCCGGATCGTAATCCTCATACTCATTGTAATTGTCCTCGCCGTAATACATCGCGGCGTCTTCGTCATAATATTCCCCTTCAGAAACTTCTTCGGCAAAGGATTCCAATTCAGACAGGAAATCATCAGCAGATGGATAACGTAGATCAGTGGTAGCCATGCCGGGAGGGGCTAAATGCTCCCAAAACCGCTGGCGAGTTGGCTCGTCCATCTCCTGCACTAAATCCAGCAACAGAGTCACCAGCTCAGGCTTATTCTTCTTCTCAAGATAGGCGCGGATATGCGTCAGGCGATCAGAGGTGGTTTTTCGGCGATTTGTCATAGTTGCCTGCCTGTTTGTAACTCTGCAGTCAGGCTCTCTTCCTCTTTTTGTAACCGGTCGCGCAGGTCTTTGATCGCCTGATGTTCAGGGCTACCCTGGACAGGATAGTACTCGGGATCATTCAGTACCGAGTCAATGACCTCCACCAAACACTCGATGTCCCAACCCCACAACCCGATGGGCCGTACGCCCTGGTAGTTGGCAATGCGGCGATCCAGTCCAAAGCTTTCAGCCATCATCCAGACAAAGCGCTGGAGTTCATCCAGCTCTAAGCCAGTGATCAGGATGCTGGCTTTACGATCTTTACTGCCGGGTTTAACCATTCGATATTCTCCTGTGATAAACACTCAGCGATTGGCAAACCAGACAGCATAATCATCCGTCAATGTAAAGTTTACCGATCTTTCGTTAGCCGCTTTCAGATCGCAAAGGGGAAAAACATACGAACTACCCCTGGCTTTGATGTTCACCAGCACGCCATAAAGATCTTCCACACCTTCAAAGCTAACGACTTTCACTAAATCGCCAGCTTGCAAAGGGCTGCGTTCCTGGTATTCTGAAACAACCGCATCAAACGGCAGCTTCAGGCGCGCTTCCAGGTATTCCTGCCAGGCCTCGAATGCTTCCAAATCATCATCTTCGTCAACATCCTGCAGCACCTTATGGATACGTTGGCCCTGCTTGCCCAGGTAATCCCAATTGTGCTCTGCTGAGAGCTCTTCAATAACCTCGTCTACATCAGCTTGCGTGTCGCGGGGCTCCGCCTTCTCGACTTCTTCCGGATACAATCCCATGGTCGTCCAATCCAATCCATTTTCCTCGCTGCGGCGGATTGCAGTGGCCGGCATGCGTTTGAGCGAGAGGCTATCCCACTGAAACATGATAGTCACCTGCCCCGGCTGGTAGGTTTCGATCTCTGTAATTCGTCCTTGCCAGCCACTGATATCAAGGCCGTAGTTGGGGTCTTTGACGCGAGGCCTGACCACAACACAATCTCCGCTCTCCAGGTTTGTGACCGGGTTCTGAGAAATGACCTGGATTTTCTTGGGATGACGGATGCGCTTGCTCATGTCACAACGATTGCCTCAAAAATCTATTCTCAACGGCTTTTATTCTTCTGCGTAGTTGATTTGTGCTCTTTGCCCAGGCGGTAAATCTGCCCGATAAAAGCAGCTAGGATAAATTTGTTCTCTTCGTATTGGTCGCCATCCAAATAGCCAAGCTCAAACTGGAGCGCAGCGCCCCATTTCTGGCGTGTGCGCAGCCAATTGTTTGCCGTCTTATCCACATCCTCACGAAAACGGCGAAAACGCTCTGGGGTCATGATCTCGATAATAGCCTGCCGAACAGCCTCAAAAATGCGCTCGCGTATTTCTTCAGATGACTGCGCCTGCGTGAACGGCTCGCCAAACTCTGCTTGAATACGCTGGAAGGGCAGCACCAGCTCTTCTTCGGAGAATAAGCTCAGTTCCACGTCACCATGCCCTAATGCATCCTCGAAAGCCTCGACCATATCCCAGATCTGTTTTTCGGCGCGCTGGCGTAAGCCTGGTTGCGCCTCAAATATCTTTTTCCCAATCTGTTCCAGCTTATCGGGATGCTTGAGGATCGTAAAGATATCAATTTTTTCCTCCCCATCTGCTTTTAGCGCTTCTGCAACAGCATCGAAAACACCTTGGTCTTCTTCATACTCCTGCATGGCTTGCTGCATCGTTCGGTTGTAAATCTCCAGGATCAAACCGCAAAATCCCCAAGGAATGCTCTTCATCCTTAGCGCAGGAATGAGCATCATCACCATTTCCAGTTTCTTGGTATCTTTGCTCGTCATCAACCGATCCATCAGGGTTTGCAGCCTTCGAACCACCTCTTCGCGAAATGCGGGCGTGGCCAACTCTGCAACAATCTCAATCCCCATTTCGTCAGCGACTTCGTGGTATTCATCCGGGCCTTTCTTCTCGGCTGCCGCCAGGCGTTTGTCATATTTTTTCAACCAGCGCTCGGTTATCTGCACTGCTTTCTCGCCACCCAGATACAAGTCCCTGAATTCGGGCTCTTCAGCAAGTTTCGCCGAATCGATCGTGATGCGGATAAGGTTTTGCTTCAGATAATCTGTGCCGCCGTTGGCCATGCGCTGTGCAATGACTTGCGCGGCCGGGGAAAATTCGCGAGATTGCTTTTGAGGGGCTTGCGCAGCCTTTTTTGTTTGACTTTTTTGATGTCGTCTTCGGGGCATATCTATAAAATCCTGGTCAATTAAATGATCCTCGAACATCCTTCACGAAAAGGGTCGTCCTCGTGCCATACAGCTTGCGCCGCTCCTGAGCGCGCTCGATGACATCCCGCAGCTCGGCATTGCCGGCCAACACCGCCGAAAGCGTCTCGAAGTGCGATTTGGTCGTGTTGGCGATCACCTGGGCCGAGGTGATTTTGCCCGTGCCTGGCTGACCCCATAAGATGATGGATGAGACCAGCCAGTCGGCATCAATGGCGTGTGCGCAGTGCGATGCGTTGCATCGCCGCTTGCCCGGGCTGAGGATGTCTTCCTGATCGACGTACTCGTCCAAGTTGCGCGGGTGCAAGCGCGCCGCCAAGATGGCTTCGGATTTCATACACTGTTCGTTGGCATGGGTTAAGAGATCCATGGACAAATTATAATGCTCTGAGAACTCTTAGTGTTATTCAGTTGCAATTAGTTTTGGAGAATTTGTAGAAGTTCACTTCTGGTCTGCCTTTCGTTCTGCCGTGCAAATCCCCCACACCCGTTTCTCTGACAAACCATATCTATGAGCCAGTTCACGCACTGTTACACCCTGTTTGTGCAAGGCGTAAATCTCCTGGTTGCGGCGGTCGAATTCCTGCCGTTTAAACGGATCGAAGCTGCTATTGGCGCTTTTTGCCCGTGGCAGCTTCTTCCATCTCAACGTGATTACTAGAGATATAGAGAGTGCCCCCAAGGGGATACCTTATATACGGATA
>JBGPQJ010000147.1:0-8023 GCA_041488995.1 Anaerolineae bacterium
CGTGGATACGGGTCCCATGCTTTCGCGGCGCGCCATTCCCATCAGCGTCGGTGATACAGCGGGTTCTGTTTTTAAGAAGATGTCTGCTCTTGGTGCGGAATTGTTATTGGAAACTCTGCCGCCTTACTTGGCAGGCGGGATCCAGCCCCGGCCTCAGCCTGAAGAGGGCGTGACGTATGCGCCGATGCTCAAGAAGGAAGACGGCTTGCTGGATTTCACGCGCCCGGCTGAAGAGCTGGTGCGGCGCGTGCGGGCATTCAATCCCTGGCCCGGGGCATGGATCCTCTGGAAGGACGCCCTGCTGAAAGTGCATAAAGCCCATGCAGCTACAGGAAAGGCAGAACCGGGGAAAAGTTTGGTTTTTGAAGGCTTACCCGCCTTCGGGACACCGGACGGTGTGTTTGTTATGGATGAGTTGCAGCCAGCCGCGAAGAAATCCATGCCCGGTAAAGCGTTCCTTGCCGGGGCGAGAGAGTGGACGCATTAATTTTGGAACGCACCCTTGTGATTTGGTTATACAATAAAAGGGTCAATCTTCTTCAGGGAGATTTTTATGCCAAAATACGTTGCCGCCCTGGATCAAGGCACGACCAGTACGCGTTGCATCCTTTTTGACCATAAGGGGAATATCGTCAGCGTTAACCAGAAAGAACACAAACAGATCTATCCCAAGCCCGGCTGGGTGGAGCATGACCCGCTCGAGATCTGGGAACGGACACAGCAGGTCATTCGCGGGGCTTTGGAAAAATCCGGGGCGGATGTTTCAGACGTCGCAGCGATCGGCATTACCAACCAGCGCGAGACCACCGTAGTCTGGGAGAAATCCACCGGAAAACCTGTTCACAATGCCATCGTCTGGCAGGACACGCGCACGGATACTCTCTGCAATGAACTGGCCAAGAACGGCGGACAGGATCGGCTGCGCGCAAAGACCGGTCTGCCGCTGGCGACTTATTTTTCCGGACCGAAGATCAAGTGGATTCTGGACAACGTCCCGGGTGCGCGCGAGAAAGCCGAAGCCGGCGGCCTGCTCTTCGGGAATATCGACACCTGGGTCATCTGGAACCTGACCGGCACGCACGTGACCGACGTGACGAATGCCTCGCGCACCCTGTTGATGAACCTCGCTTCACTGGACTGGGAGGATGAGATTTTGTCCTTGTTGGATATCCCACGCGCAATGCTCCCCGAGATCCGCTCTTCATCAGAAATCTACGGACAGGCGCGCGGTGCGATGGGCGGGATCCCCGTCGCGGGTGACCTGGGTGACCAGCAGGCGGCGCTCTTCGGGCAGGCGTGCTACAGACCCGGTGAAGCCAAGAATACCTATGGCACGGGTTGTTTCATGCTCATGAACACTGGAGAGAAACCGGTGCCATCCAAATCGGGCTTGCTCACCACGCTCGGCTATAAGATCGGCGGGCAGAAGGCGGTTTTTGCGCTCGAAGGTTCGATCGCCATCACCGGCGCTCTGGTGCAGTGGCTGCGGGACAATCTGGGTCTCATCGAAAAATCCGCCGATGTGGAGTCCCTTGCCCGCACTGTGGAAGATAACGGCGGCATCTACTTCGTCCCTGCATTTTCCGGACTGTTTGCCCCTTACTGGCGCTCCGACGCGCGTGGGGCGATCGTGGGCATGACTCGTTATGTCAATCGGGGACACATTGCTCGAGCCGCGCTTGAAGCGACGGCTTACCAGACGCGCGAGGTGCTCGATGCGATGGAAAAAGACTCCGGGGTGAAACTCACCACCCTCAAGGTGGATGGCGGGATGGTGTTCAATGAGCTGTTGATGCAGTTCCAGGCGGATATTTTATCCGTACCGGTCATCCGTCCCAGAGTGGCCGAGACAACTGCCCTCGGTGCGGCGTATGCCGCCGGGCTGGCGGTCGGTTTCTGGAAGAACTTTGACGAGCTTCGGGCCAACTGGGGCAAGGACAAGGACTGGCAACCGCAGATGGAAGCAACCCGGTGTGCTTCGCTCTATACCGGTTGGAAGAAAGCCGTCACGCGCACCTTCGACTGGGTGGAATAAGAATTTCCACTGAAAACACGGGAAACCTGAAGGAGGAACGATTTCCTGGTGTGCCGCTTTGACTGAAGGATAAAATGAACAGGAACGAAATCCTCCAATCCCTCAAGCAAAAACCGCACATCCCCGTCCTGGTGGTCGGCGGAGGCATCAACGGGGTAGGGGTGTTCCGCGAACTGGCGGCCAATGGCGTGGACGTGCTGCTCGTCGAGCGCGCCGACTTCTGCTCCGGGTCGTCTGCCGCCTCCTCGCACATGGCGCACGGCGGCATCCGTTACCTCGAAAACGGCGAATTCCGTCTTGTCCGCGAAGCCGTGCGAGAGCGCAACCGTCTCATCGAAAACGCGCCCCACCTTGTCCGGCCACTGCCTACCGTCATCCCTATTTTTAAATTCTGGTCAGGTCTGCTCAATGCGCCGCTCAAATTCCTTAACCTGCTTGACCGCCCCTCGGAACGTGGCGCATTTGTTATCAAAGTCGGGCTGATGTTGTACGACGCTTTTACGCGCGGCCAGGGGACGGTCCCCACGCATAAATTTGACCAGCGCGAGAAAGCCCTCGAAAAATACCCGCGCCTCAACCCCGACATCCAATATGCGGCTACCTACTACGACGGATCAATCTCGTCCCCGGAGCGCCTGGCCCTCGAGCTTGTTCTGGATGCCGAAGCGGAAGGCAGCCATGCGCGTGCGCTCAATTATTGTGCGCTGGCTGGCGTGAATGGCAGGAATGTCTCTTTGCGGGATGAAGAGACCGGCCGGATTTTTGACATTTCTCCGCGCCTGATCATCAATGCCGCCGGACCCTGGATCGATTCGTCGAACCGCGCCCTGGGCATCGACCGCCAATATATCGGCGGGACGAAAGGCTCGCACCTCGTCCTCGATCACCCTGAACTACGGGAAGCGATCGGCCGCAACGAGTTTTTCTTTGAGAACAAGGATGGACGCATCGTGCTCATTTTCCCGTTCTTTGACAGGGTCATCATTGGCACATCGGACATCCCGATCGAAAACCCGGATGACGCCCGTTGCACCGAAGACGAAGTGGATTACTTCATCGAACTGGTTTCGCGTGTCTTCCCGGATATTAAAGTGGGGCGCGAGCATATCGTGTTCCGCTTCTCAGGCGTGCGCCCCCTGGAATACAGCAAAGCCAAGACGGCCGGGCAGATCTCCCGCGATCACAGTCTCCTTGAAGACAGGTTTGGCGAGATCCCTGTTTATTCCCTGGTCGGTGGCAAATGGACGACCTACCGCGCCTTTGCCGAGCAGGTCACGGACAAGGCGCTCGCTTATCTCAGCCTGTCTCGCAAGGCGAATACCCAGAAGACCCCCATCGGCGGAGGGCGTGACTTTCCTTGGACGGGTTATGCCCTGCTGGAATTCCTGAACCGTGTCGAGCACGAGACGGGACTTGGCGGGCTGGAACCCAAGCGGTTGTTTGATAAATATGGGACGCGCGCGCTTGAATATGCCGCTTACCTAGTCAAGGGCGTAGATGAAAAACTCAAGGGCCTTCCATCGTGGTCACGCCGCGAGATAGAGTATCTTGCTCAAAAAGAGAAGGTCCTTCACCTTGACGACCTGCTCCTGCGCCGGTCCACGCTGGCCTGGCTGGGTATGCTCACCCGGGAAAACCTGAATGAACTTGCCAACGTGCTGGGAGACGCGCTCGATTGGGATGAGGAAAAGAAAAACACAGAGATCCAGCGCACCCTCGCCTTACTGGAAGACCGGCATGGAGTGAATTTAGATCCTGGTTTATAGCACAGAATGGTAGAATCTCATCTATGCCCAGCATCCGATCCATCGGAATAGTAATCCCTGTCTACAATGAAGCCGGCGTCGTGGAGCAATTCCACGCTCGTTTGAGGGCTGTCATCGATGACTTACCGGACAGCTTCAACATATACTACATCAACGATGGCTCCACGGACGAGACGAAGGATTCGCTCGAGAAAATCGCCGGGAGCGACTTGCGCGTCGTCATCCTTGAATTGAGTCGCAACTTCGGGCACCAGGCGGCGCTGACCGCCGGGCTCGACCATGCACAGGGGGATATCATCATCTCGATGGACGGTGATGGACAGCACCCGCCAGAGATGATCCCGGAAATGGTCCGCTTGTTGGGGCAAGGGTACGATATCGTCCAGACTCAGCGCTTGGACGCAGGTCAAAAGGTTTCCTTCAAGAAGTGGACATCAGGGATATTTTATTCTCTTCTCAATGTCATCAGCGGCACGCAGGTGCAGCCGGGTGCAGCGGATTTTCGCGCCATGAGTCGTCAAGCTGTGCAGGCGCTTAAGGCCATGCCTGAATACCACCGCTTTCTGCGCGGCATGGTGGCCTGGGTCGGATACCCGACGGTGATTTTGCCCTACCAGCCCCCGGAACGCATGGGTGGCTCCTCCAAATATTCCCTGCGCAAAATGCTCCGCCTGGCGGCGGACGCTGTTTTCTCATTTTCACTTGTCCCGCTTTACATCGGATTGTCGATGGGCGTGATCATGCTCTGCCTGGCTGGTCTGGAAATGGTCTATGTGCTCAGTTTCTGGGTGCGAGGGATGCAAGCCAGCCTCCAACCCGGCTGGAGTTCATTGATGTTCGTCCTGCTCATCGTCAGCGGGTTCATCATGATCCTGCTCGGCTTTGTCGGCATGTATATCGGGTATATTTTCCAGGAAGTGAAACGGCGCCCGGTCTATCTGCTTCGAGAGCACCCAAAAGCCGAGAAATAATCCATGCGCCCGGTCCCCCGGGCCAGCAATTCTCAGTATGAATTAATCTGTGGATGTCATATTTCTTAAAACAGGCAAGAATTTAGCCTGTGTAGGAGAAATTAGCGTATTCCAAGTTGCTTTTTACTCTCAGGGTACTACTTACAAATTTCTTTTGATATAGTTCAGTATCTTTTCAAACGTCTTTTTAGCACATAATCCAGGATAACTGCAACAATGAATACCAGCCCTTTAATCACTTGTTGGTTATAGGATGGAACTTCCAATAGATTTAACCCATTGGCTAAAACACCAATAATAAATGAGCCCGTGACAGCGCCGCCCACTGACCCAGCGCCTCCCATCAAGCTCGCACCACCAAGCACACTGGAGGCGATTGCATCCAGTTCCAGGCCTGTGCCGCTGTTCGGCTGCGCGGACCATAATCGGGCGGTAAGCAGCAAGCCGGTCAGCCCGGCACACAGCGCGCTGATGATATAAACGCCGAATTTGATTTTTGCGGGCGAAATTCCTGCCAGGCGCGCCGTCTCCTCACCCCCACCCACGGCGAAGATATAGTTTCCAAACACCGAACGATGCAAAACTACATAAGTGATAATAGCAACAAACAACAAGACAAACAGCGGAACGGGAACACCGGATACATTCGTTGCCCAAAAAGTAAAATGCTCATCCAACCCTGAGATGGGTTTTCCTTGTGTGTAGACTAACGTCAGGCCACGCACAGCAGCCATACTGGCCAGGGTGGCGACAAAGGGAGGAATATGCCCCCAGGCGATTATCGTGCCATTTAATGCGCCAACCAGTACTGCAGCGCACAGCGCCAACAACATGGCCGGGTATGTCCCCAATCCGCTGCGTGTGGCCAGACCTGCGGCTAACGCGCCGGTCAGAGCAGCGACAGACCCAACGGAAAGATCCACGCCGCCGGTAATCAGCGCGAAAGTCATTCCAATCGCCGTAATCGCAATCATCGATGTTTGGAGCCCGACCGTTAGCAGGTTATTTCCAGTCAAAAAATCAGCCGAAAGCACGGAAAGTGGTAACGCCACCAGGAGTAAGATTAACAGGCCGCTGTTCGCTCGCACCAAGCTCAAGAAGCGTGGCAAGAAATTATTATTCATGAGCATTTAATCCTGCGTTTTGGAGTTGACCCGTGGCAGCCTGCATGATGCGGTCTTGCGTAGCCTCGGCGCGGCTAAACTCAGCTGTCAACCGGCCTTCACGCATCACCAAAATACGATCGCTGATGCCGAGAATTTCTGGCAGTTCAGAAGAAATCATCAAGATCGCCATCCCTTTCGCCGCCAGTTCGCCCATCAGGGTATGAATTTCTGCTTTGGAGGAAACATCAATCCCGCGCGTTGGCTCGTCGAGAATCAAAATCTGGGGACTGACGGCCAGCCAGCGGGCAATCACCACCTTTTGCTGGTTCCCACCCGACAAATTCCCCGCACGCTGTTCCAGGTTGGATGTACGGATATTTAGTTGCCAGATCGCGCCGCGCATCCACTGGTCGATCTGCCCATAAAGCAGGAAGCCCAGCCGTGAAAGGCGTTCAAACAATAAAACCGAGGCGTTTGAGCGCACACTTTGCCCAAGGAAGAGCCCCTGCGCTTTGCGGTCTTCGGTAACCAGACCAATACCGAGGCGAATAGCCTCTTGCGGCGAATGGATTTGCGCCAACTGCCCCGCCACCCGGATCTCGCCGCCTTCGTTTTTATCTGACCCAAAAAGGACGCGCGCGATTTCCGTCCGCCCCGAACCAACCAACCCGGCCAGCCCGACAATTTCACCTTTGTAAAGCGTAAATGTGGCATCCTTAAGGCGCACGCCACTGCACAGATTGCGGACCTCAAGCGCTACATCCCCGCGTTGAGTTTCAGCCTTCGGAAAAAACTCTTTCAACTCGCGCCCCACCATCATTTGTACAATGGAATTCGCGGTCAGTTCTTTCGTCGGAGCGACACCCACCAGTTGACCATCGCGCATCACGGCAACGCGGTCAGATAAAGCAAAAATCTCTTCCATGCGGTGAGAAATATAAACTAAAGTCACGCCCTGCTCACGCAAAGAATGCATAAGGCCAAATAATTTCCCAGATTCGCGTTCACTTAATGCGCTGGTTGGTTCATCCAGAATAATAACGCGCGACTTGATCGAAATAGCCTTTGCAATCTCAACCATCTGGCGCTGGGCAATTGAAAGATCTGAAATAAGTGCATGTACAGCGAAATCCAAGCTCAATGGGTTGAGAATTATCTGCGCTTCGGCCAGCATCTTTTTCGTATCAACAAGCGTTCCCGCCGCAAAAAGCGGCTCCCGCCCCAGAAATATATTCTGTGCGACGGTCATCTGGGGGATGAGCGCCAATTCTTGATGGATCATGGCGATGCCCAGTTCCTGCGCCCGGCGCGGCGAGGGTATTTTGACTTCTTGCCCATCCAGCAAAATCATTCCGGAATCAGCCATGAATGCACCGCTCAGAATGTTCATCAGTGTACTTTTGCCAGCGCCATTTTCTCCGACCAATGCCAGAATCTCACCCGGATAGGCTGCAAGGGTGACATCTTGTACAGCCAAAACACCAGGGAAAGACTTGGTAATGTTTTTCAGTTCAAGGCGAAAAGTTTGATCTGCCATGATAATTTAGATTGGAGAGGAGCGGCCTCGCATATATTCCAACGAGGCCGCTCCAAAAGAGAAAAGAGATTTACTTTGTAACCAGCGAAAGCGGAACAGGAATAGAAGCGGACACTGTCTCGCCATTCAGGAACTTAATCGCGGCCTCTACGCCCAAGCGACCAATTTCCGCAGGCTGTTGGGCAACTGTGGCGGCCAGCTTGCCATCATTGACAGCCTTGACAGCATCGTCAACGGCGTCAAAACCGACAAATACGATACCGGTACGCTTGGCGGCTTCAGCAGCCTGGATAGCGCCCAGGATCATTTCATCGTTGTGAGCGAAAACAGCCGCAATCTCGGGCTGAGCCTGCAGAATGTTTTCAAAGACGCTCAAGCCTTCGTCGCGATTGAAGTTGGCGGTTTGCTGGGCAACGATCTTGGCATCCTTGCAATTGGCGGCCATGTAGTCATTGAAACCCTGACCGCGATCACGTGCGGCAGAAGTCCCGGCGATACCCTGGAGTTCAACCACGTTACCCTTGCCACCGATGGCTTTGCACAGGAATTCAGCGGCCATCTTGCCACCAGCCACGTTATCAGAAGCAACGTGCGCCACGACCTTACCA
>JBGPQJ010000148.1:0-7973 GCA_041488995.1 Anaerolineae bacterium
GGACTTAATCGACTTTCGAGTCTCTCAATGGTTGATCATTTTTCTTTCGAGAATTCTTTACGGCGAAAGGCTTACCGCGAAAAACGATATTGAATGGTCGATATGCCTGCATCGATCATCAGAATACGTGCTTGAACCATTGCCAAAGTCCCCAGAATATGATGATTACTGGGAAACCGGGGAAACAGGCTCAGGCAACTCCTTGGTAGCCTTTTTCAGCGGTTTTTCTGTCCCTGTGCCAGGCTCAGGCGCAATCACTCGCAGCACCCCCGGAAGTACCTTAATCCAAGCCGTACCCTTTCCCAGTATGATGCCTTCCGCCGCCACATCAAGCTTTGGAGATGTTTTCACCTTTATTTTTCGCGCCCGGTAGCGTTGGATGGTTCCATCAGGAGTTGAACCTTCATGGGCTGTCTTGGCGAAATAGCTAAGCAATTCAGCCTTACTAAAATCCGGGTAAACGGCGATATCCAGGAGTCCATCTTCCATGGAGGCATCTGGGGCTACCAGGTTTTTTGCTCCAATAAGAGGAGTATTTGCCACTGTCACTAACATTGATTCAACTTCTATTTTACTTTCGTCATCCAGCGTCAGATATACTTTGGGTTTTGATTTAAATTTCAGGAAGGTCGTGAGCGCATCCTTGACGCCCGAATATTTGCCTTTAGGAATTTCTTTAATAATAGGAAAGATAGTTGCTGTGAGACCAATGGCGGTCAGCATAAAGAAATAGAACTTTTTCCTTTTCCTGGTGCTTACCTGACCTAAATCCAGCTTACGAGTGTGGCCGGAGGCGATCAAAGCGCAGGCTTCTTTCAAGTCTTCAGGGATCCCCAGACTCTTGGCGATATCATTTTCAGTCCCTGCAGCGATAATTCCCAGACGAACCTTGGAGCCCGCTATTCCGCGAATTACTGCACCGAGCGTGCCATCCCCACCCATGGCGATCACAATATCATAGCCATCTTTAATGGCTCTTCTTGCAATCGGGATCGCTTCTTTTTTAGGATGGGCTAGAGCTACATCAACCTTTACTCCATACTCCAATAAATAGCTTGTAACTTGCTCGAGGCGTGTGGCTGCTTCCAATATATTCCCGGCACCCGGGTTGGCAATTAATTTAGCGCGGATGGGTTTATTTTTCTTTGGCATGTCTGCTTCTCCTTATTACCAAACTATCTCTCCATTGCGGCATGAGAGATTGCCAAATCTTTTTATGCGTGCTGAGGCTCGGCCGCGGCTACTGGTTGGTGAACGAAGAAGCGTAGCTTGCCCCAGCGATAAAATTGTATGGTTGCTACCAGAGTCAGGCTGCCAAGCAGATAAGATCCCAGCACGTCACTGGCCCAGTGTTCGCCCAGGTAAATGCGCGAGACACCGATCAAGACTACCAGGCCACCAATGAGCACCAGGAACAGGCTGCGTTTTAAAGATGGTTTCAGCAAGCTAAAAATCAGAAACCCAATAAAACCTAAAAAGCCAAGATAGTACATGACATGCCCGCTTGGGAAACTGTAGCTGTTAAGTGTATCAATCACATTCACCATGCTTGCCGTAGGACGCGGACGCTGAACCAGATCTTTTACCAATAGATTGATGGCCGTGGAAAGGACCGCTGCTATAAGCGCCATTACAGCTTCCCAATGCAGGCCAAAGCCATAAATCAACAAAATGATCAGCCCTGTGATAATCATTGATTGTGGACCAAAACCCGGCCAGCTTACCACGCTCATCAACAACGCAAAGAATGGGAAATTAATCAACTGGATGGCTCTCGTGATCTGAAGATCAATCGCAAAAGAAGGCATGGTCTTGACCAGGAAAGTCAATACAGCAAAAGCCCCCGCGACAAGGACCAGCATTGCCTGGAACAGCATGGCTCGATAGCGTCGCACAGGCGCTGGTGCGCTCTCGGCACGCGCGGCTTGGTGGGCTCCCTCTTTAATCTTTTCAACAGGTTTTTTATCTTTTTGTTCTGACATTCTGTACTCTTTTCTTTGAGCTGAGGCCTATCGCGGTGAAATTACACTTTCCTCTCGATGGTTTTTTCCCGCAGTGGGGGATGGGAGATAATCGGGCGACAGACCTGATGCGGGTGGCAATGAGCCAGTTGAATTCGCCGGGATAGGAAAATCATCTCCTGACCTGCCATCATGTACCATACTTGCGATAGAACCAGGTCTTCACCACTTGCGTCAGCAACACGTAGCACACCAGCAGTCCTGCCAGAAGCAGCCAGTAGAGGGGCGGCAGGGCTACAAATCCGAGCGTTTCTGCCAGGGGTGAAACCGTCAGCCACGCTCCGACCGCGACGATGATGATCGAGGTGAATATCAACGGCCAACTGGCGCGGCTCTGAATGAACGGGATCTTGTTGGTGCGGATGACGTGAATGATCAATGTCTGTGTGAAAAGCGACTCCACAAACCAGCCGGTGTGGAAGAGTGCAGGATTGTTCCAGGCGTTGAACACATAGATCATGATGAAGAAGGTGGCGTAATCGAAGATCGAACTGATCGGCCCGATGAAGATGATGAAGCGCTGGATCTCTCCGATGGTCCACTTGCGCGGCTTGGTCAGCCAGTCGGCATCCACCTGGTCGGTGGGGATGGTGGTCTGCGAGAAGTCGTAGAGCAGGTTGTTGGTCAGCACCTGGATCGGGAGCATCGGCAGGAAAGGCAGGAAGGCGCTGGCTCCCACCACGCTGAACATATTGCCGAAGTTGGAACTGGCTGCCATTTTGATGTACTTGATAATGTTGCCAAACACGCGGCGGCCTTCCATCACACCCTGCTCCAGCACCAGCAGACTGTTCTCCAGCAGGATGATATCGGATGACTCCTTGGCGATGTCCACCGCGCTGTCCACCGAGATGCCCACGTCGGCGGCTTTCAAGGCGGGGGCGTCGTTGATGCCGTCGCCCATGAAAGCGACCACATGCTCCTTGCTCTGCAAGGCGTGGATGATGCGTTCCTTTTGGGACGGAGCCAGCTTGGCGAAGATGCTGGTCAGGCTGGCGGCTTCGGCTAACTCTGGTTCGCTCATCGTCTCGATTTGCGAACCAAGCAAGATCTTGTCCACTGGCATGCCCACCTGTTTGCAGATGTAAGCGGTGACGATCTCATTATCGCCGGTCAGAATTTTGACATCCACGTTCAACGTCTTTAGCCGCTTCAAGGCTTCCGTCGCCGACTCTTTGGGCGGGTCGAGGAAAGCCATGTAACCCAGAAGAGTCAGGTCCGATTCGTCCTGAACGGTGTAATGAGGCTCGTCGTTGTCTCCTGGGAATATTCGATACGCAACGGCTATGACGCGGAAACCTTCCTCGTTCAACTCCTTCACGCGCCGCTTGCGGTGCTCATCATGCTCGCTCGTCACTTCCAGGATTTCGCCCTCGACTTCCACATGCGTCGAGAGGCGCATGATCTCTTCGACCGCGCCTTTGCAGATCAGGATCTGCTGATCCTGGTCGTTTTCCAGGATGACTGACATGCGGCGACGCTGAAAATCGAAAGGCAGTTCGTCAATCTTGCGGAACTTTTCGTCCACTTGCAGCGCTTCGTTCAGGTCGCCATGATTCAGGATGGCCTCATCCATCAGGTTCTTCAAGCCAGTCTGATAGTAGCTGTTCATGTACCCGTAATGCAGCACGCGCTGGCTGGTATTGCCGCGCACGTCCAGGTGTTTTTCAAGCACGATCTTGCCTTGCGTCAGCGTCCCCGTCTTATCGGTGCACAGCACGTCCGCCGCGCCAAAGTTCTGGATGGCGTTCAGGCGTTTGACGATCACCTTCTTGCGCGCCATCGCCAGCGCGCCATTCGAAAGGTTGACGGTCACGATCATTGGCAGCATTTCAGGCGTCAACCCAACCGCCACCGCCATCGCAAACATGAAGGCTTCCAGCCAGTTGTGTTTGCTCAACCCGTTGATCAGGAAAACGGCCGGCACCATCACGGCGATGAAGCGGATCATCAACCAGGTGAACTTGTTGACGCCCTTGTCGAAGCTGGTCAGCACACGCTGCCCGACAATGCTGGCGGCTAGCGACCCAAAATATGTTTTGTCTCCGGTGTGGATGACGACCGCCGTTGCGGTTCCGCTTTCCACGTCCGAGCCGAGGAAGCAGATATTCGGCAATTCCAGTGGATTCCGAATCTCGCCGGACGCTGGAGCGGCTTTCTTCTCCACCGGCATGGATTCACCTGTAAGCGCCGCCTGATTTAGGAACAGGTCCTTGGCGGTCAGCACGCGCACATCGGCAGGCACCATATCCCCGGCTGCCAGGCGGATGAGGTCACCCGGCACCAAAAGTTTGAGCGGGACTTCTGCATCTTTGCCATCGCGCACTACGGTAGCAGTGGTGTTGACCATGGCCTTGAGTTTTTCGGCGGCGTTATCGGCGCGCATCTCTTGATAGAAACGCAGCACGATGCCGAGCAATACCATCACAAAAATGACGATCGTTGCGCGCAGGTCACCGGTTAAATAAGAGAGGATGCCCAGCCCGGTCAGCAAAATGACCAGCGGATTCTTGACATTATCCACCAGACGCATCAATGGCGATTGACGCTTCTCGCGCGCGATCTCGTTCAACCCATCGCGTTTGACGCGCGCTTCGGCTTCCTCCACGCTCAAGCCGCTTAAACGCGATTCAAGTTCTGTCAACACGGTATCCGATTCTTCACGCGCCTTTTCCAGCAATTGATCGGAAACTTTGGGCTTGTTTGCACCAGTATGATTTCCCGCATTTTTCAGTGTGTTGTTCGGTAAGCCCATTCATTCCTCCGCGAATAACATTCCTGCCGCAGATTGCAGCTCGGCGGCAGGTGTTTACGTTAATTGTACAACAAAATCTAGGCCGGAAAACGCCCTCTAACTTTTGCCGAAATCTGGCGATCGGTCATCTTGTCCACGGTTTCAATGGCAAGGATGTGTGCTTTGAGTCCTTCGTGCTCAATACGTTTTTCCAGTTCGCCTTTTGCCTCGCCCGGGCCAAATATCTGGATGGAGTCCGCATCACGAATAGCAGCAATAACCTCATCATAGTATTTGTTGAGGTAATTCCCAAATTGCCTGTCCCGCACGTCTTCCGTCGAGCCGTCTTCGGATGCCGTCCCACCCGTAAAGCGTACGTGTTTCTCCATGTTTGATGTTATTTTCTTGATTTCTTCCCCTTCCCCTGTAACAATCACAATCACGGCCTTGCGATGGTCAATCCACAAACCAATTTCCTTTTTCATAAGGCTCTCCTTATCCATGTCTGGACGAACTGACTTTTTTGAAATCGATATTTATACGCGCATTTACATAATTGATCAGAAAATGCGCCCCGTTATCGCTAGGGGAATTACCCAGGCGTGGAGATGGGTTCAGAGTTGTCATCACTACTCCCATCCATACTCCGTTGTTTAAGCATGGCAATGGTGTTCAGCGCAAAATTACAGCAACTATAGCGATTTAGCTTGTCAGCCGCGGCGCCGTATTTCCTCTAAACAAAAAGGTCAGCACAAACCCTGCGATAAATCCGCCGATGTGCGCCATATAAGCCACGCCGCCCGTGTCTGCTGTATTGGCAATGGAACCGATGCCGCTAAAAAACTGCAGGACGATCCAGAGCCCAATGACTATCAGCGCGGACACTTGTATCACCTGTTGACCCTGCAAGACTCTGACCTTTCCCTGTGGGAACATCAAAATATAAGAGCCGAGCACACCAGCGATCGCTCCCGAGGCTCCCAAGTTTGGAACATTTGATCCCATACTAAAAACCAGCTGGGCAAAAGTTGCCGCAATGCCGCACAGCAAGTAGAAGACCAGGAACTTGACTGGCCCAAAACGGTCTTCTACATTGTCGCCGAAGATCCATAAGTAAAGCATGTTGCCTCCCAGGTGGACCCATCCTGCATGCATGAACATGGAAGTAAAGATGGTCAGAAAATCAGCACCGGGATTGGCAAGGAAGCGACTGGGGACGAAAGCCCATTTCCCAATAAAAGCGTCACCACCGCTCAGTTCTACGAAGAAGAACAGGACATTTAGGGCGATCAAAGCATAGGTGACCAGTGGAAAACTCCTACGAGCACTATCATCATCACCGATTGGGAACATAGAATTTATCTCCTTATATGTTGGTATCGAGTCACTTTGAATGAGAATCGTCGTTTGTTGCTCATAGGATCCTCACGTGTAACTACTGAGCCCCATCCCCAGGTGGAGGTGAGGCCTTCGGACTGTTGGGGTCAGCCCTTCGGCGGCGCCCCCACGTACGCTGGACAGGATAACGGCGATGCCAGATACCGGCCTGCACCAGGATGCCAACGATGAGGAGCCCTAGGAAGACCAGCCAGTGGGCCGAGGCAGGGATGCTCAAGAAAGGCATGATGATTTCAGCCCCCAGCAGCGCGGACAGGAAGATGATGGCCCAGTCGAAAAGGGCCGCTACCAGGAGCAGCCCAACGATGCCACCGATGATGTAAATCACCCAGTATCCGGCGGAGAGGGTCAAACCTAGGGAAGCCACCAGGGTGGTCGCCAAGTAACCGCCGGCCAGGAAACCGGCAATCAGGATGGCCACCCATTCCAGTACAATCCCCAGGAAAGCGCCGATGATCCCTGCGATGATAGCGATCAACAGGATGACCAGTTCTGGCTGGCCGCGCATAAACTGTGTGGCAAAGGTGAGCCCGGCGAGAAAACCAGCCGTGGCTACAAAAAGCCAGAAGACTCGCCGCCCAAAGAGCAGCAACAGGATCCCCAAAACTAACGTTAAGAAAGCAGTAATTGTCATTTCAAACTCCTTTCTGTTCCACATGATCCATCCGGGCAGCCCAGGCAGAGACCGGTTCCCAGTCCTTCTTGCTCGATACGTTTTCCAGCTCGCCTTTTGCCTCTCCAGAGCCAAAGATCTGGATGGAGTCTGCATTACGAATACTTGCAATAATCTCATCGTAAAATTTGTTGAGATTATTTCCAAATTTTCCGTCTCTCTGGTCTTCTGAGGTGACCTCTTTTAATCCTTCCGGGGTTTTAGAATGTGAACTGCCAGAGTACCGGATATGTTTTCCGCTGTTTGAGGTGCTATGCTTGATTTCTACTTCACCATCTGTGAGAATTACGATGACCGCTTCACGATGGTCAAATCCAACAAACCTGCTTGCTTATTCATGAGATTTCTCCTTCAGATCTCTATTCCGTCGTTTTACCGTCGAAGTGTTCGTCGTCCTTTTCCGCTTCGGCGCGGGTATGGTGGACAACGCCGTCCCGATGATTCGGCGGCGCATAGAGCGTATAGAGCTTCATTGGAACATTGCCAGTATTGATAATATTGTGATTCATCCCAGCAGGGATGACCACGGCGAAGCCCGCGCTGATCGCCGTACGAACGCCATCGAGAACGGCCTCGCCCGTCCCTTCCTCCACGCGAAAGAACTGATCGAGCTTGTGCACTTCCATCCCGATCTCCTCCTTGGGCTTCAACGCCATGATAACGAGCTGACAGTTCCTGGCTGTGTAAAGCACTTGGCGAAAATCTTTATTCTTGACAGCAATGCTTTCAATGTTTTGCACATAACCTTTCATGGCAACTCCTCCAGTTGACGATTTTAACATCGTCATTAGTTAGTTTACCTCAATGCTGCATTCAACAGCATTCAAAGAAGAGGCACCTTTTTTTGACGCCCAACGGCTTGCGCTTCAGCGGCGGCGAGCCAAGCACAGCGAGGCAAAGTCGTCCACTGGCAGCAGTTGTTGGGCGGTTTTTCCCGGGAATCCCTTACTTCATTTTCTCGATTTCTTGTTCTCCTTTTGGCACGCGAGTGACTTTCCTCAAAGCTTTGCTATTTTGAATACGGATGGGTGAGTTTCCGTATCAAAATTTTGATGAGCTGACTTTCTTGAAATCAATAAATCCTTGCTGAACGTCAACGGACGTTAACTTCACGCGAATCCGTTCGCCGACATCCATGCCCTCAAAC
>JBGPQJ010000149.1:0-7943 GCA_041488995.1 Anaerolineae bacterium
CCAAGGGAAACCGACCATGGTCCGGGTTCTGTTGTGCGCCGCCACTGATTTCTTTACGAGAATACTATGTCCACCACTCTCCCATACGAAAAGCTGACTTTCCTCGAAAACTTCGGGCACTCAATGAGCGCCCCGGCCTATCTCTATCGACCGACCAGTGTCGATGAAATCCTCGAAGCGTTCCATCTCGCGAAAAAGGAAGGCCTGACGATTGCCCTGCGCGGTGCAGGCCGCAGTTACAACGACGCCGCCCTCAATAGCGCCGGCATGGTGCTTGACCTGCAGGGGATGATCAAAATCCTTGAATGGAACCCTGAGACGGGTGTGGTGACTGCCGAACCCGGCGTCACGCTTGAAAAACTATGGCAGGTCGTCCTGCCAGACGGCTGGTGGCCGCCTGTCGTCTCCGGGACGATGACCACCACCCTGGGCGGCTGCCTGGGGATGAACATCCACGGCAAAAACAACTTCAGGATGGGCACCATCGGCGATCATGTGCTCGAGTTCACCGCGCTGCTCCCTACCGGCGCGAAAATCACCTGCAGCTCGAAAAAAAATGGCGACCTGTTCCGCGCCATGATCGGCGGGATGGGCATGCTAGGTGTCTTCATCTCGATCACTCTCCAGATGAAGAAAATCCATTCGGGACTGCTGCAGGTCCACGCGTATCCGGTACACAGCCTCGAAGAACAACTGAAAGCCCTGTTGGACGGCGCACCGCAGCACGACTATATTGTCGGCTGGCTGGATGCCACCGCCGGGGGCAAGGGGCTTGGGCGCGGGCAGATCCATGCCGCCGACTACCTGCACGAGGGTGACGATCCCGACAGTGAAAAGACCTTACAGGTTGCCTACCAGACCCTTCCGAACAAGATGTTCGGTGTCTTCCCCAAATCCAGCATTCATTACTTCATGACGCCGTTCATGAACAACCTGGGGACATGGGGAGTCAACACGGCAAAATATGTGATGAGCCTGCGCGAAGGCCACAACCGCCAATCGCACGCCGCCTTCCATTTTCTGCTCGACTATGTCCCCAACTGGGAGCTGGCTTACGGGCGCGGCGGCTTGATCGAGTATCAGTCCTTCCTGCCGAAAGAGACTGCGTTGGACGCCTGGAAGGAGATGCTCACGCTCTCGCACAGGCGCCGGCTGCCATCCTACCTGGGCGTGACCAAACGCCACCGCCCGGACGATTTCCTGATCAGCCACGCGGTGGACGGTTTCTCGCTGGCAATGGATTTCAAGGTCACCCGCGGCAACCGGGCAAAGCTTTCCCAGATGCTGCAGGAGTTCGACCAAATCGTGCTGTCAGCCGGCGGACGGTTCTACTTCGCCAAGAACAGCGAAACCACGCCGGAGACTGCCCACCGCTTCCTGGGGGATGAAACGTGTGACCAGTTCCGCGCGCTCAAGAAACGCACCGATCCGGATAACCTGCTCGAATCGAATCTGTACCGGCGGGTGTTCGGATAAAAGACGGGGCGGCCGAAAAGGCCGCTCCTGTGTATTTTATGCTCTGCCAATTCTTCGATTTCGGACTTATCCCTTATGATGACGCCTGGGCGCTGCAAGACCGCCTGGCAGGGGAGATAGCGCGCAGGGAGCGCCCGCCGGCACTGCTCCTGTTGGAGCATCCGCACATCTACACCTTCGGCCGGCGCGGACAGGAGCAGAATTTGCTCCTCACTGAAGCGCAGCTCAAAGAGCGCGGGCTGACCGTGCGCTGGGTCGATCGCGGCGGCGACGTGACCTACCACGGGCCGGGGCAACTGGTCGGATATCCGTTGATTCCCCTCACCCCCATCCCCTCTCCCGATGAGAAAGGGGGAAGGGATAAGGGAATAATCCCCTACGCCGATTACACCGGCTATCTGCGCCGGCTGGAGAAAATGCTCATCGTGGCGCTGGCAGGCTTCGGCCTCGCGGCTGGACAGATACCCGGGATGACCGGGGTGTGGATCCAGCCGGATGTTTACTCACGATGCCCGCGTTGCCGTCCCGAAGACCGCCAGAAACCCGCCAAAATTGCCGCCATCGGCGTCAAGGTGGATGCAAATGGGATCACGCGCCACGGCTTTGCGCTCAACGTAAACCCGGATATGAGCTACTTCGACGGTATCCGCCCTTGCGGGTTAAGCGAACCGGTGGTCAGTCTCGTTGAACTGCGCGACCCTGTTCCACCGATGGGGGATGTGAAACAGGCGGTCATTGCTGCCTTTGGGGATGTTTTTGACTGTGAGATGACCGGTAAAGGCGCATTTCCGGTTTGACTTTTTCCTGATTAATCGGTACACTATTTCTAGTTTTCATGCCATTATCTGGAGGAGCCTATGTCTGAATATCAGATCGTCATACGCGCTGGTCCAACACCGGGCAAAGTATTCCCCGTCAGCGGTGAGTCTTTTACCATTGGGCGCGAACCGGGCAACGGCATCGTCATCAACGATGCCGAAGTTTCGCGCAAACATGCCCGCATGTCGCAGCAGGGAAATACCTACTCGATTGAAGACCTCGGCTCGACCAACGGAACGTTCGTCAACGGCGTCCGCCTGACCGCGCCGCATGCCCTGCGCCCCGGCGAAGTGATCGCATTCGGCGATCAGATATCCGTCGTCTTCGAAGCAGTAGTGGCAAGCGATCCGAATGCAACCATGATGCATACCGCCAAACCTGCGCCGGCAACTGCACCCGCCTCCGCCCCGCCGATATCGAGACCCGTTTCCCAGCCTATTCCATCCTATGCCGGGCAGGTCCCCGCCGGACCCGAGCCGGTCACACCCGCGCCGAAGAAGCGCAGCACTACCACAGTGATACTCGTCGTGGTGCTGGTTTTGGTTCTATGCGTTTTATGCGTTTGCCTGGGATTCTTCTGGTGGATCGATTCAGATCCCACCGGCGGACGCTGGTGTCAGATCGCGCCCTTCCTGGTCACAGCGACGGGCGGCGTGTGCCCATAATCTATCCTTTGTGCTCTTCCCCTCTCCCGCAATAAGGCGAGGGGATTTTTATTTGGCGTTCTCAAGAATATCAAGCATCACGTTTAACGCCTTGAGTTTTTGGGCGGTATCTGTGTAATCCCCTGACCGCAGCGCGGAATCGGCCTCGACCAGCAGGGTCTCAAGATACTGGTTGAGGATGCCATCGGGATGCCGCAGGTAATCGGCGGTGATGTTTTTCTGCCGCATGACCGACGCATCTGCCAGCCAAGCAGTCTGAAAATAGGCCGAAGGGTCAAACATCTGCTGGTAGCGCCGAACGGTGTCGTAAAACTGGACGGACAGGCGCACATCCTCGACCTGCGATTCGTCCATCGGTTGGGCACGCAAAAGCGCAAGGAAATCCAACTCAAGTTGTTCAAGTGTCAGACTGAAGTGGGTCTGCAACGCCCGGTCGATCGCCTCCGACTGCAGTCCGCTGGGGGCTGGGTGGATGTCCCGGTAGAAAGCATTAAAGGCCTCCCATCCATAGATCTCCACCAGATACTGCACCAGCGCACCGGCTTCGAGATAACTGATCTCATGCTGGGACGGGTAAAAGTTATCCGCCAGTGGACGCAGGGGAATGTACCAGTTCAAGTTGAGCAATACCGAAGCGCGCGGGATGAGTGTTTCCGGTTTAAAGTGTCCGCCGGTCTGGTAGACCGCCAACCCTTCGAGAAAAAGGGTCGGGCGCAGGTCGCCGCCCAATTGCCGGTCGAGCCAGTGGGTGGCTTCATGGAGCAGGACCATCCCGAAGGTGCTGCCGGCGTAATTCCGGTCTAGGTAGGAGACATAAATCGCCCCATCGTTGAAGCCCCCGTGTCCCAGAGTGCGCGACATGATCACGACAGGGATTTTCTCCTGTGCGGCTCCAGCCATCATCGGCGTGAGACGTTCAATGAGCGCGTCGGCGGTCTGTCCGAGCACTATGATATCGCGGGCGGCCGCCGTTCCGGAGATGTAGTTGAGGGTGCAGCATTGACTGGAGATGGACTCCCAGTGGGCATCGCGTTCGAGAGCGGATAACGCATCACGCGGTAGAAGGTGGATGGCCTGCTGCCAGGCGGGTCCGTCTGGCGTGACGGAAAATGCAAGCGTATATATACCCGGATCGAGCGTGGATGTATCCCAAGCCCACCACAGAGTGGCTTGTTGGCGTCCGGCGATTCCGTAAGGATTAAAATCCGCCGTGCCGATGACCTGGTCGCCAAGGCGGACTTCGACCTTTTTCTCATGAGTATCAAAACCGGTGGGGGGGATGACTTCAAAGCTGACCCAATCGCCTACATAGAGCGATCCATCGGGATGGACATTCAGGCGGAACTCGGGGGCGGGAGTCAGCGATGGAACGGGGGAAAGCGTCGGCGCAATAGTCTCTTCGACGACACTTCCGGCAGGAGCTGCACACCCGACCAGCAGGATGATTGCCAGGATGAACAAGAGGCGGCGCATGGGCGCACTTATACTAGTTGTAAAATTCGTTATGTGCCGATAGAATCTAATCAGTGAGGTCTTATGGATCAAAATAGCAAGCCCGTTTCTCCAAAGTGGGGGAGTACGACGAAAGCCATCGTTGCAGCAGGGTTGCTTATCCTGGCTGCCGCAGTGGTGATCCGCTTCCAGAACATCTTCCCGCCATTAATCATGGCACTCATCATCGCTTATCTATTTTACCCGGTCGCTTCCTTCCTGGAGCGGCGAGCCCGCATGCCCTGGGGGTTGTCGGTCACGCTGATTTATATCATTCTGGCAGTGATCACCATCAGTTTGCTGGTGCTGGGGGGTTTTGAGATTGTGGTGCAGGTACAAAGCATCATCAGCGTGGTCCAGACATCGCTTGATCAACTCCCGGCACTGCTGGATTCCATCAAACTCCAGACCATATCCTTCGGACCATTCACGTACGACATCAGCAGACTTGGCCTCGACCTGGGCGGGTTGAGCAACCAGCTCGTCAACACCATCCAGCTTGTGCTGGGGCAGACCGGGACCATCATCGGCTCGATGGCGAGCAGCGCCATCGGCACCATCGGCTGGTTGTTGTTCATCCTGATCGTCTCATACTTCCTGCTCATTGAGAGCGGCGGATTGCGCGAACAGATCTTCTCCTTCGACTTGCGGGACTACAATGAGGATGCCCGTAAGTTCGGGGAGCGGCTGAGTCACATCTGGAACGCCTTCCTGCGCGGGCAGTTGATTGTTTTCTTCCTGGCAGCCTTCATATACACCATTGTGCTGAATATCCTTGGCGTGCGCTTTGCATTTGGACTGGCCCTGGTTGCAGGGCTGGCACGATTTCTACCCTATATCGGTCCGACCATCAACTGGATCATGCTGGGGCTGGTTGCCTATTTTCAGGACTACAAACTCTTCGGCATGTCCCCCCTCGCTTATACGGCAGTCGTCATCATCTGCGCGCTGGTCATTGACTACCTGCTCGATAACATGGTGGCAACGCGCATCATGTCACGTGCGCTCAAGGTCCATTCGGCGGCCATCATGGTTGCGGTGATCATCGCTGCAGACCTGCTCGGCCTGCTTGGAGTGGTCGTCGCCGCGCCGATCCTGGCGACGGTGCAATTGGTCTCAACTTATATCTTTCGAAAGTTGAACGACGAAGATCCCTGGCCTCCCGATGAAGACCGCGAACCCTACTCTCTGCGCAAACAGTTAAGCGAATGGCTGAGAAAAATCCGCCCACCTCGAAAGAAACCTGCCCATTAAACTGGTCGGCTGTGCTTTATAATCTGTTTATTCACAACCAAGGAGTGAGACATGTCCAAAAACGCACCTGAACCCAAGACCGAAACGCTGACTGAAACCGAACACTATCTGGTCTGGAGCGCCGAGGAACCCGATGGTGAAACCACTTATCATTTGGAGCTTGAAAACGTGACCGTCCATTTCTTCCGTGAGGAGTGGGACGAATTCCTCGCCCTGGTGCGGTCACTGGGCAAATAACAGCCCAACCGATAGGGGCGCAGCGTGCTGCGCCCCTATATGATTCTTATGGCAAACTATATTACTGACATACCCGGGATCGAAGTCGGTCACGCCACGGATCTCGATGCCCTGACCGGTTGCACCGTCGTTCTCTGCCGAAAAGGCGCGATCGGCGGGGTGGACGTGCGCGGCGGCGCGCCCGGTACACGCGAAACCGATCTGCTCAACCCGCTCAATCTCGTCGAGAAGGTACACGCCATCCTGCTGGCAGGCGGATCAGCGTTCGGGCTGGATGCGGCCGGCGGGGTGATGCGCTATCTCGAAGAGCAGGGAATTGGATTCGAGACAGGCGCGGCGAAAGTCCCGATTGTCCCCGCCGCGATTTTATTCGACCTGGCCCTCGGCAGCGCATCGATCCGCCCGGATGCGGAAATGGGTTATCGCGCTGCGGCGTCTGCCTCGGCTGATTCAAACCCGGAGGGAAATGTCGGCGCGGGAACAGGAGCGTCGGTGGGGAAAATCTTCGGGATGAAAAGTGCCATGAAAAGCGGGCTCGGCTCCGCCAGCGTGGACGCAGGAGGCGGGGTCGTAGTCGGTGCGCTGGTTGCTGTCAACGCGTTCGGCGACGTGGTCGACCCACACACCGGCGAGATCATCGCCGGAGCACGCTCAACCCAGGTGGGTCCGCTCCACTTCGGCGCGCCAGGCTATTTTGCCAATACGCAGGAGACGATGCGCACCTTTGCCGGGCGCACCGTATTGGGTTTTGCCACCAAAGCCAACACCGTCATCGGCGTGGTGGCGACCAACGCGCGGTTGGATAAAGCCGGGGCGACCAAGGTCGCCCAGATGGCGCACGATGGGCTGGCGCGGGTCATCCACCCGGCGCACACGATGCTCGATGGGGATACGATCTTTGCTCTCTCCACCGGGAATAAAAACGCCGACGTAACGACCGTCGGTGCATTTGCCGCTGAAGCAATGGCGCAAGCAATTATGAGAGCAGTACAAGAAGCGGAGCCGGCAGGGGGCTTGCCCGGACTAAAAGCCGGTTAGTTCATTCCGCTTTCATCCAGACCAGCGTGCGGTGAAGCACAAACCCGGCTGCGCGGATCGAATCTTCCGATTGGTGAGCAGGATATTCCATAAGCAAGCCGCGGCGCGGATCCATGGATGAACGGATGCGTGCCAGCAGGGCGTGTAACGCGTCATCTCCACCCTCGGGGGATATGGCTGCCCAGATCACGTCCACGTGTTCACGCCCGTAGATAACGGATGCAGCCGCCTGCATCGCGCTGCCCCGCCATGCTGTCCAGTGGTCTACGTTGATATCGGCGAGAAAGTTGCCCAGATTATTCAACAACCCGGGTTGAAAGACATTCCAGAAATTCGAAAAATACCACGCGATTCCCTGAGGGTGAATGCGCTCCAGCCAGGCGCTCTGCCCTGCCCAATCCGCCGTGCGGCGGGATCGGATTTGAGTGCCCTGCGCAGCCTGGAGGATCGGAGCGTTGGATGAAGAATGATAGGTTGAGCGGCGGTAATATTCGCGAAATCCCAGATCCTCATAAAGGGTGATTGCTCCGGGGTTGTCTTCGCGGACGTGCAACCAAATTTCGTCGACATGCCTGCCTCGGGCGTGTTTCATCGCCGCATCGGTCAGCAACCGGCCGATTCCCCGGCGGCGGTAATCGGGATGGGTGGCAATATTGGCAATTAGAAAAACGCGTTTGTGCCGCCGGTTGTACGGGATCAAGCTGACGTTGCCGACAATCCGCCCGTTATCCTCCCAGACGTAACCGCTGAGCGGCAGGGAGATGGTATCCGCCGTCCTGCTCGCCCATCGCAGGAAAGCGGTGTCCGCTGCCGAGCGGCGCATATCCTGCAGATAACGCTTGCCGTCCTTATCCATGGTGCTCTTGAAACACAACTCGACCAGATCGGCGACGCCCGACAGATCGCGGATGGGATTAAGCGAACGGATGTGTCCGGGTGTGCCAGGGGAGACGGCAATGGCAG
>JBGPQJ010000150.1:0-7908 GCA_041488995.1 Anaerolineae bacterium
CTGCTTCCAATCCGGGAACGTGATTAAGCTTCCAGGTCCACATAGTCAGCTCGAGCGAAGACTTGGCCGCCGGCCTGGGACCGCCGTGGTTCGCCCAACCTGATTCGCTCGCGGCTTGGACATCCGCTTCAAGCTGGGCCGGAGTCGTCTCTCCGGTAATGAAGGCTTGCAGGCCCGGTCGCAGAATGTTGAAGATCTCATCAATGTACGGATCGGCATTGCTCTTTCCGAAGGGCGCATCTGCGGGGTTGAGGGAGGGAATCAGCCCGGCTATAGCGCTGCCGACTTTAGCGGGATCAGCATCCAGCTTGACAGCTGGCAAATCGCCAACTGTTTTGGCAAAGAGCGCCGCCTGATCGGGGGAGGTCAAGAACTTAAGGAATTGAAGGGCTTCATCGGGGTGCTGGCTATCGCGGGTGATGGCAGCTTCAATCAAGCCATCCACACCGACGGACAGGTGATCCAAGGTGGCACCCTCCAATGGCGGGACTGCGAAGGCCAGCACATCTTCGGCCTTCATACCATTGGCCATGAGGCCGCTCAATGTGTACGTGCCTCCGATGACGAAGGCGGCTTTCCCTTGAGCCATCGCCGTTTCCGAGGGGCCGATGTCAGTCGCTAGGATATCCGCCGTCCATAAGTCATTCTGTTGGATCGAGTAGACGAAGTCGAATACACGAGTTGCGCAAGGATCCAAGAAGGTGTCACGTCCGTCGTAGATCGCGTCGTATTTTGCCTGGCCGCAGCTCGTCATCATCAACGGGTTGAAGAGCCAACGGGCAGACACATCCGGGTTCTGGACACCAGTTGTAACACCTGCAACACCAGTTGCTGCCTTGATGGTCTTCATCATTTCGAGCCATTCTTCGGCTGTTTTGGGGGCGGTGTTGGGATCTAACCCAGCCTGCTTCATCAAGGGTTTGCTACCGTATACAAAGTAGGCAGACCCAGCCATATACGGAACACTGAAGATCTGACCAGCCTTAACGTTCTTGAAGGTGCAGTTGGGGTCGGTCTGGCAGGAATCATAGCGGGACTGCGAAAGGACCGAACTCTTGTCGAATGTGCCTGGGATGAAGCTGGCCTTCCACTGAGCGTCGACCTTGTCCGTAAGCTCCACGAACACGCCACTGCCGGCATAGTTCCAGAAATCGTTGCCACCGGTCCAATAGGACATGATGTCGGGGAGATCGCCCGACTGGGCAGAGGTGGTGAGCTTGGTTCGGTAAGCATCATCAGGGTTCACCGCCGTGATGGTGACTTTGATCCCTGTTTGGGCCTCAAAATTAGCAGCCACTGCTTCCAATCCGGGAACGTGGTGAAGCTTCCAAGTCCACATAGTCAGCTCGACTGGAGGCTGAGCCGGGGGTTCAGTGGCGGCCGGGGGTTCAGTGGCGGCGGCTGGTGTTGCTGGAGTCGCTGGAGTCGCTGGTGCGGCGCAGGCCGATAAAAGCATTACGGAGACCAACAGCAGGCTCAAGGTGTAAAAAACATTCTTTTTCATAGTTACATTCTCCTCATCTTTCAAATGGTTAGTGCTAGGAAATGAGATATCGGTTTGTGGGTGTGCCACCTGAGGAACTCTTTCTACAATCTATATTATGAACACCTCCTTTTCAGATAAGAACGAGACTGAAATCTACGGTTGCTGAGGGTTAATACTTGAGCCGCGGATGATCAGCTGGGTTGGTAAGAGGACTTGCCGGATAGCTTCGCTATCTCCGCGGATGCGCTGGAGTAGCAGGCGTGCTGCCTCGCTGCCTATTTCGAAGGGCCGCTGGGCCATTGTTGTCAGATCCTTGATATCTGCGCAATCCAGGTCATCGAAACCTACCACGCCCAGGTCATCGGGGATGCGGAGACCAATCTGTTCAGCCGCCTCAAGGACCAGCATGGCCACCAGATCATTCATTGCCACAATCGCCTCGGGGCGCCCCGCCCCGCGTAAAAAGGCGGCAATCTTTTCCACCACCAAGTTCTCGTGCAGAGTTGAAGAATTCTGATCCTGGAGATAACCGAGCTCGATCGGGCCACCAACTATAAAAGGAGGCCGTGGCTTCAGATCGAAATCAGTCATGGCAGTCTGGTAGCCATGCAGTCGTTCGGCAATACTGGGTAGTTGGATTGGCTCGCGAGCGAGATAGACAATGTTTTTATATCCTTGATCGATCAGATGCCGTACAACCTGCCGGCCACCCTCAAAATGGTTGGACATTACAGAGTCTGCTTGCACGCCTGGAATGTTTCGATCGATAAAAACAACCCGGGTTCCTTTTGATACTACGTGGAACAGGGTTCGGTCGTTCGCTTGCGTGTACACAGGCTGGACGATATAACCGGCCATTCTATTAGTTTCCAAATTCTGGAGTAACTGGTTCTCCTTTGAGAGATCACCCTCCGAGTTGCAGAAAATCAAATGATATCCTCCATCCTTGAGGATGCTCTCAACACCTAAAAGGATTTGAACGTTAAAGCTACTGCTGAGGTGGGGGACGATGTAACCGATAAACCCATCGGTTTTGGCCGTAGATGTCGAAATTTCTTTTCCAGAAACGAACGTGCCTTTACCCGCTTTACGGACAATCAAACCTTCTTCCACTGCGGCACTCAATGCCTGCCGGATCGTAACCCGGCTGACCTGTAACTTGACCTCCAGCTCGGCTTCTGTCGGGAGCTGGGTATCTGCGGGCCATTCGCCACTGGCAATCCGAGCGCGAATTTCATTCAGGATTTGCTCATACAGTGGCATGGGAGCGTTCCTGTTGATCTTGATCGTTTCTAATTTTCTGTTCATCGATGAGTTTCCTTCGTAAATGGGGAATTGCAATTTGTTATATTATGTATTAGAATGTATTAAATTGTATTATAGTGTAATTTTTCACCTTGTCAATACCCTATCCGGTTTTCTACAGTGCTATTTTTATAGAAGATAAAGGAAATTACATGGAAATCTTGACGGAAATCCCTGGATTAGGATTTATCCCTGCCAATTCCGGTTTCATCCCCCTGTCAAAATGTAGCGACGGTATCTTTGAATCGGGTAAATTGGGTGTGATCTCGATCATGGCAACCGGTGATCGGAAGGTGGAATTCATCATCTTCGATGGTCACACTTTGGCTTTCGTCCACTCCTTGATGGGATACCCTGCCTACTATCCAGTGCATCCGGTTTATTTGCAAAAGCCGATCCGAGGGGTATTGATGGATTTGGATGGTACGACGGTCCGCAGTGAAGAATTTTGGATGTCGATGATCCAAATGACCATCGCCAGCCTATTGGGAGACCCATCGTTTACCTTAGAGGAAGATGATTTGCCATTCGTCAGCGGTCACAGTGTCTCCGAGCACCTCCAATACTGCATCCGGAAATATTGCCCAGAGGGGGCCATCGAAGAAGCCCGGTCGTACTACTTCACCCATACCCATCGAGAGCTCCAGAAGATTATGCAGGGTGGCGGAAAGCCTGGCGCGTTCAAACCTGCTCTTGGAGTAAAGCAGTTCCTGATAGAATTAAAACGCATGGGCGTCAAAATCGGCTTGGTGACCTCAGGGTTGTACGAAAAGGCCTGGCCAGAAATCCTTTCCGCTTTCAATGCCATGGGGTTGGGCGACCCCTGCGATTTCTACGATGCGATCATTTCAGCAGGTTACCCGTTACGGAAGGGACAGGTAGGGACCTTGGGGGAGTTGTCTCCCAAGCCGCATCCCTGGCTTTATGCAGAAACCTTCCGGGTTGGCCTGGGGATGGAATTTCAAGATCGGCATTCGGTTATTGGAATCGAAGACAGCGGGGCAGGTATCTGCTCCATCCGCCTGGCGGGTATCCCGGCTATCGGAGTAGCGGGCGGCAATATCGTAGAAAGCGGCACCCGTTGTTTATGCAATCATTATTGCCAGAACTTTGAGGAAATCCTAAACATCATCAGTTAGGCGGGACAAATTTTTTCCCGGAAAGCGCTCGTTTCCACAACAGGAGAATATACATATGTCTCAAGCAAAGAACCCTTCAAGTTCTTCCACAACAACCTCAGAGGCGCAGCGGATCCAGTGCCATTTCATCTCCAATACCCATTGGGACCGGGAGTGGCGGTACTCGGCGCAGCGTACCCGTTATATGCTCGTCTCCATGCTCGATATGCTGTTTGACATCTTCGAAAAAGAGCCGAAGTTTCAGTCCTTTCACATGGATTCTCAAACCCTGCCGATCCAGGACTACCTGGAAGCGTGCCCGGAGAAAGAGCCCCTCATCCGGAAGTACGTTAGCGAGGGCAAACTCATCATTGGCCCCTGGTTTTGCCTGCCAGATGAGTTCATCGTCGGGGGCGAGTCGCTGATCCGCAACTTGCTGCTTGGGCATAAAATCGCCCGCCGATTCGGCCCTGTGAGCAAAACCGGCTATTCTCCATTTTCCTGGGGACAGATCTCCCAGATGCCGCAGATCTACCAGGGTTTTGGCATTGAAGTCGCCAGCTTTTACCGGGGTATCAACCCCATGGTGGCACCCAAGTCCGAATGGATCTGGGAAGGAGCGGATGGCACGCAAATTATCGCCTCGCGGCTAAGCGCGCGCCCGCGCTATAATGTGTGGTACATCATCCAGCGGGCGGTATACTGGAACGAACAGGACGAAAACAACCGTTGGATGTCATGGCGGCGAGGACACGGCCTGTTCCGGTTTGTTGATGCCGAGAAGTCTGAACTCGATTACCAATATGCCCACCCAGCATATCTTTATTCTGAAGAGAACATCCCCGCGCGGGCGGAGCAGGCACTCCGAGAACAAGACAAGGATTGGACTACACCGCACCGCTTCTGGTCCGCTGGGCACGACTCGTCTTATCCGGACATCCGCGAGGTCCGTCTGATCGAAGATAGCAATCGTGCATTGAGCGGTTCCGCCGATGTATTTCACAGCACGATCAAAGCCTGGCAAGATGGCCTCCAGGCGTATCAGAAGGCAGATTGGCCTATCTTGCGCGGTGAGATGCGCCATCCCCAGACGAAGGGTGGGGCAAGCGCATTATTCGGTTGGGTCATCTCCTCCCGGATGTATATAAAGCAGGAGAACTTCAAGACTGAACGTTTGCTCACATCCTACGCCGAACCCCTTTCGGTGTTTGCCAGCCTCTTGGGAACCCCTTACCCACAGAATTTCATCGACCTAGCCTACAACTGGCTTCTACAAAACCATGGTCATGACACGATTGCTGGCTGCGGCAGAGACATCACGGCTGATGATGCGTTATATCGTTTCCGCCAGGCACAGGAGATTAGCAATTGTATTCTCGAGCGCGCGATGATTGACATCGCTGGTTCGATTGACCTTTCTACCTTGTCTCCTGAAGATATGGCTATTGTCGTTTACAATCCAGCTCCATTTTTGCGCTCTGAAGTGATAACCGCTATTGTTGATATTCCTCTGGAATGGAAGTGCAAGGATTTCGAGATTATCGATGAGCAAGGCAGGATTCTGCCCATGCAAATCGCGAGGGTAAACTCACCTTTCTATCCGATCGTCCAAAGCCCCAATGATGTAGCCAATGTTCTCCCAGTAGCGCGACACGAGGTGCGGGTCAAATTTAATGATGTGCCTGGTTTTGGCTATCGGACGTTCCAGGTGAGACCGGTGAAAGAAATGCGCATCAGCCAGCCGAAAAGCATGTTGACTGGTCCTCAGACCATGGAAAACGAATATTTGGTTGTTACCCTGCATCCAAATGGAACAATGACAGTTCGAGACAAGGTCACCGGGCGCTGTTACGATGGGCTTGGATATTTCAGGGATCGCGGTGAGGTAGGGAATCCTTGGGAACATATATCGCCGATGGAAGATACTGCGTTTACAACACTCAACGAGAACGCCGAGATCACCCTAATCCGAGACGGCGGGTTGGAAGCCTCTTTCCGGGTAAAGATTGATTGGTGCTTACCTAAGGGTCGCACGGACGGCGACAAATCCCGCTGCCATCAGCGCGTAGCTTATTCCATCATCAATATTGTAACCTTGCGGGCCGGACAACCCTGGGTAGAAGTGAACACAGAGGTGAACAATACGGTCGAGGACCATTACCTCCAGGTTTGTTTTCCCACCGGCATCCAATCGGATCGCGTGAACGCACAAGGGCAATTTGATGTTCTAGAGCGACCTATTGCTGCACCGGACTACACCCTCTACACCGAACTGCCGATGACCGAGTCTCCGATGAACTCCTTCGTTGATCTGAGCGATGGGAAGGTTGGATTGGCCCTCTTGAACGAAGGATTGAAAGCCTATGAAGCCCAGGATGATCCCGCCAATACGGTCAGCTTAACCTTAATTCGAGCCTATCCTCTCCGGATTTGTGTGACGCAAGAGATGACGGATTATAGTCAAACAGATAAGGGCTCACAGTGCCTGGGGATACACCGTTACCGCTATGCGGTTATGCCCCACACAGGGAACTGGGAGAAGGGAAAAGTCTGGCCGGCTGCAGAGCGTTTTAACCTCGCATTCCAGGCATGCCAGCTCAGTCCTACAAGGCACGGGACGGAACCATTGGAGAAATCCTTCCTGGAGATCCGGCCGGAGGGCTTGCATATCAGCGCGGTAAAGCGCAGCGAAAGTGGAGAAGGATGGGTCGTACGCATTTTCAACCCCTTTAACGAGACACAGAAAGGTGCCTTGCGCATGAACGGCGGTTACTCCGGGCCAATGGAGTTCCAATCCCCCGTGGAGCGGATCCAGTCTGAGTTCACCCTTCCTGGAGGTAGGAGCCGACCATGGCAGAAGATCCGACTGACTACTCTGGAAGAAATCCCGGAGAGAGATCTGATAATGGACGAAAATGGATGGGTTGGCTTTGAGATTGGAAAGAAGAAGATTCTTGCGCTGGAGTTCCTGCCTGGAAATAGCCCCTAACCTCCTGGCATTCCAATTCCGGCAGTACGCAATTGAAGTTGTATATTTTGAACATGGGAGGGGTGCGGAACAAATTGATTGTATGGTGGTATTGAAGCAGGCGGCGCTTAACCTGATGGCTGGCTGTTGACCGCGAATGATTCATGGGGCCCGTGGCTTAGCGGTTAGAGCAGGCGACTCATAATCGCTTGGTCGCAGGTCCGAATCCTGCCGGGCCCACAGATAAAAGACCTCCTGACTATAGTAACAGTCAGGAGGTCTTATTGATACGGGAGGCTGATTACTCCGAATGTGATCGATCGTTACCCTTCAACCTCGATGCGATCCACCTGGATCTGCGAGCCGTTGTAGTCAGGCACATTACTAAATAATGTGCCATAGAGATGAACGATCTTGCCACTGTCACATAGCGCTTCGATCTGCGCTTGTACTGCCGTGTCCATCGAATCGATGCCAAAGTAGATGATCTGCCCGTTGGTCCACAACTCAAAGTAGTCATCATACTGTGCGCCGGGCTCCGTACTCTTGATGACGCCCCGCCAATCTGCTATTGCTTCTGAAGTACCTGGCGGTATGTAACCTCCCGACCCATCTCCTCCTGGGCCGCCACCACTTGCTGTTGAGGTTGCCTCAACTACGATGGTAGGTGCTGGGCTTTTTTGAGCTATCAAGCCGCACTCACCCCGGAAATAGGCCCACTCGTCACAGGTGCTGCCATCCGGAAAAACACATACTCCGTTTTGGCTGCCATCAGCAGCAGTGCGAATTTCGAGTGTGTTGCCGTTCTGCTCGCAATAGACCGAGGCAGGATTCGGCATATTTGCCTGAGGCGCTGTGCAGGCCCCAAGTGCCATCAATAAGATCGTGAATGGAATGATTATTTTCATTTTTTCCTTCTTTCTGTTGTTCCAGATTGATGATCAGGCCACACTTATGACCACTTTTCCTTTAGGATGTACTTTCTCAAAATACCAGAAAGCTTCAGGGGTTTTACTTAACGGGTAACATCC
>JBGPQJ010000151.1:0-7645 GCA_041488995.1 Anaerolineae bacterium
CATTCCGCTTTTTGAGAATATTCATGCCAATCTTTTTCCTACAGAGTACTGCGTAAATATCTAAAACAAAATCTCGGTTTCAGCCCAACTCCAGGCAAGTAAAAGTTTAGTTCTTAAGGTAAGAAGCAGTAATATAAATATTTTCCTGAACATGAAAATTATAACCGATTGGTTGCAGGAGTTGAGAAATATCTGAACAGCATAAAAAAACGGCAACCAGCATCACCGGGAATCCTGGTTAACCCTTGATTCCTGTTTCAATGCCCCTTGCGGGCGTGCTGCGCGAGGGGCGCACGGACGAAAAATAAAAACGCTTGCCAGCGCAGACGTTTTCCTTACCAGTCCGACTTCTATTCCATTACATTTTTCAGCAACCTTTTCCCCAGGGCTGTCAGGACCAGGGCACGCAATTCGCGAAAGTCCGCTCCCAGGGTTGGATGCGGCCCGTGCACCAACTCGAGAATGCCAAAGCTGTTCAAGGGCTCAGGGACAGTGGACCTGACTAACCCATGCAAAATGGAGCGTTCATGGCTGCCATCCCCGCGGGGCCAGGTCAAGCCGGATGCCTGGATCACTTGGTCGGCAAACGCATCAAAGGGCGAGGAACGCTCCAGCGGCAGGCTGAGCAGGTGTTCCAGGATGATCTGGCGAATGTGTGCGGGAGGAAACTCGTCCGGCGCGCAAGGCGCTGCAATGCCCCAGTTGACCTGTTTCCACCAGGTCAGAAACAGCAGCCAGACCTGTATCTCGGCCGGAGCCGTCATGAACTTCTTCCCCGTCGGCGTGACCTGCCAGCGGCGGCCCGGGCCACCTGTGACCAGGCCGCCCACCGAGGCCAGGACATGCACAAAATACAGCGGCCAGACTTCCGCCTCACTGCGCACCCGGAAAACTTGCTCGCCGATCTTTGTCTCTAGCTTCGGAGGAACTATGAACTGTGCGCAGATGGCCTGGATAGCCTTGAGGGTCAGGTTCCCGCTGGATTGTGTGCCGGTCACCCGGTTGACCTGAAGATATTTAAGCAGGGTCAGCACATCGTGGCGCAGCGGTAGGGCTTCGACCGCCTGGCGCTGTTCTTTGTTCAAGGACACAGGTCTGGGAATCTGCCCTGGCTCATCAAACTGGTAGGATAGATCGTTATTCACCTGCCAGGCGTTCGGCACATTTTTCATCTTGCGCAGACGCTGGTTGACGAGCTCCAGATCGAATGCTTCCGGGTCGAATTCACCCCCGGACCATGTAAGGTACTCTTCGTGTTCTCTATGTTCAGGGTCGCGCAGGGCTTCCAGAAAATAGGCATATCCCCCGATCCCGCCAACATCCTCGGGGGGACAGGCGCGCTTGCCTTTAAGACATACCGGCAGACGCATGGCCGGGTCGGGTGGCAGGATTATTTCCAGCAGCAGGGTGTGTCTCCAGCCATCGCCAAAGTCATATTCGTAATGGAGTCGCTGGCTCTCACGCTCGATGACTTTTCGCAAACGACAATCCATTTCATCCAATGTGCCCATCTCGCCGAATTCGTCGTCTTGCGGATCGCCGAAAATCTGCTCATTGATCACGAACATGTGTAAATGGGAATTCGTCCAGCCCATGACGATCTGGATGGTATCGTGCAACCTGTTCAGGGTGATGTTTGAAGAGACAAGGAAACGCCGCCAAATCAGGGGATGGGTGCCATCCAGGGATATTTTGAGCTGGTAGATCGGTGCCGTTTTGGGCGAGACGTTTGCACTCATCTTCTTTTTCCCTCAATCAATAGAGCTCATAGAACTCGTCCGTGCCCAGGGTGGGGATCAGCTGGCGCGCCAGCTGATCGATCTTGCCCGATCTCCCCACACTGATCCAATCGTCAATGCTGCCTGAGTAACACCACCGTTCAGCAACATAGGTTCGTTCATCCGGGTCGGACAGGATGAAACGCATGACCGGTGTGAACCGGGTGTAGCGATCCATTTCAGCTTTGAGCCGCTCGGTAACCCCGGCTGGGCGTGGAATGTTCTTCCCAAACAGGGCCATGATCCCCTCGATATCCGGCTCATTCCCTTCATAAACGATGATCTGGTCGTGTTTGATATCCACCCGGTAGTTTTGGCCGTTGGGGTGCCGTTTCAAGGCCTGCTCAACTTCAGCGACCTCACCGGTTGTGATCAGCCGGGGACGTGCTCTAACCAGCGAAACCACCCCGTTGACACTTTCGCTGATCTCGTAACCGGGAGGCATTTGTTCAACTTCTTTCCCCTTCGGCTCGCGGGCAAAAAAAAAGCGGTCCTTGCCGGTTTTGGTCGTTCCCTGGCACAAAAAGAAGGTGGATCCTTTGCGATTGGCATACTTGATTGGCATGATCGTTTTTTTACACCATCTCAAATGAATACTCAATTTTCTGATCGATTTGCAATATACTTTGTCAAGAATTCGCGTGGTTTCAGCACCTCGATCCCCTGATACCCTGAAACTTTAAGCAAATGTTAATCGCCGCTTGCGACTATCTTGCTCCCGCTTGCCAAAGCGCAGGCAAGAAATTTATCGTTGTCTGGATCTTCGCAGACCTGCTTGGCGAGAGGCGGTGCAGAAACGGCCTCCGTATTTTGAGCCACGAAATCCAGGATCGGGCTTAAGTCAACCCCGGGGTGGTCAAGGGCCAGGATTTCCCCCACTCGGCGATACTCTGCCAATATCTCAGGAGAGATGGTAATTCAATTTGTCCACCTCTCCAGGCTTGCAATATTTGATATGGGGAACCACTGAAAAAGACTCCCGAGACAAATACATTGGTATCCAGAACAACTTTCACGCCCGCCCCCGCGCCCTTTCAGCCGCCTTTTTGATATCCGAACGCTTCAGCCCGGCTGTTAAGGCTTGCTGGCGCGCCTGCTGGATGAGTGCATCGAACGTTTCCAGGCCGGGTGTGGTGATGGCTTTCAAGATGACCACGTCATCTTCGCCTACGACCACGAACTGCGCCCCGGGTTGCAGGTTCAGCTTTTTGCGAACAGCTTCGGGAATAACAATTTGTCCTTTGGACGACATTCTTGTTGTGGCTAGAGTACTCATCATCTCTCCTTTAGTCTTACCAGTAAGATTATATCATATTCCATGGCCAAAGGATCATCAAGCTTCAAAGTACTTTTGGAGCAGTACCAGAATCGCCTCGGCTACCTGCTTGCACGTTCCGGGCACGGAAAAATTTCTCGAACATCTGGTGATAATCAGCGAAGAAATGTATCGTTTTCCTCATCGTTGAGGAAAATTAAAACGTCTGCCAGGGCAGACGTTTATCCAGCGGGGAGGGCGGGATTCGAACCCGCGGCCGAGGTTTAAGCCCCGGCACTCACTTAGCAGGCGAGCCCAATCGGCCTCTCTGGCACCTCCCCTTGGGTTGTTAATGTCGGGTGACGATCAGCGGAGGGAGTGGGATTCGAACCCACGGTGGCTTGCACCACGACGGTTTTCAAGACCGTTACCTTCAGCCGCTCGGTCATCCCTCCGAGCGCAAAGATTTTACCATAATTTCATTACAGCTTGCTGCGCTTTGATCGGTTGTGCTGTACCACAACATTATCTCCTTGTTTGAGTGTAGAATATTGCTGGAGATGATCATAATGTCCGAACAATCCCAATCCCGCAATCAGACAGCCCTGCTAGCGGTCGCTTGGGGAGTCCTGCTGTTGGTGTCAATCCTGCCGACTGTAATTCTTCAAGAAATTTTCAAAATCCCGGTTTCCTTCTCCGCGCGGACAATTGCTTCTCTCGCTGTGGTGCTCGTGGCGCTGGCATTGACTTTTATCTGGCAGACCATCCGGCCTTTGCGCAAGTATTTCATTATATTCGTCGTCCTGTTTGTTGCCGAGTGGTTCTTCTATGGCTGGATGGGGAATCTGCCTGCTATAGATCCGTATATGGAAAGCAAGGACTTTGTCCCCAGCCTTTTATCCACGCAATTGCTGCGCATGGGGGTCTCGCTGGTGATGCTGGGAGCACTGATAGTGATCAAGAAGAAGCGCAGCGAATTCTACCTGGTCAAGGGCGACCTCGGCGCGACTGCCGATCCCATGCCTCCATTAATGAAGCAACCGGCCTCCTGGCGCATTCTGGGGCGCGAGTTGTCGCTCTATATCAGCCTGGGCACGCTGGCTTTCCTGCTGATCGCGGCTTTTCCATCCCTGAGCGTGCAGTTCAAGAACGGTGCGCTGGGCAGCCTGCTGGGACAGGTGCTGGTGTTGATGCCACTGGTGCTGTTGTTCGCTGCCATGAATGCTTTCAGCGAGGAGTTGACCTATAAAGCCTCCTTCCTGTCCGTGCTCAATGACCCGGTCGGCAAGCGGCAGGCATTGTTGTTGATGGCGGCTTTTTTTGGCATCGGGCATTATTACGGCGTTCCCTATGGCGTCATCGGCGTGCTGATGGCGGGATTCCTGGGCTGGCTGCTTGGCAAGTCCATGCTGGAGACGAAAGGATTCCTCTGGGCGTGGTTCATCCACTTCCTGCAGGATATCCTGATCTTCTCCTTCATGGCGATCGGTTCGGTCACACCCGGCGGAGGATGAGCTGCAAAGGCAGCCTCTGATATGGATCACACAAAAAGGAGGATTGACTTATGCGATGGGAAGAATTAACAGGCGACCTGTTCCCGCAGGCTGTTAAACAAGTACAGGGCGTATGCCTGCTGCCCTTATCCTGCATCGAGCGGCATGCGCACCATCTACCCCTCGGCACCGACATGTTCATTGGCCGCGAATTGTGCAACCGCGCGGCAGCGCTCGAGCCGGCCATCGTGTTCCCGGACTTCATCTTTACGCAGATCCTGGAAGCGCGCCACTACCCCGGCTGCATCGGCCTCGACCCGAACCTGACCATCCGTCTGCTCGAGAATGCCTGCCGCGAGATCGCCCGCAATGGGTTGCATAAGATCGTGCTGGTCAATGCCCACGGCGGGAATGACCACCTGATCCATTATTTCGTCCAGATCCAGCTTGCCAGCCCGCGCGATTATGTGGTCTACGTGGCGGAGCCGGCCTATGGAGAAGAGGATGATGCCGGGATCAACGCCCAGTGGGAAACGACCGTGGACGGCCACGCCGGCGAGCGCGAAACGAGCGCCATCCTCGCCATCCACCCGGACCTGGTGCGCCAGGACGCGCTGAAATCGGACGGCGAAGGGAACCCGCTCGAACGGCTCACACCCCTGCGCGACCTGGGCGTGGACATGGGTATATGGTGGTATGCGGATCATCCCAGCCACTATTGTGGGGACGGCACATTCGGCACAGCCGAGAAGGGCGATCGCTGGCTGGCGGCGCGGGCAAGGGCGCTGGCTAATGTCATCAAGGCAATCAAGGAAGACATGGAAACGAAACGGCTGCAGGACGAGTTCTTTGACCGTATCAAAAAACACTAGAGTCAGCAGACCGGCGATCAATTGCCGGCTTGCATTTTTTTTATTCGCTTTACATGCCCATCTTTGCGGGGTTGTGTGCCTGTTTCATTTGCTGAATTTCCGGCATTTCGAATGGAATTTGCGATGGCGCGTTGTGCTTAACCGGAGAGGGTTTATTTCACCAGATTGCGCAGCACCGTATGGAGAATGCCTCCATTGCGATAGTAGTTCACTTCAACCGGTGTATTCAACAGCGCCTGCACCTTGAATTTAACCACCGCGCCGTCGGGTTTTACCGCCTTCACGGTCACCACACTCTGCGGGCGCAGGTTATCGTTGAGCCCTTCGATGTCGAAGACTTCGTCGCCCTTCAGCCCGAGTGATTCGGCATTCTGACCATCTACATAGCGTAGTGGCAGCACGCCCATCCCGATCAGGTTGGAGCGGTGGATGCGCTCGAATGATTCAGCGATGACCGCCTTGACGCCCTGCAGCATCGGACCCTTGGCTGCCCAGTCGCGGCTGGATCCACTGCCGTATTCCTTGCCCGCCAGCACGACCATCGGAACGCCTTCAGACTGATACTTCAGCGCGGCATCAAAAATGGACATTTCCTCACCGCCGGGCATGTGGCGGGTCAGGTTGCCTTCTTTGGGCGCCACCAGCAGGTTCTTCAGGCGGATGTTCGCAAATGTGCCGCGCACCATCACTAGGTCATTGCCGCGGCGGGCACCGTACTGGTTGAAATCGCGGGGCTGGACGCCGCGCTCTTGTAGGAACTTTCCGGCCGGGCTGTCGGCGGCGATGTTACCCGCCGGGGAGATGTCGTCCGTGGTGATCGAGTCGCCCAGCATGGCCAGGACTCGTGCGCCCTGGATGGCGCTGATATGCGGCACATCCAGCGTCAGGCTCTGGAAGAAGGGGGGGTGATGAATGTAAGTGGACGCCTCATCCCACTGGAACAACTCGCCCTCAGCCACCTTGATATCCTTCCACATGTCGGAGCCCTCGAACACACTGGCATACTTGTCGGTGAACATCTCGGTCCGCACATGCGCGGTGATCGCCTCGGTGATCTCGGCTGTGGTCGGCCAGAGGTCTTTGAGATAGACCGGTCCATCCTTGCCCGTCCCAAGCGGTTCGTGCTCCAGGTCGATGTCGACCGTTCCGGCAAGCGCGTAAGCCACCACCAGCGGCGGCGAGGCCAGGTAATTGGCCTTCACCAGCGGATGGACGCGGCCTTCGAAGTTGCGGTTGCCGGAGATGACCGCTGCGGCGACCAGGTCGCTGCCCGTCACCGCTTTCGCCACCTCACCCGGAAGCGGCCCGCTGTTGCCGATGCAGGTGGTGCAGCCGTAGCCGACCACGTTAAAGCCCAGTTGGGCCAGCGGTTCAACCAGTCCGGCTGATTTGAGATACTCCGTCACCACGCGTGAACCGGGTGCCAGGCTGGTCTTGACATACGGCTTGACGCCCAGCCCTTTCTCGGTTGCTTTCTTCGCGACCAGGCCGGCCGCAATCATGACGGATGGGTTGCTGGTGTTGGTGCAGGAGGTAATGGCGGCAATCACCACTGCCCCGTGGGTCATCTTCATCGAACCACCGTTGGTACCATAAGCGGCTTCGCGCTTCAACGCATCGCCGGTGAGTTCATAGCCGCGGTCCTTAACCGGCGCGGTCAGCGCTTTCTGGAACACGGACTTCATGTCGCTCAGCGCAACTCTGTCCTGCGGGCGTTTGGGGCCTGCCAGGGAGGGCACCACGGAAGAAAGATCGAGTTCGAGCGTGTCGGTGAATTCGGGGTCGGGCGTGCTCGCGTCGCGGAACAAACCCTGTGCGCGGCAGTAGGCTTCCGTCCGCGCGATCACTTCCTCCGGGCGGCCGGTGAGACGCATATAGCGCAATGTCTCGCCGTCCATCGGGAAGAAACCCATCGTGGCGCCGTATTCGGGTGCCATGTTGGCGATGGTGGCGCGGTCGGGCAGGGACATCGAATCGAGACCGGGGCCGAAGAACTCGACGAACTTATCCACCACGCCCTTCTTGCGCAGCATCTGTGTGACGGTGAGGACCAGGTCAGTGGCGGTGATGCCATCGTTCAGTTTGCCGTAGAGTTTGAAACCAATTACGTCCGGCAGGAGCATGTCCATCGGTTGGCCGAGCATGACCGCTTCGGCTTCGATGCCGCCCACGCCCCATCCGAGGACACCCAGACCGTTGACCATGGTGGTGTGCGAATCCGTGCCGACCAGGGTGTCAGGGAATGCC
>JBGPQJ010000152.1:0-7509 GCA_041488995.1 Anaerolineae bacterium
ATGCTTTGGATCGCTGCCTGAACCATGGGCGGACCGGGTTTGAGCGCTGGGTTGGCGGGGGTGTGATCTCCGCCGACCTGCGCGTGATGGCAAGAGCGTAATTGGAAGTGTATGCAATTGTTAAAGTTCCGATTATTTACTGCGTTGAAGCTGCAAACTGGGTCGTATTCGTTTTGCACCAAAAATTAACTAAGTATTGATCAAACAAGTTCAGTTCCTCCTTTTATAATAATTTTGAGGACAACCAAAGTCACATTGAATTAATGGACTGTTTCAGTATATCAACTTCTCTTTGTTCCACAAGTAACCAAAATCCGCCGACCGTGTGTGTTACAGGCTCATCGTGGGTTCTAAGTTGACTTTCACAAAATGTCGTGCTAAAATGCATTTAAACGTTTATATAAACGTTTAATTACTCCATTCGGCTATTATTTTATTTCCCATACTCTAAAAAGAATCAGGTGTGATGAAAAAAACAGTCATACTGGGAGAACGTCAGGCTGGACTGGTCGAGGTACCCATTCCGCAGCCCAAGCAAGATTGGGCACTGGTCAAGGTGCATGCTTCAGCCCTGTGCACCGAATACAAATCCTACCTAGTAGGGCGTCCCCTCCAGCTTGGCGGCCACGAAGGTGTGGGAGAAGTCGCCGCAGTCGCCCAGCCCGGCTTGGTCAAGCCCGGCGACCGGGTAGTCATCCTGCCCGGCTTTCCTTGTGGAAAATGCCCTCTGTGCCTGGTAGGGGACTCTGTTTACTGCGAGAACAATTACGATTTTGAGCAGTTTATTGGCTCGAAGGTCGGTATGGGAACTTTTGCGCAATACACGCTTGCGCCGGACAGGCGCCTCCTGCCTATCCCCGATGGTGTATCGTACGAGCACGCCACGCTGGCGATCGATGGCATCGGCGCCTCTTTTGGTGCCTTCCAGGCGATTGAGATTGGCGTCTCAGATACCCTGCTGGTCACCGGGCTGGGGCCGGTTGGGTTGGGGGCAGTGGTGAATGCCCGCTTCCGTGGCACGCGGGTGATTGGCGTAGAACCGGTACTCTGGCGAAAAAAACGGGCGTTGGAGATGGGCGTTGAAGCCGTCTTCGATCCTGGCGAGGCGGACCTAGTTGAAAAAATACAGGGTTTGACCAGCGGGAGAGGGGTGGACTGTGCTGTAGACTGCTCCGGCAATCTGTCTTCGCAGCGCCTGTGCATAGATGCGGTGCACCGCCGGGGTCGAGTGGCTTTTGTCGGCGAATCGAACGACGAACTGGCCGTTCGCGCCAGCCCGGACCTGATCCGCAAAGGACTGACCCTGGTGGGGTCTTGGCTGTATAACCTGGGGGATTATCCCCAAGTGATGCAAGTGATCCAGCAATCACCGCTGATTAACCTGCTGGTCAGTCACGTGCTGCCGATGAGCCGCATCCAGGAGGGTTTCGATCTGCTGGCCAACGGGCAGTGCGCCAAGGTAGTGGTTAAACCGTGGGAATGAGGGAAAAGTGATAAGATGAGCAATTTTATTCTTTCGTGTGCGACCTGCGCGACAAAAATTCCCGGTAAAGACGAGATCCAGGAATGCTTTTCATTGGCGCCGGCGATCGGTTACACAGCCTGGGCAGCGCAAAGCGCGCTCTTCTGGTGGCCGGGAATGACGCACTGGGTCAATCTCGACCTGATCAAGTCCAGCGCAGAAGAGGCAGGGCTTAAGCGCTGCACAGAGGTATTTGGAGCAGCTATCCCAACTGATTCGCTGGCAGACGCACTGAGGGCGGCCGGCTACCGGGCTCGGCTTTTTGAAGCCGCCCACCAATTGGGCAGCCCGCTGGTGGTGATCACCGGGCGCCCGCGTCGCGAGGGAGGTCTCGAACCCACCATCGCCGGGATTAAGGCACTGCTACCGCTGGTCGAGCATCTGCCGGTCAGGCTGGCTCTTGAGCCGCATTTCGGCTCACAAATCCAGGACATCGACGACTACGCCGCCATATTCGACCAGATCGAGTCTCCCAGGGTGGGCATCACGCTCGATTCCGGGCATTTCCACGCTGCCGGGGTGGATTGGAAGCACCTGATCCATCGTTTTCCTGAACGTATCTACAACTTTCACGTAAAGGATCATATCGGGACTCAGTCCGTGCCTTTGGGTGCAGGGGAGATCGACCTGCGCGGGTATATCGAGGAACTGCATGGTATTAACTACGAAGGAGCGCTCGCGGTTGAGCTGGAGGTTGTAGATCCTGAAAACCTGCCGCGATACTGCTCAGAAGCATTTATATACCTACGTGACCTGGTAATGGAGGTTACAGGCCAGTTGCCTGAGTAGTTATGTCGCTCACATCATAAAAGGCGATGAACTCAACACAGGCTGAGAAGTAACAGTGCCGATTCAAGCCAACGGGAATGGGTAGAACCTTTATCAAGGAGGTAATATGCCAACCCTTCGCTCAAATGGGATCAAGATCCATTACGAAGAACGAGGCAGCGGTGATCCACTCATATTGATCATGGGTTTAGGAGCCCCCGGCGGTCTATGGGAGGAGCATACCACCTTTTTCGAGAAACGCTTTCGCTGCATCTTGATGGATAATCGGGGCGCAGGTGGTTCGAGCAAGCCTCAAGGTCCCTATACCACTAAAATAATGGCGGACGACACAGCAGGATTGATGCAAGTATTAGGTATCGAAAATGCAAGGGTGGCTGGCATCTCCATGGGAAGCGCTATCGCCCAGGAGTTAGCGCTCGCCTACCCCAAGAAAGTTCACAGCCTTGTTCTCATCAGCTCATGGTCGCGTTGTGACAGGTACATGCATGCTGTCTTCGAACACTTCAAGAAAATGCGCGCAATCGCCTCACCAGCCGATTTTACACAGCTCCTGCAGTTGTGGATTGCTTCAGCAGCCTATTTCGAAGAACAATTTGATAAGATGGTCCTGGACCAAAATAAAGCTCAAGAAAACTTCATGCCGCTGCATGCATTTGAAGCCCAGTGCGCTGCCTGCACTACCCACAATAGCTTTAACCGGCTTGACAAGATCACCATTCCTGTCCTCCTGACCGTCGGGGAGGCTGATATTTTCACACCCCTCCGATTGACGGCTGAGATGCACGAGCGGTTGCCTACCTCGGAGATGCTCGTTTTCCATGGCCGGGGACATATCCACCACTGGGAAGATCTAGAGAAATTCAATGAGGCCGCATTCCAATTCTTGCTCAATTGATCAGCTTTCATTCCACCTCATCTCATCCTGTTGAAAGGTGCCGACTCTCATACGCGGAATTTCGTTCCCAAAGGAGTTATAGATGGAGCCAGGATATCTACCAACCTGGAACTCACTCAGGACTCATATTACCCCCCAATGGCTTAAAGATACCAAGTTTGGTATTTATACCCACTGGGGAGTGTACTCAGTTCCGGCTCATGGGCCCAATGGAACCTGGTATCCCCACTTTATGTATTGCGAAGGGTCGCCGCAGTACGAGTATCACCTCAAGACCTACGGCCATCCTTCGAAATTCGGCTATAAAGAATTCATCCCATTGTTCACGGCCGAGAAATTCGATGCGGATGAATGGGCAGAATTATTCAAGCATGCCGGAGCGAAGTTTGCCGGGCCGGTAGGGGAGCACCACGATGGCTTCGCAATGTGGGATACACGGTTCTCTGAATGGAACGCGGCCAAGATGGGTCCCAGGCGCAATGTGGTCAGCGAGTTGGAAAAAGCAATCCGCAAACAGAACCTGCGCTTCATGGTCGCCCTCCACCACGCTGAGAACTGGTGGTACTTCCCCCACTGGCGTCCAGAATTTGACACATCGGACCCCCGATATTCAGGTTTATATGGACAATTACACAATCAGGAGTGGGCAAACCTCAAGCCCGCTGCCGAGAAGGTGAAACAAGACTGGGAATTACAGGGAGATTTACAAGATAAACCCAGCAATGCATTTTTGGACAATTGGCTCGGCAAAACCCAGGAAGTTATTGATCTTTTCCATCCCGATCTACTCTGGTTTGATTACGGTCTCCGTTGGATCCAGGAGCATTACAAGCGTGAGATGCTGGCCTATTTCTACAACCAAAGCCTCGAAAGGGACCAGGAAGTGGTCGTGACTTATAAATGGAATCATCTCGTCCCTGGCGCCGGGGTAGTAGACCTGGAACTGGGTCGCTTCGACAACCAGACCTACCATGACTGGATTACCGATACCACAGTAGATGACGGCCATGGCTGGTCATATCTGAAGGAAGCAAAATATAAGCCGCTGAGCATCCTCATCCATTATCTCATTGATAACGTTAGCAAGAACGGTCACCTGCTTTTGAATGTGGGGCCGAAACCGGATGGGAGCATCCCAGAAGAGGCTAAAAGACTGTTGGCAGGCATGGGTAAGTGGCTGGAAGTTAATGGTGAGGCCATCTATAACACGACCCCTTGGATGATTTATGGTGAAGGTCCGACCCAGATGACCAAGGCGGGTTATTTTATGGAGGACCAGGAAGTCCATTACACCGCACAGGACGTCCGCTTCACAGCAAAAGACGATGTACTCTATGCCATTTGCCTGGGCTGGCCCAAGGAACAGCTAACGATCCAATCGTTAAAACTCTTATACCCCGAGGAGATCAGATCTGTCCACATGTTAGGCGTCGAGGCGCCCCTGAAGTGGTCAATGGGGGCAGACGGTCTGAAGATCCAGCCAATGACGCAGAAGCCGTGCGATCACGCTTATGTTTTCAAAATTGTGAGAGGTCGACCTTTTAGCATTGGTCAGATGACATAGTCAAACTAACGAATTTACCGGGCAGGATGAAACCATGAATAAACCTAAACTATCATTGGGAAGCTGGGCATTCTCATTTGGACCTTTTTCTAAGGATCCTTGGTCGTTCCCGAAAGTGCTCCAGTTTATATCCGAAGCTGGGTATGATGGCGTAGAAATCAATGGGTTCCGTCCACATCCTCATCCGGATGATTACGACACACCTGCCAAGTGCAAAGACCTACTGAAAGAGATCGAAGGATACGGGCTCGGCATTTCCGGGTACGCTCCTTCCTTTGCGGATGTTCCCCCGGCGGAGGTAGATCCAGAAACTTATCTGAGTGTATTCCGCAAGAGTTTGGTTTTCTGCACCAATTGTGGCATCAGCATATTGCGTGTAGATACGGTCAGCCCTCCCGTGTCATTACGCGCTGACGAATACGAAACGCGCTTCACCCGTCTTTCCAATACCTGGCACGCGGCTGCAGAAGAAGCTGCCAAGGCCGGAGTAAATGTGGTCTGGGAGTTCGAACCTGGTTTCTGGCTTAATAAGCCATCCGAGGTCCAACGCGTGATTAGTGAAGTAAACCACGAAAACTTCAAACTGCTATTCGATACCAGCCATGCATATATGGGTTCGGTTGTCGGAGCCAGGCAAACGGGCGACCCTGAATTGCTTAACGGTGGTGTAGCTGAATACGCTCGCCTGTTGAGTGCGATGGTCGGTCACCTGCATCTGATTGACTCCGATGGCACACTCCACAACCATGAGACAAGTACCCATACGGCTTTTGGAAAGGGATACATTGACTTCAAAGTAGTCTTGAATGCATTGAAGCCCGTTATCAGGGAGATGCCCTGGTGGTGCGTGGATTTCTGTTTCAATCCACACACCCCTACCGCAGGGAAAGATGCTGTTCCATTCGTCCGAAGTCTAATGGATGAGGTGCTGAGATGAGCCAGATAAATTTTGGCTGCCAATTTTATACATGGCAAATGTCTGGAAAGAAATACATTGGGAAGCTGCCCCACATATTAAAAGTGGTTAATGCGGCTGGATTTGCCGGCATCGAACCGGAGACCTTTATGCTGGGAAATTATTATGAGGATCCACAAGAATTAAAGGATATTCTCGTCCAGCATGGTTTGAAGCTCGGGGCGATTACCCTGGTTCTGGATTGGGCCGGGCCCGACGAAACAAAGCGAGAAAGACAGAAAGCTGAGCGGATCTTTAAATACATAAAATCTTTCCCCGGCACTCACCTGGTCCTCTGCCAGATGCCCGGTAAAGATAGAGCAAACCTCCAGGGACGGCAGGCGAACGCCATCGCTTGTGTGAACGCGGTCGCCCGCCGCGCGTTTGACCAGGGTATTATCTGCTCGTTCCATCCAAATTCACCGCCAGGATCGGTGTTCCGCACCTGGGACGATTATCGAGTATTGCTCGATGGCTTGGACAGCCGGGTCGTTGGTTTTGCACCCGATTCCGGACACATCGCTAAAGGCGGCATGGATGTAATCGAGGTTTTCCAGAGCTATATGTCTCTTATTAGGCATGTCCATTTCAAGGATATCACCGCCTCAGGCGAATGGACTGCAATGGGAGCAGGGGTTATCAACTTTCCCAGGATAGTCACCATGCTGAAAGCAGCCGGTTATAACGGATGGATCATGATCGAGGAGGAATCGCCAGAGGCCGAAATAAACCCGGATATTGCGACGAATAAGAATGGGAAATACCTTCACCGGGCGCTGCTGCCGCTAATTCAGGATCCGCGCATTCCTAAAAAAAAATCGCCACCAGAGGATAATGTTATCACCTCCGGGATTGACACTAAAAAAATCCAATTCCCATCCCCCGACCAGGTCCGTATCACCGGATGTTTGTCCCCTCGGTTTCAGGGAAACTTGCAATATCTGATCAATAAGTATGAAGAAAATAAGGACTGGATGCTGGAACCTTTCCAACACCGCGGAGAGGAATGGGTAATCGAGCCCCTTCGAAATATCAAGGAGGAGCTGCCATGGGCAGGTGAGTACGCCGGGAAATGGCTGGACGCGGCGTCCCTTACTGCAGCCAGCAGCAGTCATGCGCAACTCGGCCAGTACTCTGCAGCATTTGCGACTGCGATGATTGCGGCCCAAGATTCAGATGGTTACCTGGGGATTGAGATTCCTGTCAGAAGAGGGGAAAATTCAGAGTGGGATCTATGGAATGTCAAGTATGCTCTGACGGGCCTGCTGACTCGGTATGAGGTTTATTGTGATAAAGCCTCTCTCGATGCAGCCATAAGAGGCGGCGATTGGGTGATCAAACATTACGGTAAGGTGGCTGATGAAAACAGCCCCTTCTTTCACAGTCACGAAGACGGGGGGGTGAGTGTCAATATCATTGATGAGTTCGTCCGCTTATATCGATTCACAGGTGAGCGGAGGTTCCTCGAGTTTGCTTCATCGGTCGTGAACCATTTCCCTCCAGTCGTCAGGATGCAAAAAACTCAGCAGGCGCCTCTGGCACACGCTTACAACCTGCTGGGTTACCTTGGGAGTGTCGTCGAGCTGTTCATTGCAGAAAACGCCGCTAAAAAGCTCCGTTGGGTTGAAAAAGTGTGGGAGGATTTAGTCGCTCAGCACCTATATCCAACCGGATCGCTCGGCTACAACGAGCTCTTAAGAAAGTCGGCGCCTAACGACACGCCGGTTCAAAACGGTCAGCCAGAACGGCATCACCAGGAGACCTGCGCGACGGTTGAGTGGCTG
>JBGPQJ010000153.1:0-7498 GCA_041488995.1 Anaerolineae bacterium
CGCAGCGCCAGCCGACTGGACGACCTGGAACAGTTCATCAGCGCCACCATCGACGACACCACCCGGCTCCTGCTCAAGTTCAACAACCCGCTGGGTGTGGCCGAACATCTGGGCGATCAGGCCGGGCGATCCCTGGCAGCCCAGGCCGAAGCCCTGAATGAAGACAAACAGACCGCCGCCTCATTGGAAACTGTCATCACGGAATACGAGCGCGAACTGCACAGTGAACTCCCTCCACGCCTGGCCGAAGTCGAGAACATTTTGCACCGTCTCGAACAGCGAGGCCTCGACTTCTTTGACAGCACCATACGCCTGACCAACGTCCAGAACCTGGTGCGCGGAGACAAGGTCCGGGCCCAGTTCGAAAAGCAGGTCCTGGCCGACGTCCCGCAGCAGATCGAAGATCAGGTCCAGCGCCTGATCGACTGGCTGGTGCAGAAAGACCTGCACGAATGGCAGCAAGTCATGAGCTACCTGCAACGCCGCCGGGCGCAGAACCTGGACCACATGGTCGGCGAAAGCTACGGTCCGCGCGAGACCCGCCGGCGTGATCTAATCGACACCGTCGGCAAAACCGTCCAGACCATTGTGGAAAGCTACGACCGCAACAAAGAAGCCAGCGAACTGGCCGCCAGCGTCGAAGCCGCCGTGGCCCAGACCGCTCTGCTGGAAGTCGGCGCTGTGGGTCTGGGGGCGCTGGTCACCATAGCCGTCCTCTCTTCCACCCTGGATGTCACCGGCATCCTGGCTGCCAGCACCCTGGCCATCCTGGGCTTTTTCGTGATCCCCTTCAAGCGCAAACAGGCCAAAGACAGGTTCAAAGAGAAAATGCTCAGCCTGCGCACAAAGCTGCTCAGCGCTCTGACCACCCAGTTCAGCAACGAGAGCGAAAATGCCATCGCCCGCCTGAAAGATGGCGTCGCCCCCTACACCCGCTACGTCCGCAGTGAGCGTGAGCGCATCGATAAAGCCGAGAACACCCTGGCCAGATTGCGGCAGAACATCTCGGAACTCCGCGCGCGCAGCCAGGCAGTAGTGGTGAAATAGCGCCACTTTTGCGAGGGTGGTTATAAAACAAATACACCCTGATGCAGGTGTATTGAATAAAAAAGTACTGCGTGGAGCATATACACTAAATGATCAATATGCCCCCAAGGCGAATTCGAATCGCTGGTTGGGGCTTTTGAGGACCTTATCCTGAGTTTGTCGAAGGGGACATTTTAACTTTGACAGAAGGGGACTCTACTACTTTGGGTTAACTATGAAACTCGTCATCGAAAATCTTTCCAAGCAATACCATCGCGACTTTTGGGGATTGCGCGACTTCAGCATTGAATTTGGTCCTGGCATTCTCGGCTTGCTTGGACCGAACGGCGCAGGCCCTGGCCGACCTGGGACATACTGTAGTTGGTGTAGAACTGAACCCACCGATGCCGGTTACGCCCGGGAACTATAGACGGGCTTCATTAATTTGGGAAATTCTTTTCCTGTTCGAGCATGCCCGAAAACCTAATTCTGAAGTACGCAGGCTCATCCGGTGCATGCGGACATCATTCCTCGCGACCTCAATCGGCATTTGCAATCGGTTGCTTTTATTTGCGGTGGCACGCATGCAGGTGATGAGCGCCAGCTTTTCAACGAAGTGGGAGCAGAGCGCACTTTGCCCTTGTACTGTGTCTAAATCTCCTCGCCTTTGAACTGGCTCAGATATAGGTGATGATAGAAGCCGTGCTGGTCAAGCAGTTGCTGGTGCGTGCCCTTCTCAACGATCTCACCATCCTTGATAACCAACAACTCATTGGCATCCCGGATGGTGCTCAGGCGGTGGGCGATGACAAAACTGGTGCGGCCTTCCATCAAGCGCAGGAGCGCATTCTGGATGCGGACTTCGGTACGCGTGTCTACGCTGCTGGTGGCTTCGTCCAAGATCAAAATCGAGGGGTCGGCCAGGATGGCGCGCGCGATGGATAGCATCTGCCGCTGGCCCTGGCTCAGGTTGCTGGCCCGTTCCGAAAGCATGGTCTGGTAGCCTTGCGGCAATTTCCGGATGAAATGGTCGGCATCCGCCATTCTGGCGGCCCCGATGACTTCCTCGTCTGTGGCGTCCAGCCACCCGTAACGGATGTTGTCCATCACCGAGGCGGCAAACAGGAAGGTGTCTTGCAAGACCAGTCCCAATTCGCCGCGCAGGTCGTCCTTTTTGATCTGTCGAATGTCTGTGCCATCAATGCTGATTTGACCGCTATCAATTTCGTAGAAACGGGTGAGTAAGTTGACGAGGGTGGTCTTCCCCGCTCCGGTCGGACCGACCAGAGCCACGGTCTCGCCCGGTTTCGCTTCCAGGGTCATGTTCTTGATGATCGGCTTTTCGGGGGTGTAACTGAATTGGACGTTTTCAAAGGTCACGTGTCCCTGCGCTTTATCCAGGGATGTAGCTTCGGGAGCGTCGTCGATTTCTGACGGCGTGTCAATGATCTCGAAGACGCGTTCCGCCCCTGCCAGTGCAGCCTGGATGGAGTTGTACATATTCGCCAATTGGCGCAGGGGGTTGATGAAATTACGTCCATAGCTGATGAACGTGACAATGGTACCCACCGTTACCAGGTCCTTCAATGCTAGCCAGCCGCCCAACCCGGCGATTGTGATGACGAACAGGTTGCCCAGTTGGTTGGTCAGCGGCATCAGCAGCAGGGCATAGGAGTTGGCGTAGACGGCTGAACGATATACTTCCCGGTTGTGCATGCGGAAATTCTCGATCGCTGAATCGTTGCGGCGGAAAGCCTTAACTACCCGCTGGCCGCTGATGGCCTCCTCCATAACCCCGTTCAGGTTTCCCAGGGATTTTTGCAAATCCCGGAATCCCTTGCGGGTGTACCGGGCGACAAAATCTGTGAACCAGAACATGATGGGCACTACGATTACCGCGGCCAGCGCCAGCCAGATGTTCAGAACGAACATGGCGACCAGGATCCCGACCAGCGATAGCACGCTGGCGAGCAGGGCCACCACGTTCTGCGAGACGGCCTGATTGATAGCGTCAATGTCATTGGTCAGGCGGCTCATCAACTCGCCCGCGGTGCGGCTGTCAAAAAAACGCAGGGTGAGTGTCTGAGATGCCCGAACAGGTCGCGCCGCACGCCTTTGAGTGCTTTCTGCGATATTCCGGCCATCATCCAACCGGAGACGGCGTCGGCCAGGTTGCCGAGCAGGAAGATGACCAGCATCCAGATGGCAATGACCGCCAGCCCGGCCGCGTCTTTGGTGGCGATGAACCCGTCAATGGCCTTGCCCATCAGATACGGGCCGATCAGCCCGAGGACGGTTGAAATAAGCACGAAACCCAACACTACGACCAGGGCGGTTTTATAAGGACCAAGATAGGGCAGCAGCCGTGCCAGAGCCCGGCGCGGGTCGCGCGCTTTTTCAATCTTTCCGGGCTGAGCCGGGCCTCTGCCTACCATTCGGGTTCGGAAATCGCCGCTGCTTTGCCGCTCAGTTGTTTGGTTTGTCATACCGCTAAACTCCGTTGACGCCGTCTCCCAGTTGGGAGGCGTAGATTTCCTGATAAATTGGGCTGGACTTGAACAACTGGCGGTGCGTCCCCTCCGCTGCAATACGGCCTTTCTCAATGACTACGATTTTATCGGCCTTCAGTACGGTGCTGATACGCTGGGCCACCACGAAACACGTGCGGCCTTGCATCAACTCGTCCAATGCCGCCTGGATTTTTGTCTCCGTTTCCACGTCCACCGAACTGGTGCTGTCATCCAGGATCAGAATGGAGGGGCGGGTCAGCAAGGCGCGCGCAATGGCGATGCGCTGTTTCTGCCCGCCGGAGAGGTTGACGCCGCGCTCCTCCACATGGGTATCGTAACCAGCTTCAAGGTCCAGAATGAACTCGTGCGCCTGGGCCGCTTTGGCCGCCGCGACAACCTCCTCGCCGCTGGCCTCCGGGCGTCCGTAGCGGATGTTGTCCATCACCGTGCCAGAGAAGAGCACCGTCTCCTGTGGGACGATCCCCACCTGGGCCAGCAGCGAATCCTGCCGGACCTGGCGGATGTCCACCCCATCAATCAGGACGCGCCCCTCCGTCGCATCGTAAAAGCGCAGGATCAGGTTGATGAGCGTGGACTTGCCTGCCCCGGTCGCGCCCAGGATGGCGACCGTCTGCCCCGGCTCGACGGTCAGGTTGATCCCTTCGAGTACGGTCGTATTCGTGGATCCGTTGTAGTGGAAACCGACGTTTTCGAAGACGACGCGTGGCCTGGTGGAAGCCGGCAGAGCGGGCGCGCCCGGCGCGTCCTGGACCTCGGGCACTTCCTCCAGCACCTCGTTGACGCGCTCCGCCGAGGCCATCCCCGCCGCCCAGACGTTTGCCAGATTAACCATAATCATCAACGGCCCTAGCGCGGTCTGCAGGTAGTTGATAAAGGCCACGAGTTGTCCGGTGGTTATGTTGCCGTGAATGGACTGTAAACCGCCCGCCCAGAGGACGATAACAATCCCGATGTTCACGCAAACGCTCAGTGCCGGGCCCATGGTGGACATGAACTGCATAACTTTGATATTGCGGTCGGTGAAATCCTGGTTGGCAGCCTCAAAGCGTTCGGCTTCATGGCGGGCGCGCACAAATGCCTTGACCACCCGTACTCCGGCAATGTTTTCCTGCAAGACGGTGTTGAGCTTATCCAGCCTCTGCTGAATGGTCAGGAAGAGTGGTCCCATCTTGATGGCGAAGAACACAATGATGGCCGATGTTACCAGCAGCAGCGGGAGCATGGTCAGCGCCAGGTGCTGGTCGGTGTTGAACATCAGGATGATGCTGCCGATCATGATCAACGGGGCGCGTGTGCCGATCCGCAGGGAGATCTGCACCACGCGTTGGATGACGCTCGAATCGCTGGAGAGGAGTACCATCAATTGGCCGGTCTTCAGGCGGTCGAGGTTACCGAAAGAAAAAGATTGTATCTTGAGGAAGAGCGCCTCACGCAGGTCGCGTGCCACACTTTCGCCCACCTGTACCGAATAATTATTGTTCCCGATGGCGAACAGGGTATCCAGAATGGAAATGCCCAGCATCAACAGGAAAGTATTTATCACCACTTTCATGTTCTGCGGGGTGATTCCCTGGTCAATGATGCGCTGCACCAGGCGCGGGATAGCCAGATCCATTAGAACGACCACGATCAGCAATGCCAGCGATAGGAGACTTTTCTTCCAGTACGGTTTAACGAATCGGAGTAGTTTGAATACTTGTTTCATAGTCTAAAGGATTTTTTTGAGAGATTCCATCGAGCAGGTCAATGCCTGGATTTCGTTGGCGCTCAAAGGAGCGAACGTCTCCATCATCCACTGGCGGGTGTCACCAAAGATAGCATCCATCAGGGCGTTGCCATCGGCCGTCAGGTCCAGTTTTACATGGCGGCGGTCCTGTGGATCTATGGTGCGAACAATAAGTCCCTTGGTCACCAGCAGGTCTACAGACTGGCTGATGGCCGGGCGGCTGATGTCCTTGGCCTCGGCTAACGCGCTGACCGAGTCTTGTCCCCTGCGTATGTGGCGAAGAATGTGGAATTGTTCAACGGTGATGTTAAACTGCTCCACCGCCACCTCGCGAATGTGGGCGTGGATCATGCGCCAGAGGGGAGGGAAGGTCTCCCAGAATACATCGACCGCTTGCCTGAGTTTTTCGGAAGAACGAGTCGATTCGTCCATTTTTTCCTTCTCTCGGAGAATTTGATTAATATTATTAATGGTTAATTATCGAAACTATTTTACGAGGGAAAAGAAACCGTGTCAATACCTATAACCTGGAAAGGTTATCCTCTGACTCAATCAAAAAACCGCCAGATTTGCGGGTTTCTGGAACCTATTGTTCACACACTCGCTTTACTTGGCACCAGATCAGCGCCCGGCAGCTGGCTTAGCTGAGCGTGGTGGTAACCTTGCGGGATTTGAGCGATCCATCAAAGAATCCGGTTAGAATAGGTAGGTCCACCGACCAGGCCTGCCTGTTCGTTCCAGGCATCAGGCCGATTACTGAACGTCCCAGAATGGCGCTCCTTTGAACCAGCCGACAGTTTCCAAGCCTGCAAAACGATGGTTACCCGCCTTGCTCAAACGCGGGTTGACGGTGATCGCCTTTGCCGTTCTGGTCTATCTCTTCTGGCCGTTCATTGGAGAGATGCGTAATATTTTCGATTTGCTGCGAACGGCATCGTGGGGCTGGCTCGGCCTGGCAGTCGTGATCCAAGTCCTCTCTTATACAAGCCTGACCGGCCTGAACTTTCTGCTGCTGCAACCCTTCCAGGGAAAGATCAGCTTCTGGCGGATGCTGGCGATCCTGCCTTCGATCGCATTCATTGAAGTTGCGCTGCCGAGCGCCGGGGCAAGCGGAGTCGTGCTGCGGGCACGTCTTCTCGGGCGGCATGGCTACTCGGTTGAATCGTCCACCTTCACCAATATCCTGGAGACGATCTATCTTTCTGTCTTCATGGTTGCCATCTCGCTCTCTAGCCTATGGTATCTGATCCGGAGAGGAGAACTCAATACGGGTCAATTAGCCATCCTGGCCGCGATGACAGTCGCTGTCCTGGTTGCGGGCTTATGGATTTATTGGACCGGGCGCAAGCGCGAGGGCGGTAAAACCATGGCAAGTTGGTTTTTGGCGCGCTGGAATCGACTCATGGCGCTCCTTCACCGGCCGGCTTATCGCCAGGAGGAACTGGATGCCCGCCTGGGCAGTTTCTACGAGGGCCTTTCCCAACTCGGGCAGACCCGGCATTGGCCGTTCTTGATGACCGCCGGAGGGCGCGTTTTTCTCGATGTGGTCTCCCTGGGGGCATGTTTTGCCGTTTTTCACTATAGTATCCCCCTTGGCGTTCTATTGACCGGCTACGGGCTCACGCTCCTGCTGAGCGGATTGGCCGCTCTACCGGGCGGATTGGGACTGGCAGACCTCTCGCTGGCAGTGATCTATGCCCGCCTCGGGGCACCCGGTGCAGTGGCGGTGGCAGCCGCCTTGAGTTATCGCCTGATTGCCTTCTGGCTGGTTCGGTTTATAGGCTTTGTGACCTGGCAAGTGTTGGAGGTGCAATCATGAAATCGGTTAATGATATCCGTCACCGTTTTGACTCGCGTGCAGCGCACTATGATAATCCGCTCACCGCCTTTGTCGGGGAGCGCGAACTGCGCGCTATCCGTAAGCTTGTGCCGCCCCACACAGAAGTACTGGACTACGGCTGTGGGACAGGTCGTACCACGCTCGACCACCTGCGCCGCGGTTGTAAGGTGACCGCCTATGACATCTCACCGAAGATGCTTGCAATCGCAGAAGTGAAGGCGGCGGAGATGGGATTCGAGGCAGGGTTCACAACGGACCCTGGCCGTTTGGAGGGGCGAACCTGGCCGATCGTGACCTGCATCGGAGTGATGGATTACTATCCCGACCCGGTGCCTCTGTTGAAAACCCTTCGCGCCTACCTGGAGCCGTCCGGCG
>JBGPQJ010000154.1:0-7458 GCA_041488995.1 Anaerolineae bacterium
CAATTCCCTGATCTCGAAGGTCATACCTGATCATAAACGAGGACTTGCCTTCGGGTTGTTTGGTACCACACTCGGAATTTTATCCCTGCCCGCTCCGTGGATTGGCGCTCAACTCTGGGAGCGTATTTCCCCAAAGGCACCGTTCTGGTTTGTCGTGGCAGCATGCTTGATTTCGATCCCGATTGCCTGGTTTAAGTTTATTCCACCAAAGGAAATCCAGCCGGTGGAAAGTTCCGGCGCATGAAATCTCCGACTGTTCTGATAATGCTGTCGAACAAGGGTGAGATAAATAGATTTTCAGGGTTATGTAAGGAGAGTCTCGATGCAGATTACAGTGATCTTTTTTTATTGAAGTTTTGGTATTGGTCTAATTCTAGAATTATCTTCAAAACAAATTACTAATCCAGCTTTTCAAAGCTGGTCATTGGTCACCGGTCACTGATATAATACCCCCGGCATGATCTAATTCAGGAGACTCCTATGGCTGCTGACATCAAATTCGGCACGGATGGCTGGCGCGGCGTTATCGCCGAAGATTACACTTTCGACAATGTGCGCCGTTGTGCACAGGGTTTTGCCTCCTACCTGCTGGAAAAAGGTAAAAAAGACGAGTGGGTGGTGGTCGGTTACGATAAACGCTTCGGCTCGGAAAATTTCGCAGCCACGGTTGCGGAAGTGCTGGCAGGCAACGGGTTGAGAGTCTATCTCACGGATGGCGCAACACCCACACCTGTGATCGCGTTCGCAGTGGTAAATCGAAAAGCCTGTGGCGCGGTCAACATCACCGCATCACACAACCCATCTTCCGATAATGGATTCAAAGTCCGGGACGAAAACGGCGGGGCTATCGACCCTGAGGGTCTGCTCAAGATTGAAGCGCTGATTCCCGATTCAATTACCTCCGTAAAACGGATTCCGTTTACCGAGGGGGTATCAGGCGGAAAAATTGTCAAATTCGATCCGCACACCCCTTATATCGAACACATCAAGAAACTCATCGACCTGCAACCCATCAAGGATGCCGGCCTGACCGTGATGGTCGATACGATGTGGGGCAACGGCGCGGGTTATTTTCCCCGTCTGCTGGGCGGCGGCAAAACCAAAATCATCGAAATCCACAATGAACGCAATCCGTCTTTCCCTGAGATGAAGCGGCCTGAACCCATCCAGCCGAACATCGATGTCGGTCTCAAAGCGACGGTCGAGAATAAAGCGGACGTGCTGATCATTACAGATGGTGATGCCGACCGCTGCGGCATAGGGGATGAGAACGGAAAGTTCGTCAACCAGCTGCGCGTTTTTGCCTTGCTCGCTTATTACCTGCTCGAGGTTCGCGGACAGCGCGGCGCCATCGTCAAAACACTTTCCACCACAGGCATGTTGAACAAACTTGGCGCTTCTTACGGCGTCCCGGTCTACGAAACCGGTGTGGGTTTCAAGTACGTTGCACCCAAGATGATCGAGACTAATGCTTTGATTGGCGGAGAGGAAAGCGGTGGTTACGCCTTCCGCGGCAACGTTCCCGAACGAGATGGCATTTTAGCTGGTTTGTACATGCTTGACCTGATGGTACGCCTCGGCAAAAAACCGACCGAATTGCTCAAGGTTCTTTTTGACAAGGTCGGCAGCGAATTCTTTTATGACCGCATTGATACGGCTTTCAGCGGCAACCGCAAAGACCGCGAAGCTGCCATCATGGCCGCCAAACCTGCCACATTGGGCGGACTGAAAGTTACCGAACTCGTCACCATCGATGGGTTTCAATTCAAACTGGAAGATGGTGGTTGGATGCTCATCCGCTTTTCCGGCACCGAGCCGATCATGCGCGTTTATTGTGAGACGACTCACGGCGATAAAGTACAGGCAATTTTACAGGATGGGCTGAAAGTCGCCGGCATTAAGTAGTGCTTACAGATACCCATTGTCATCTGGACTTTGAGAAATTTGATAGCGACCGCCAGGAGGTCTTGGCGCGCGCCTGGGAGGCGGGACTGACCCGCATCCTGATCCCGGGGCTCGATCTGCGCACCAGCCTGCATGCCGTCAAACTGGCTGAATCACATCCCAACCTGTTCGCCGCCATCGGCGTTCACCCGAGCGATTCGCTGACTTGGGATGCGCAGACAATCCCAGCCCTGCGGGAATTGTCCATCAGTCAGAAGGTGGTCGCCATCGGAGAAATGGGTCTCGATTATTACTGGGATACTGCGCCTCACGACCACCAGAAAAAGGTGCTAAAAGAGCAACTCGCCCTGGCAGCAGAACTACAACTCCCGGTGGTGATCCACCTGCGTGAGAAAGAAGACACCCCAGATGGGGACTGCGCCCGGGAGATGATTCAAATTCTGGAGGAATGGAACGACCAACTGCAGTTGGATAAGAATCCTCTTGCTGGACGACCGGGAGTGTTGCACTCCTTCAGCGGGACCCTTCAAACGGCGCAAAAAGCAATGGGTATGAATTTCTTCATAGGGGTGACTGGCCCGGTCACTTATAAAAATGCCGTGGAAAGGCAGGCACTCGTTGCCAGTCTGCCGCTGGAAAAAATTCTTATCGAAACGGACGCACCTTTCCTAACCCCCGTTCCGAAACGGGGAAAGCGCAACGAACCTGCCTACGTGGCGTTTATTGCTGATAAAATTGCAGATATCCATTCGACAACCCGCGAACAGGTGGCGAAAAACACTTCAGACAACGCCTCCCGCCTGTTCAGTTGGGGAGGCTAAAGTTTGAGCACGGCAACTTTTTTCACATCTGTTCAAGATGAAGTTACTTTGGTTGAAGAGCGCATGCGCGCCCAGACCGGGATGGAGCATCACCCCGACCTGCGAGTAGCGCTGGAGCATTTGCTCTCTGCTGGTGGCAAACGGATCCGCCCGACCATCGTTTTTCTGGTAGGGAATATGCTTGGCGCGCCACAGGAAAAGCTTATAACCCTGGGCGCATCAGTGGAAATGCTTCACACAGCGACCCTCGTCCATGATGACCTGATTGATGGGTCGCTTCTGAGACGGGGCATGCCCACGCTCAACGCGCGCTGGTCACCCGCTGCAACCGTATTGACAGGAGATTTTCTGTTTTCACGCGCCGCCAAACTCGCTGCGGAGACTGATTATCTTCCGCTAATGAAATTATTTGCAGAAACACTCTCGGTGATTGTTAACGGGGAATTGACGCAATTGTTTGCTGCGCGCGGTGTCATTGATCGCAACAACTATTACCGCCGAATCTATGCCAAGACTGCATCACTGTTTGAAATGTCCGCCCTGGCTGCAGCCATGGTCAGCACGGAGGATGAAACCGTTCGGACAGTGATGAAGACCTTTGGGTATGAAGTCGGCATGGCTTTCCAGATCATGGATGATGTGCTCGATTTCACAGGAGAACAGTCAACGGTCGGTAAGCCGGTCGGTTCTGATCTGCTCCAAGGTTTGGTGACCCTCCCGGCAATTTATTATGCCGAGACTCACCCGAATGATCCGGATGTTAAACTGCTGGCGGAGGGTGGATGGGGAAACCAGGAACGCATGGACCGACTGGTGCAAGCTATCCGCAATACCGAATCGAACTCACATGCCATGTCGGAAGCCCGTAATCATGTGGAAAAGGGATTGGTTGCTCTGAAAAAATTCCCATGGTCTGAAGAGCGCGAGTCGCTTGAGAGTCTGGCCAGATACATCATCGATCGAAACGTATAACGTCACGAAAAATGCCCTGTCAATGGGTATTTTTTATTTTTTCCCCAATTTTATTCTTTATACGCAATCTTTATTGATGTATACACGCAAATTATCTTGACGTGTGATTCTGCTTGTGCTAGAATGTACATAACTTTTTATCCCCGAGCATGAAAAGGTGACAAGTCCACGCAAACCCCTGCAGCTGAATGTCGGATTCCTGATAAATTCCCCGATTGGTATCAGCCGCAATTTTGATTTTGAAGACGAGCGCATGTCGGTCGGCGATGATCTGGTGCTTACGGATTTCACCGGCTCCACCAAAATCAGCCGTACACCACAGGGATTGCTCGTACAAGGAGATTTTCAAGGTACGATCCCCATGGAATGTGTGAGATGTCTAAACGAATTCTCACAAAGGATGCACTGGGATTTTACAGAGTTGTTTGCTTTCAAAAAAGAAAATGTTACCGATTCTGATCTCCTGATGCCGGAGGATGCTCATATCGACCTGCAACCGTTGATGCGTGAATATGCTCTGTTGGAAGTCCCCATCAATCCGCTCTGCAAACCAGACTGCAAGGGATTATGTATCGAATGCGGAGAAAATCGGAATGAAGTCGATTGCGGTCATGGAAACAACAGGAATGACATACCCTTTTCCAATCTAAGTGAACTCTTGGAATAGGAAAAACCGTCGAGACAGTGTGATTGTTAGGACGAGGTCGCACATTACGGGAATCGAGTATTCATCTATATAAGATAAGCATAGCATCCATTATTGATTATCGGAGGCAGGCGTGACTCCAAGACGGAAAGAAGCCCTGCATATGCTGCTTGAAAAAGCAGGGGTCCAAGGTTATCTCACCACAGAAGACTTAATGGAGATTTATCCGGACGCAAGCGAGGATTCGGAACGCCTGAGTGTCCTTTTACTTGCGCTGCGTCGCCGCGGGGTGGATATTCTCGATACCGATACGGAATTCGAATCCCAGACGGATGAATTACCGCTGAGCACGGATTTCGAATCATGGGCGAATCCCGTCGAAAACATCTCCTCTGACGATACAGTGGGATTGTATCTGAAGGAGATGTCCCGTGTCCCCTTGCTGACTGTGGATGAAGAACTGGATATTGCGCACCGCATCGAAGCGGGGCTTCACGCCAGGCAGGCCTCACTTCGTGACCGGCGTTTGCCTATCGCACGCCGGCGTGAGCTTGATGTCATTGTCCAGGACGGCGTCCTCGCCCGTGAGCACCTCATTAAAGCCAACACGCGGCTGGTAGTCTCAATTGCAAAGCGGTACATGGGGCGCGGCGTGTATTTCCTTGACTTGATCCAGGAAGGCAACCTCGGTTTGATGAAAGCTGTCGAGAAATATGACTATCATCGGGGTTTTCGCTTTTCCACCTATGCAACATGGTGGATCAGACAGACGATCTCACGGGCTATCGCCGATCAGGCACGCACCATCCGTGTGCCTGTCCACATGATTGACCGCATCCGCCAGATGTATAAACTGACTCACGAATTGGAACAGAAACTGGGCCGCGCGCCGACTGCCGAGGAGTTGGCGGAGGCAGTTGGGTTGACCACCCGCAAGGTGCAGTGGATCATGAAAGTTTCGTGGCTCCCTCTATCGTTGGAAAGTCCCGTCGGCGATGATGAGGAATCAGAACTGGGCATGTTCATCGAGGACGAATTAAGCCCGACACCCATGCAGAGCGCGTACCAGTCCATGCTGCGGGACAAGATCGAAGAAGTTCTTACCACACTATCTCCGCGCGAGGCGCGAGTACTCCGCCTGCGCTTTGGCCTCGACGATGGGAATGTGTATACTCTGGAGGAAGTGGGAAAGAAATTTGGGTTGACCCGTGAACGTATCCGGCAGATCGAAGGCAAAGCCCTTCGCCGCCTTCGCCATCCACGGCGGGCCAGACAGTTGAAGGAATATCTATAACCATCATTGACATACCAGACTTCACCGTTTAAACTTTGTCTCATGATCTCATATCTGCTACCCCGCTTGACGATAATGACTGGCAAGGCCATGATGGTCATGCCTCGCCGCGCCTGGGCAGCCGTACGGGAAGCGTGAAATTTCGCATACCGACTCATTGGGCTGTCCAGGACGCGGACAGCCTTTTTATTTATAAATTCAAAATCGAACCGTGAAAATTACTTAAGTCGTAAAAAGAATATCAAACACCAGGATTATGACAATTGCGCCTGACGCAAGAGCAGGTGATTACAAGAGGGTTTTTCCTTAGCATCCTTCGTGGTGAAAAAGAGAGGTTCGAATGCCCGAAAACATCCTGATTGCAGTCGCATGGCCTTATGCCAATGCAGAAATCCACGTAGGAAACCTGACGGGTTCGCACCTTCCAGGGGATATTATCGCACGCTATCACAGGCTCAAGGGTAACAATGTGCTGATGATCACCGGCACTGATTCGCACGGCACGCCTGTCACAATGAGCGCAGATAAACTCGGCAAACCCGTCGAAGAAGTGTACAAGTTCTATCACGAAGGATTCATTGACCTGTTCCAGCAAGTCGGAATTTCATATGACCTTTACACATCCACCCATACGGAGAATCATTTCAAGGTTTCACAGACCATCTTCCTAGCGCTGCAGAAGAACGGCTATCTCTTTACTAAAGTGGAACCACAATGGTTCTCGCCCGGATTAAAAAGATTCCTGCCCGACCGTTACATCGAGGGGACATGCTACATCTGCGGAGATGAAAACGCACGCTCCGACCAGTGCGATAAGTGCGGCAATGTGCTCGAACCGGATAAACTCCTCAATCCGCGCTCCAAGGTAGTGGGTGATACTTCAGCCCCTGAACTTCGCGAGACCGAGCATTTCTATCTCGACCTCTCCAAACTCGAACCCGAGGTTAAGAAGTTCCTCCGGGAACGCGCCGACCATATGCGCGATACTGTGTTGGGCGAGTCGCTGGGAAAAATCGAAGCGGAGGGCCTCAAGCCGCGTCCGATTACGCGCGACCTCGATTGGGGCATCCCGGTGCCCGTCCCCGGTTGGGACGGCAAGTGCCTGTACGTCTGGTTCGAGGCCGTGATCGGTTACCTCTCAGCGCCCATTGAGTGGGGCCAACTTCAAGTCGAGAAGGACGCGTGGCGCGAGTGGTGGACAAACCCCAAAGCGAAGCAATTCCACTTCATCGGCAAAGATAACATCTTCTTTCACACATCGTTGTGGCCCGCCGAGTTGATGGGAGTCGGGAGCACATTCATGGAGTTGTTCGCAGGCGATGAAGTTCCGTTGATTCTTCCGTATGATGTTCCTGCAAATCAATTCATGAATCTCGAGGGCGAAAAAATCAGCGGCTCGCGCAACTGGGCAGTGTGGGGGCGCGACGCATTGACGCGTTACGACCCCGACGCATTGCGTTATTACCTGACAGTGAACATGCCCGAAGCGAAGGACAGCGATTGGGACTGGGCTGAGTTTGTGGCGCGCAACAACAACGAACTGGTGGCAACCTGGGGTAACCTTGCGAACCGTGTGCTGGCGTTCTGTGACAAGAATTGGGAAGGGCAAGTGCCTGCTGTGGATGTAAGCACGCTTCGAGACTCCGACTTGAACCTGCTCACCGTTATCGAAAACGGATTCAACACAGTGGGCGCTGAAATGGAATCCGTGCATCTGCGCGCCGCGCTGGGTGAGGCGATGAGACTGGCGACGGAAGTGAACCGTTATCTCGACGCCAACGCCCCATGGACGACCATCAAAACCGACCGGGATGCCGCCG
>JBGPQJ010000155.1:0-7413 GCA_041488995.1 Anaerolineae bacterium
ATCCCGCCTGCCAAGTAAGGCGGCAGAGTTTCCAATAACAATTCCGCACCAAGAGCAGACATCTTCTTAAAAACAGAACCCGCTGTATCACCGACGCTGATGGGAATGGCGCGCCGCGAAAGCATGGGACCCGTATCCACGCCGCTGTCCATCTTCATGATGGTGATGCCTGTCTCCATGTCACCCGCCAGTATCGCCGCCTGGATGGGCGCCGCACCCCGCCAGCGCGGCAGGAGCGAGCCATGCACATTGATGCATCCAAAACGCGGCAGGTCCAGCACCGAAGGGCGTAATATCTGCCCGAAAGCGGCGACCACGATCAGGTCGGGTGCCCACGCCTGTAGTTGTGCCAGTGCTTCTGGCGCGCGTAATTTTTCGGGCTGGATGACGGGCAGACCCAATTCCAGCGCAGCCGCTTTCACCGGAGGAGCGACCAGCGTCCGCCCGCGCCCGGCTTCGCGGTCCGGCTGGGTTACCACGCCCACAACGGTATAACCCGCGGCCAAAGCCCGCAAGCCTGGCACTGCAAAATCGGGTGAACCCAAGAATACAATATGCGTGACCATGTGTTCATTTTACTTCTGTTTTTTCTGCTTCATACAATAAAAACTAGACTTTTTCTTGCCTGGAATTGGGCTGAAAGCGTGATTTTGGTTTACCGATCCTAGCATACTACTGCGCAGCACACAGTAAATTTCTGAACTGACGCGGCTAAAAAGCAGGGAAAACCGACGATTTGGGTTCAAATATTTACGCAGCACTTTGTAGATATTTACGCAGTACTCTGTAGAGAACTGTGAATTTGATTGCACCTGGTAGTTCAAACTTCATTAATTCTTCGGTCAGAACCAATAATCATGCAGTTTTGATTATAAATTCATCCTACCCCCACAAATTGGTTGATTTTTGTCTGGTTTGGTTGTACAATAACTAAAATCTATTCATAATCAATTTCAGGAGGAAAAAAATGTCTGCTCAGGTTTCACCAGATGCCACCAGTGATGATAAGCTATGGTCCTTACTTTCTTATATCTTCAGCCCGCTGGTACCCGTCATCGTTTTGCTGATGGAGGACAAGAAGAGCCGTCCCTTCATCAAATATCATGCCATGCAAGCTTTGGTCCTTGGAGTAGTAGAACTCGTCGTCGCAATCTTCCTTGGCTGGACGATAATTCTCGCCTGCCTTCCACTGTTGATCTTCATCTACTTGATCTACCTTGGCATCCAGGCGTATCAAGGGAAAATGGTCGTAGTGCCTGTCGTCACCGATTTCGTTAAGAAACAGGGCTGGGTATAATCTCACTTGCTTCCAAAAGAAGCCTGCTTTTCCGCAGGCTTCTTTTCATTTAGCAGTGGCACTTCGACAGGATAGGTTATTATCCCTTCATAATTATGGGATGACGGAAATATTAAAAATGTGTTTTAATTGTCCGGGCGCAACCATTTTCGTGATCATGCGTACATCAATAAAGTAATTTTTTTGGAGGATAGAATGGAAATTGGTCGGTCGTTCACTTTTCCCTTCCAGGATCGTTCCTGGTTTTCAAAGCTGCTGATCGCTGCATTGATTTCCCTGGTGCCAATCGTGAACTTTGCGCTGGTCGGCTGGATGGTCGAGATCGCCCGCCGCGTGATGAGCCACGAGCTCGAGGAGCTGCCCGGCTGGGATGACTTCGGCAAGAAATGGATGGGCGGTCTGTATTACACGGTGGCTGGCTTCATCTATGCCCTGCCGGCGATCCTGATGGTTTGCATCATGGCGGGCATTTTCATCTTTTCGATTACAACGACCCAGAATAGCGGTTCTACTCAAGATACAATCAATGCCGTCATAGGTGGTAATTTGGTGGTGTTCTTCTGCCTGCTTTGCCTCATGACCCTCTATGGGCTTGTCCTTTCAGTGCTCATGCCGGGGCTGCTGGTCAACTACGCAAAAGAGGGCACCTTCGGCTCCCTGTTCAAATTGGGCGTCGTTTACAGCAAGGTCCGCGAAAATACCGGGGCTTTCTTTATGGCATGGCTGGTGTCGGTGGTCTTCGCTTTTGTGGCCGGGCTTGCCCTGAGCGGCGCTGTCTCAATTCTCTCATTCATCATCTGTATCGGATGGATCGCCGCACTGCTCATCACCATGCTTGCGACACCCTACATCTCGGCAGTGTATGCTCACCTGTTTGGCCAGTACGGCGATAAGGCATACAGCACCCCTGCCCCCATCAGCACGGCGGACATCCCGCCTGCTTCGTAACAACACCGCAAGAAGAAACAATTCTAGTGGACCAACCGAACCATCGGTTGGTCTTTTTATTCCTGCAACTTTGAGATAAAAAACACGTATACTATGTGAGTAAATCAAGTTGTTAGTCTGAAACAAGATAAGGAGAATGCCATGCCCAAGAAAAACCAAACCACCATCCCGGAGCCTGCCCCGGTTAAAGTACCCGCTGCGCCCGCGCTACCTCCCGCTCCCCCTGCACCTCCCGCTCCTCCGGTGCCGGTCGTTTACCAGCCAGCGCCACTCTCCTCGAGCGAAGAACGCACCTGGGCCATGCTAGCCCACCTGAGCGTATTGATCAACCTGATCACCGGTTTGCTCGGCGCGCTGGCAGCGTTGATCATTTACCTGATTTATCGAGACCGCTCACGCTACGTGGCCTACCATGCCTTGCAATCCTTCATTGCACAGCTGATCTGCTGGGGCGGTGTGGGCCTGATCATCGCCGCGATGTGGGGCATCACAGGCATGCTCTCTCTGGTGCTGATCGGCTTGCTGTGTATCCCGGTAGCCTGCGTCCTGACCCCAATCATTCTGTGCCTGCCGTTCATCAACCTGATCGCCGGCGTGTGGGGTGGAATCGAGACCTCGCAGGGTCGCGACTTCAAGTACTGGCTGGTTGGCGACTGGGTGCGCGGGACGCTCATCGGCGAGTAAAACATTCCCTCCTGAACCGTTACATCTCTTTCCCCTCCCTGACGCAAACAGGGAGGGGATTTTTTGATGACATTATTCCCTTGACTTTTGATTATCGCACCCGTAGAATGAAACTGACAATTCAACAGCCGCAGGGAAGAGACTCCCCCGCAACCTGACACACGGGGAGCGCCGAAGGGGCAAACCCGGTCACTGCAGAACCGGGCGAAACTCTCAGGCAAAAGGACTCTGCGCTGATTTCCTCTGGAAAGTCTCCCTGCGGGAGACACCGACGGGGCAAACCCCTCGACTGCGTAATAGGCGCAGTTTCGATTGGGGCGAATCTCTCAGGTCCCTGACAGAGGGCGCGCGATTATCGAATCGCGCGCCCTCTTGCTTTCTCGATATTCCATTATCCCAAAGAAGGAGCCAGACCATGACCAATATCCTCCCCAATCTAAAATACAGCGACACCGATGAATGGTTCGATCCCGCCACCGGCAAGATCGGGCTGAGCGATTATGCCCAGTCGCAGCTCTCAGATCTCGTTTTCGTCGAGATCCTGGTGGAACCCGGCGATGCCGTCGGACCCGGCAAGGCGATCGCTTCCGTGGAATCGGTCAAAGCGTCCGCCGAAGTGTACAGCCCGGTCAGCGGGAAAATCGTCGCGGTGAACAGCGACCTGCCCGGCAAGCCCGAATCCATTAATGCCGACCCGTACGGCGCGGCGTGGCTGGTCCAGGTGGAGGGCGGCGACGGCAAGGGCATGAAGGACGCTGCCGCTTACGGGAAGCACTGCGAAGAACGGGCGCACTAAAAGCGATCCGCTTTCAACCATCCGCTTATCCATAAAGGTGACGAAAGCCCGGAGCAAATCATGACCTATATTCCCCACTCACCCAAAGAGCGGGATGCGATGCTCGCCACGATCGGCGTCAAAAGCCTGGCAGACCTGTTCCAGGCCGTCCCGGCTGAGTATCGCTTTCCCGGATTGAATATTCCTCCCGCGTTGACGGAGATGGAAGCCGCCGATGAGCTGGCGGGGCTGGCAGACGCCAACTCCACCGCCGGCGACGACCTGATCTCCTTCCTCGGCGCGGGCGCCTACCGCCACTACATCCCGGCCGCGGTGGACCACATCCTGCAGCGCGGCGAATTCTACACCGCGTATACCCCCTACCAGCCGGAAATCTCACAGGGGACGCTGCAATCCATCTTCGAGTACCAGTCGCTGATGGCGAACCTGACCGGCATGGAAGTCTCCAACGACTCGCATTACGACGGCGCGACCGCGGCGGCGGAGGCGGTCAACATGGCGGTGGCGAACTTCCGCGGCAAGCGCGGCAAGATCATCGTCTCGCCAACGGTGAACCCACAATACCGCGCCACCATCCGCACCTACACCCGGGGCATGGGGCTGACCCTGCTGGGCGACGACCCCAACGCCGATCTCTATGCCGGTCCCGAGGCGCTGGAAAACCTGATCGACAACGATACTGCCCTGGTCATCGTGCAGTATCCCGATTTCTTCGGCCGCCTGAACGACTTTACCGGGTTCATCGCAAAAGTTCATGAGAAGGGCGCGCTGGTGTGCGTGGCGGTCAACCCGACCGCCCTGGCGCTGTTCAAGACCCCCGGTGAGATGGGCGCGGATATCGTCGTCGGCGAAGGACAGCCGCTCGGCATCCCGCTCTCCTTTGGCGGTCCCTACCTCGGCTTCTTCACCACCCGCAAACAATTCGTCCACAAAATGTCGGGAAGACTGGTCGGCGAAACCGTCGACTCACGCGGACAGCGCGCCTACGTGCTGACGCTCACCGCGCGCGAACAGCACATCAAGCGCGAGCGCGCCACGTCCAACATCTGCACCAATCAGGGTTTGATGGCACTTGGCGCGGCGGTGTACCTGTCCCTGCTGGGGAAATCCGGACTGCGCCAGGTGGCGGAACTGTGCTATCACAAGGCGCATTATGCCGCTGAACAGATCGCGAAAATCCCCGGCTTCGGCACCTGCTTCACGGAGCCATTCTTCCACGAGTTCGCCATGTGCGGACCCGCGCCCGTCGCCGAGATCAATGCCTTCCTGCTCGAATACGGCATTATCGGCGGGTACGACCTGGGGCAGGACTACCCCTCGCTCAAGGACCATATGCTCATCGCGGTGACCGAGATGAACGCGAAGGAAGAGATCGACACGCTGGTCGAAGCGCTGAGGGAATTCGCCGGGGAGGTGGACAATGCCTGAGATGACGCTCCAACCTGAAAAGACCGCCACGGTTGTCGAACCGACGGTCTTCGAGCTGTCCTCTCCCGGCCGGACCGGGATCACCTTTCCCGAACCCGATGTGCCGTTTACCGATCTGCCGCTGGACCTTTTGAGGTCAAACCTCCCGCTACCCGAGCTTGCCGAAGTGGACGTCATCCGCCACTACCTGCGACTCTCGAAGTTCAACTACAGCGTGGACGATGGCTTCTACCCGCTCGGCTCGTGCACGATGAAATACAATCCAAAAATAAACGAAGACACCGCCCGCCTGCAGGGATTTGCCGGCGCGCACCCTCTCCAACCGATCGAGACGGTGCAGGGCGCGCTGGCGCTGATGTACCAGCTGCAGGAATGGCTCAAGGAAATCAGCGGGTTTACCGAGGTCACGCTGCAACCCGCCGCGGGGGCGCACGGCGAACTGACCGGCGTGCTGATCATGCGCGCCTATCACCAGTCGCGCGGCGACCATAAGCGGGTCAAGATGCTGATCCCGGATTCCGCGCATGGGACGAACCCGGCTTCCTCGGGCGTGACCGGCCTGCAGGTCGTCCAGATCCCGTCCGACACGCGCGGCAACGTGGACCTGGCTGCCCTTAAATCGGCGTGCGATGACACGGTGGCCGGCATCATGCTCACCAACCCCAACACACTGGGCATGTTCGACGAGAACGTGGTCGAGGTCTGCCGGATCGTGCATGCGTGCGGCGGCGTGGTCTACGGCGACGGCGCCAACCTGAACGCCCTGCTGGGAATCGTCCGCCCCGCCGAACTGGGCATCGATTTGATGCACTTCAACCTGCACAAGACCTTTTCCACGCCGCATGGCGGCGGCGGACCAGGCTCGGGTCCCGTCGGCGTGGCGGCGCACCTGGCGGACTTCCTGCCCGCGCCCCTGATCGGCATCGTCGAGGAAGAGAATGAGGAAGAGGACATCCCGCCGCTCTACGGCTTCGTCACCCCGGCGAAGTCCATCGGGCGGATGAAGGCTTTCCACGGTCACTTCGGCATGCATGTGCGCGCCTTTACCTACATCGCCATGCACGGCGCGGAAGGGCTGCGGGACATCTCCGAATACGCGGTGCTGAACGCCAACTACATCCAGGCGCGCATCAAGGATGTCTATCATGTGCCGTACGACCGCATCTGCATGCACGAATTCGTTGCGGAAGGGCAGTTCGAGGGCTCGAGCGTGCGCGCGCTGGACATCGCCAAACGCCTGATGGACTACCGCTTCCACCCGCCCACCAACTATTTCCCGCTCATCGTGCACGAGGCGCTGATGATCGAGCCGACCGAGACGGAAAACAAGGGCACGCTGGACGCCTTCGCGGATGCGCTGATCAAGATCGCCGAGGAAGCGAAAACCCAGCCCGAGCTGGTCAAGTCCGCGCCGCACACCACACCCTTCGGGCGCATGGACGAGGTCAAGGCTGCCCGCGAGCTGGTCTTGTGCTGCTGGCTGCCCGAAGATTACGGCGACGAGTAGGCGGCTTGGTAGATTTATATACTCAGCCCCCTGTTTCATATGAAACAGGGGGCTGTTGTTTTATCTTGATGTGGGAGGCACCTGTCAGCTTGTTCCTGACAGCGGTCAGGCCGTTTCGCCCCGGCGGGTCGGGTCTCTCGGCCCGAACGGGGTGCGGCCGGTGTTGGGCGGCGTTTGACCTTAAGACGGTTTACTTATGATAACTGCATAAACACTTCGGGCTTTTGCTCTGCAATTCGCAACAGTGCAACAGCTGGGCCGCTTGGCTTACGTCGCCCTTGTTCCCAATCCTGAACAGTACGCAAACTCACGCCCATCAACCCTGCAAAAGCGGATTGCGACAACTTTAATTTAGAGCGGATTATTTGCGGCGGCGCAGGTTCTTTCAGGGTGTGGACACGCAAAACTTTCTCACCTGCTTTGTGAGCCTTGATGTCACGAATACCTTCGAGAATTTCCAAATCAACATCACGCTTAGACATTTTCAATTTCCTTTGCGATTTGACGCAAAACATGTGAAGGGATATTTTCTACTTCATTCTTGCTGCGTAGTGGTCAAGAGCCAAATTTCATCATCTAGTCGTTTGAAGTAGTAAATCACCCGCACACCGCCGCTTTTACCTTTTCCTGACATCGCCCAGCGAACTTTTCTGACACCGCCTGAGCCTGGAACAACCTTGCCTGATTCAGGATATTGGAGCAGAAAACTCTACAAGCCTAAATATTCATCATCAGACAGATAATCATAAACAT
>JBGPQJ010000156.1:0-7402 GCA_041488995.1 Anaerolineae bacterium
CATACCCGTGATCAAAGCCATATAGTAGAGCGTTCCGTTCCGCACGTTCATTGACGCGATCACGAGTTTCCGGGCTTGCTCTTCGCTCAAGATCGGATGTTCTGTCTGCTCTACATTTGGCCGGTCCACCGCATCCACAGGATTGTGTCCCAACAGGCCTTCTCGAACGGCCTGCTTGAGCACATTATTCAACACGGTGTGGATCAGCTGCACGGTTCGATCGCCCCGACCTTCTCCCCGCTTCCTGAAATAGAGTTGCTTGACATGGGCAGGTTGAATGTCCTGCAGGCGCATCTTGCCCAGGTGAGGCAGGATGTGTTGACTGACGATCTGGCGATATTGCAGGACTGTGTGAAGTCTACGCGAAAGATCCTTACCATCCAACCACAATTCAACGAATTGCTCCAGGGTGACCTGCGTGCCCTCATAGGTCAGACCGTTTTCGATCTTTCCGAGAGTCTCCTTGACCCAGGTGCGGCATTCCTTCTGCGTCTTGCCATACTTGGTCAGGCGTCTTCCGTCCAAACTGACCTGGGCACACCACAGACCATCTTTTCACTGGTAGATGCAGCCTTCGTCATTTGCTGATCCGGGCGCAGTAAGGCACGCCTGAAGCGGAGATAGGATTCCAAGCCCGTAACGTGTCTTGTTTGATGGATGCCAGATGCCACGTCAGTTCATCCCGCTGGGGTGGCTTTTGTGGGGTGCTGAAGCCAAATAAATAGCTTGTGTATAAGGGGAATGGTTAAGGGATGAGCGCTTTCAGGATTGGCTCATTCCATCGTTGTGTGTTGCTGCTGTTAGTTATGCGCTCAGCAATTCAATGGTCTGGCGTGCCTTATCCAAAACACTCTCGGATACCCAAAGTGATGAATGAGCAAGACCATCCAAAAGATTGTAAGCCTGTTCCTTCTGAATAAACCCCTCTCCTAAACTCCAAAGCAACAACCCAATCGACCCGTGCACTTCCAGCCCTAATGTTTCGGCGAACTGCCGCGCTTTCGCATCATCGGTCAGCAGCCAATCCGCGTTCAATTGTACGGCTAGGGCGATGGCATTTGCTTCCCCGGGGTCGACGATACCCGTCGCCCTCCAATTATCAGCCTGCTTGCCAGCATCTTTGTCCATTTCCTTAATGGTGATCCATTGCGGAGGCTTCCATCCCTGCGCGTTTTGCTCGAACTCATCAGCGACAAGGTCAGGGATAAGGACCCTGCCCGTGTATTGCAGGAGATGTAAAGCACCCGCCTCGCTGAGATGGAGCAGAGGGCCGGTGTCGCAAACGACAAGACGTGTCACTTCTTTTTACCTTTTTGCTTAACCGCCCACGCAATATCGTTTAACTGGTACTTCTCTGCCAATGCTCGATCCAACGCCAGTTTGGGAACGAGGCGGATGGAACCATCCTCTTCAACGATCGCTTCAAGCAGGTCGCCTTCGCTGATCTTTGCCTTCCGCCGGGTTTGGGCGGGCAGAGTGATCTGTCCATTGCTGCGAATCTGAAGAAACTCGGACATTAGATTTACTCCTTCTGATATTCTGAATTTCTTACTTCTCAGAATAATTATACACCCACCCAAGCTTGACGGGGAGGCTCGACCGGGGTGGTGACGGACGCCTCGGGCACCGTGATCGCAGAGATGCACTATACTCCCTATGATGAGACCCGCCGCGGACTACTCGGACGGCACCTACTATCACTACACCTACAGATGTAATGGGAAGTCAAGGATGGAACATTGCGGGCGCAAGCAGCGGAAGTATAATAATTTCGGGTCTGGAAAGTGTCTCTTAGCAAAAGCCAGTTTTTATCTCAAATGTTCTGAGGACATACATATTAAGCTGGGAAACATCCCCGCTGAGTTTAACTATTGTTTTCTTTCTATTCAGTAACGCCATTGTATGGGGTATTTATTACATCGTTCAGAATACTAGCTAATGGGTCGCCGGTCAAACAGGGTTAACGTGCACAGCGGAAGCCGATGAAATCCATCCAGTTGTCAGCATTAATTTGTGAGCGGATGGCCGAGCGAATGTGAGTGGGATCATCACCCCATGAACCTCCACGGATAATATGTTCCAGCCCGGATGCAGGACCGGTTGGGTTAGATTGAGGGATTCGGCTATAAGATTCATACCAATCAGCTCCCCACTCATATACATTGCCAGCCATGTCCATTACGCCATACATGCTCGCTCCGTCTGGATACTCTCCCACTGGGGAGGTGTCGATATAACCGTCATCAAAGCGACTGTCTTTCCAATCAGTTTGGCAGTTGACATCGCAATAATTGGCAAGGGTTCCATCAAAGGTATTCCCCCAGGGGTAAATGCGCCCTTCCGGTCCGCGAGCGGCCTTTTCCCACTCGGCTTCAGTTGGCAGCCGACGGTCGGTCCATGTACAGTAAGCAGCGGCCTGGCTCCAGCTCACGCAGATCACCGGGTAATTAGCATACTGGCTGTTATCATAATAACTACTGTGGGTTAAAGAGTAATTATTTGCCGGCTTTGTGCAAGCACCGGAATCCGCCACGCACATCGCATACTGTGCGTTGGTCACCTCAGTCTGGTCGATCCAGTAGGCATCTAGATACACGATATGCTGTGGTAATTCCTCCTCAAATGACTGCGAATCTTCAGTTCTAGAACTGCCCATTTTGAACTCACCTGCAGGAATGTAGATCAGCACCATCCCATCTTTCTCGGGTGTAGACGTCGGGCTTGGGGAGAATTTCTACGCCAGCTGCAGTACAAAGGCGCATGGTACGGGTGCCGGCTTGAAGCGATCGAGCCGTTCTTCCCGTCGAGCAAGCGGTGTCACTAGTGTGGCTACCGCAAGGCCGACCTGAGGCTGGCGGATCGGGAATGGGACTGTCCGGAGTGTCATACGCACCACGACCGGGATGTGAATGCGGCTCTGAATATCCTGAGCGAAGGGCGCGTCAGATCAGAAATGAAACGTAGGGCTGGAACAGCCCGAACGCAAACGCCTGGGGAGACCTGTGCACGCAAGGCGGGTCTGAGAACCAGGAAGCTCCTCGCTTCAGCGGTGGAGTAGTCCACTCAACCGCCGATCTGGCATCAAGAAATAGTAGTCGCACTCCAAAGAAAAATCGCGGCTTTCTCTGCCGCTTGAAGGCTACAGATTCCGCCGCGATTTTTTTTAGGGCGTGGCTTTTTTTACGGCTTGCGCGCGATCACAGTGTAACCGCCTGCCAGTCTTCCGTCGACTATTTGCATGATGCGGTAGACGGCGCATTCTTTCGGTTTCAGCCCGTCAACGTGCAGGTAAAACAGGATTTCCAACTCGTCGCAACCGCGCTCGAAAGTCAATTGGTGATTGAGCAGACGCGAGGCGTCATGCAGGTCGAGGTTGTGCAGGCTGGTGGTGTCTGTGTCCGCGCGCACCAGGGTCGGGTACATGAACCCGGCGACTTTGCGGAGGTCGGTGCCCTGATGGTAGCCGTGGTTGCGTTTGTTCTCCAAGATGGCGAGCCAGTTGAACTCTTTCACTCCGGCTTCCTGGATGAGCAGTTCGGCCTTGCCGGGTTGCACGCCACAGCCCAACCGGATGCGCAGATCAAGCTGAGCGGGTGAAGCGGCGTTGACCACTGAAATGTTGCGTTGACCGATATGTCGATCGTCGCCGGCATCCCAGGGAGCTAGGCCCAGCGGGTCGGTGAGTGGTTCGAACAGCCTGACCACCAGGCATTCGTGACCGCCATTGACGTAGGAGGGCACCCAGGTTTCGGGGCATTTGACGATGCGGTGGGCGTGCCCACTATCCCGGCTGCCGAGGTCGACATAGGTGACGCCGATCAAATTGGCGGCTGCCTGGTTGAAGCCCAGGGTGGGGTTGAACCAGTAGAATTCAACTCGCGTGTTGTAGACCGGCGCCCGACCCAGGTTCCAGACATGCGCCCAGAGTGTGTTGGGCGCGCCTGCCTTGGCCATACCGCCCAGAGTGGGTGGGGTTGCCGGTGCGGAGCTGGCATTCATATTGGGGGCGACGAAAATGTCGGGGCTTTCCCAGAAGGGGATCGTCAACGGGCGTTTGCCGCGATCACCAGCGTCGGCGCGGATCAACAGGTAAGGAAGGTATTCGTCCTTGCGCTGCCCGAACCTGGGGCCTTTGACGGAACCACTTTCACGCATGATGTTGATGACAGCCTGGTTGAATTTTCCTTTCAAGTCACCGAAATCAGTAGCGCCCGTCAGAGGGTTGGCAGGGGGTTTGTCGCCCGCTTCCCAGCCCGGCGCCTTGGGAGAATCAGGCCGGTTGGGGTGCTGGGGTTCACCACAGCAGTGTTTTTGCTGCCCGCACTGGCAATCTTCATGTCCTTTGGCGTAACATTCACAGCAGTGCACCGGTTTTGGCTCGTCATGGCACTTGCAGGTGCAATCTCGTGCGGGGCGCCGGGCTTGATAATTAGTGTTCATGATTTACGCCTTCCTTTGCGCGCGCGCGGCAAGGCCTTCATTTTCATACCATTGCCTCTCCCTGGCCATTTTGTTTTCACATCCGGGCATTGGACCTGTATGTCGCAGCCCGGATCTTCTCTGTCAAGGTAATAGAGCTTCAACGGTAAGTCCGGGTTGTACCCCGGGGTTTCTTCGGTCTGGGGAGGCGGTGTGCAGGGCGCCAGGTATGGGTGACCTTCGGTGTCGGAAAGAATAAGCGCGGCCGGCCCGTCTTTGGCTTGCCGGTTCCAATCCCAACACTTGTAACCATAGCCCCGATCAGCATCCAGATTCCAGTTGGGGACCTCGTTTTTGAGTTCGCGACGGGCCAACTGCCAGATCAAAAAGGAAGAAAAGTTGACCGGGTCGCCCAGGTTTTGCTCGGCGGTAACATTGGAGAAGGAGATCATGTCCGTCTCAAACGGATCCGCCGCTGCTGCGTACTTTTTCACCAACCCTTCATTGGTGGGGATGGCGTTCTCCAGCAATTTGTGCGGCAGGTCTCCGCTTTGCCAGGGGCCAGCGAAGGTGTGGCACAGTTCCAGCGGGGTTTCGGGGTAAGCCCAAGGGTGGTGATATTCTTCGGAGGATTTATTGAGCAGGCTGTTGAGTACGCCGGTGTCTTCGAATTTGGTCTGGTGCGGGAAGTGCGCATCCGGCACCGGTTCGGCCGGGGAGGCGCCCACTTCCAGGCCCAGGCCGAGAATATCGTCCACCGACGAGAGCACGTTCAGGAAGTTGCCGTGGTTATTGTTGCCGATCTGCACAAGCCCCATGTCGATCTCGTCCTGCATCGGGTGGAAATAACCGGTCATAACCATCACGGCGCGTTCAGCCTTGAGCATCATGAACAGGGGCAGCTCGATGGTGTAGTAGGCCAGGACGCGCGGCCCATAACTTCCCAGGTCCGCAATGACCCCGGGCAGAACGGTTGCCAGCCAGACAGCCACCGCCACTAGCCAGAAGATGAACCTGAGGATGGCCAGCACCCAATCCCAAAAGGACATATCATCATCCCCCTCGCCAGGAGCGTCATCGTGCGGATCGGTCAGCTGCGGAAAATCGAGGTTGGGGAATACCTCGGGGGGCGCTGGCTTCTCATGACTGAACCCATCGAGGGTTGACATCTTCAAGTAGCGGAACAGGGTGTGGTAGGTCTCCTGGATCGTGCCAATATCCGGCCGGCCGTCCCCGCCCGGGATGATATCGGGCGAGTTGCGGTCTACGTCGTGGTCGCCAGCCTGGACGGAGGTCTGGTAAGTGCGGTCCATCGTGTCGAAGAGCAGGGTAGCCAGTTCTTCGGGCAGATCCGAATCGAGATCGATACTTCTGCGCCAGACATACAGCCCTCGAATGGAGTGATCCCCGGGGTTATAAGGCGGGAGGGTCCTTGTGGGTTTGCCCCCGTCATCACCAAAGGCAATGCGATAGTGCAGGGCCGATTCGGTGAACATGTTGTAATTAGTGTCGGTGCCATGCTCATCATCATAGGTTTTCGCGTCCATGTGGTTCTCGATGAGATGGTGTCGCTGCCAGTGAGTGCGGAATGGGCCGCCGCATTTCTCGTTTACAAAGGCGTGCCCGGTCGTATCGGTGGCAACGTGGGTCATATAGCCGAGCGCATAAGCTTTCAGGCGGTCACTCCACAGGGCGGCATCCTCCTCCGGTCGCGCGGCCCATTCCTCTGCGATGGCCCACAAATTATGCGCAAACAGGCTGGTTTTGCGATAGTGCAGCATATCCGACCAGAAGAAATCCTTGTTGTCGTAGCCCACATCGAGCCCGAGAGAAAAAAGCCCCCACCAATCGTGTGACTGAGCCACCAGGTCGATGAGCGCGGATGAAAGCAACGAGCCCAGATCTCCAAGAATTTCACTGACCACAGAGGAGAGATCGCCTGTCAGGCGGCTGATGGCTTCATCAACATTCTCGGAGCCGGGTCCGAAGTATCTTTCCCAATCTTCGAGAATCCATGAGTCTAATTTCGCATAGAGGTCGTCCAGCAGATGGACAACACCGATCAGCGGACTGGCGAGATGGTTTCTGAAATCGGGCAGGAAGAAGAAGAAATCAGGTCCTACCGCTCCCAGGGCATAATAGTTTGGGTTTTTAGCAGCAATCTCCGCCAGGTCAGGGGGCAGGGTTGGGTTTGGACCATCCGCAGGTGACCTGTACCTCCAGTTCCTCATTCCTGCAAGCTGTTCTATGACTTTGTCTGAAACCAATACGTGTGTTCCTGGACCAGGCATGGCAAACTCCCTTATTAAGATTTAATCTATCTTATAAGTCTTATACTATCACTATTTTGATGGGAATCCAATATTGGGAATTAATTCACAAGATTCTTTTACCGAAACAGCGCCGTAAAGCCCCCTGCTTCAAACTCTATTCCAGTTTTCTGGAAAGAAAATTTGCTTGGGAGTATTTAGCAAACTAATTCAGGGTAGCATGGCTTGCAGGTCAGCTTCGCTCAGGGCGGTGTCCGTTATAATGAGTTCATGGAAGTAACCACCAGCTTCCCAGTCATACGTTAATATGGGGCCACTATACCCGCTCATTGCAATGAAACCGTTTCCGGAATGAATTATAGGTGTGGGTTGGCCGTCAGAGGCAATAGGCCGTTCACTGCTACCTTCCTGGCTGCCAGGCATCCCCCCTTGGAATGATGCAGGGCTGCGCTGGTAGGTGATCATGTGACCGCTGGAATCCTGCCATGTGAATGTCATACTGTCTCCCACTAACTCGACTTGTGGTTGCAGCGAGTAACTGGCCGGAACGGTTGGCAGGATCAGGTCGGGGTGACTGGTGAGCAAGTCGCTCACATTCACCGATTCGACAGCCTGTGCGGTGGCTATACCGGCTCCGGCATAATCACCATTTTCACCCTTGATCTCCACCGAGTAATCGGTTTGTTCAATAACGGCATCCATGTTTCCGGAGA
>JBGPQJ010000157.1:0-7366 GCA_041488995.1 Anaerolineae bacterium
GAATATCTACGAGGTCATGCACAAGTGAAAGAACCCCTCGTCACCATTGTCACTCCTTCCTATAATCAAGCCCCGTTCCTTGAAGCGACTATCCGCTCAGTAGTGGAGCAGGATTACCCGCACATCGAATACATCATCATCGATGGTGGTTCTACCGATGGCAGCCTGGAAATCATAAAGAAATATGCAGATCGGCTGGCTTTCTGGAGTTCCGAGAAAGACCGCGGGCAGACGGATGCCATCAACAAAGGGTTCGCACGCGCGACTGGCGATATTCTGGCCTGGATCAATTCCGATGACACATATGCCCCCGGCGCGATTCGTGAAGCAGTTGAATGGATACGAGCACATCCCGAACTGGGACTGGTCTACGGCGATGCTAATTTTATTGATGATGATGGAAAGGTGATCGGACGTTTTCCTGCTGCCCAGACTGATTATCGCCGTCTGCGGAGGGGATATGTGCACATTCCACAACAGGCTTCCTTTTTCCGGCGTGACCTTTGGCAGAAAGTGGGACCGCTCGACCCATCGTTCTTCTTTGCAATGGATTATGATTTGTGGGTGCGCATCGCCAAATATGCCCCGCTGCTTTATACCCGGCAGGTATGGGCGAACTTCCGTCTGCATGGGGATTCAAAGACCATGATCGCCAATGACCATTGTTGGCCTGAAATGATTCGCGTCCACAAACGCGAGGGGGGTTCCTGGTTTTCAGTGATCGTCGCCAAGTATGTCATTCGCACACTCATCGCCCCGCTATGGCACTTGCGACTCAAATGGAAACTGCCTGACCCGCGCTGGTGAGATTTTTTCGCTATACCATGCTCATCTTTTGCTTATAATGTTTTTCCTCCCCCGCGGATTTGGTTAATGGATTATTATTAACATATGCGAACGTCAGATTCTCCTTACATCGCTGACTGGTTTGTCATATCCCTGCGCTGGATTGTCATCGTAGGTTTGATAATTTCCCTGGCAATCGCCGGGCAAATTCTTGCTACTCCCAACTACTTACTCATTTTGCTTGTCTTCTGGAACGTTGCCCTGACCTACTTGGCGGGAGTGAATAAGCGCCTGGTGCGCCACCGTGAATTAAGCGTCGGTTTTGACGCTTGTTTTGCCGCCTTGTTCTTCATCATGCACAGGGGTTTTGCCGGCCCTGTTTTCTGGGTGGTTCTGCTTCCCATCCTTTCGTCCACGATTTACTTTGAGTGGAAAGGTGTGCTCGCCGTTGCCGGGGTGATGGCGCTCGTTGAGATCATATTTACCTTGGGTCAGGGTTTCAATCAAACGCTCCTCATGTTTTCACTGATTGTTGCGCTGCTCACCCTGGGATTGGGAGCACTTTTTGGCTATATCAGCAACAACATGCTTCGAGACCTGCGCCGGATTCGAAAACAAACTATCGAAGAACGCGAAAGACAGCAGCGTGTGGAAAATGAGCGCGTCCGCACCATATACAGCCTGACCTCCACGCTGACCGCCACGCTCAACTATCACAGCGTGCTAGAATCCGCCCTCGACTTGAGTCTCACTGCCCTGAGCACCGATCCTGAGAGTGGACCTGAGGACCGCCTTGTCGCTGCGGTATTACTCTTCTCGGGAGATACGCTCATCGTTGGATCTGCGCGGCGATTCACGACCGCCGATATGCGCGTCCAACTTCCTGGGCAGGATGGGATCCTGGCACAGGTAATTAACGACGGTGATGCAGTGCTGGCCAAATCCGCATCCAGAGATAAGGAACTGGCGCACATCGTTGCTCTGCGCAGTTGTAATACCATCTATGCCTTCCCCTTGCGCACCGGTTACAACGTCTATGGTGTGATGATATTCGGTCATCCCGACCTTGATTATTTCACCCCCGATCGCCGCGATGTCATTGATATCCTCGGCAGCCAGCTTGTGATCGCCATTCAAAACTCGCGGCTTTACCAGGAACTGGCTGATGAAAAGAACCGCATGGTGGAAGTGCAGGAAGAGGCGCGAAAAAAGCTGGCACGCGATCTGCATGACGGTCCGACCCAGTCCGTCTCGGCCATCGCAATGCGGGTTAACCTCGCCCGGCGTATGATCGAGCGTGACCCTAAAGCAGCAGCGGATGAGCTGACCAAAATCGAAGACCTTGCCCGGCGCACGACCAAGGAAATCCGTCACATGCTCTTCACCCTGCGCCCGCTTGTGCTCGAATCGCAGGGGTTGGTGGCTGCGCTTCAGGCAATAGCGGAAAAGACTAAAGAAACATATGGCCAGGATGTCCTGGTCAAAGTGGAGGAGAGTATTCTGCCGGAACTCGAGCTGGGTAAACAGGGTGTGATCTTCTATATCGCCGAAGAGGCGGTCAACAATGCCCGCAAGCACGCCCAGGCGCCTCATATCTGGATCCGCCTGCGGTCGTTGGAGAAAGAAATCGTGCTGCTTGAAATTGTTGATGATGGATTGGGCTTTGATGTGGATGCAGTCAACCGGACTTATGACAAGCGCGGCAGCCTGGGGATGGTCAACCTGCGGGAGCGTACTGAGTTGATAAGCGGCCTGCTCCACATCGATTCAGTCCCAGGCAAGGGCACGAAAGTGCAGGTCTTCATCCCTCTGAGCGATGACGCCGTCGACCGTTTACACCACAGCAAGCGATAAAATTCAGTCATGCCTGTTGCTGCGTCACAATACTATTTTTCTCATCTTGAAGAGGAACACCTCCGCCCGCCCATCATTCTTATCCATGGGGCGGGCGGAGATCATTTGCACTGGCCGCCTGAAATCCGCCGCCTGGTGGGTCAGCGTATTTTTGCCCCTGATCTACCCGGTCATGGCAAATCCGATGGTGTAGGGCGCCAGTCTGTTGCCGATTATGCGCGGTGTATCCTTGATTTGTTGGACGCGCTGCATATTCACAAGGCAATCATCATCGGACACTCGCTGGGGGCTGCCATAGCCCTGACGCTTGCCCTGGACCATCCCCGCCATGTGCTTGCTCTCGGGTTAATCGGCGGCGGTGCGCGCCTGAAAGTCTCCCCAGATCTTGTAGAGAACACTGCCAGCCCTGCAACTCTTCCCCATGCACTCCAGGTGATAGCAGAGATGGCATTCAGCCCTAAAATTGAGCCACATCTGAAGCTGCTTGCCATGCAACGCATGGCAGCGACAAGACCCACGGTCTTCCATGGGGATTTTCTGGCGTGCAACCAGTTTGATGTCATGGATCGGTTGGCAAAAATCCACGTGCCGACTTTGGTGTTATGCGGCGCGGATGACCGGATGACCCCGCCACGATATTCAGAATATCTGGCTTCGTCTATCAAGCACGCCCAATTGGTCAGCATCCCGGATGCCGGCCATATGCTGATGATCGAGAAACCGAAGGCAGTTGCTGACGTGCTTTCAACTTTTATCGAAGGGATTAATTATCGTCCGGGTGAATAAAGCCCCCAGGCTCTCAAAAAGATGGAGTTTTCAAACTAATTTTCCAGAACATCTTTCAGAATTGATTCGGCATTTTTAACTGCCCGGGCGCGATGGCTCAAGCGGTTTTTTTCATCCTGGCTCAATTCTGCCATGGTGTGTCCCTGTTCACGCAGCAGGAAGATGGGATCATAACCGAACCCATTTGCGCCGCGTTCTTCAGGGATGATTTCGCCCGGACAATCTCCCTCCGCGATGCGAATCTTGCATCCTGGCACAGCTACCGCGATCGCGGCGTGGAAATGTGCCAGCCATGGGCGAGGTTTGTCTCGGAGGTTTTCTAAAAGGAAAGCGCGGCGGTCTGAATCGGTTGCGCCGGGCTTGCTGGAATAACGGGCGGAATAGATGCCCGGGGCACCGTCAAGAGCATACACCTCCAGCCCCGAATCATCCGCGAGCGTGACCATCCCGCTGGCGTCACAATATACTTTGGCTTTAAGCGCTGCATTTTCAGCATAGGTGGAGCCGGTCTCCTCGACTTTCAGGGCGATATCCAGTTGTGACGGCAGCACTAATTCAATCCCTGGCATGTCAGAGAGCAATTCCCGGAGTTCGCGCAATTTACCTTTGTTTTCAGTGGCAATAAGAAGTCTAGGCATCGCTTTCACTATTTTTCTTTTCTCGAATTCTATCAATCGCCCAGGCGATGTGCTCCTTGACCAGCGGTTCCTGGTCTTGACTCAATGCTTCGAGTATGGAGAGTGATTTTTTATCTCCGATGTTTCCCAGGGCGACAGCGATATTCCTCAAATAACCGTTCCGTTTAGCACGTTTGATGGGACTGTCTTTAAATTTTCTGTTGAATTCTTCCGGTGAGAGGGACAGCTCAATAGCCAGATCAGGATTTGGCACCCGGGCGCGGGGAGCAAGTGCGGGATCGCCTTCACATGCGGCGAAGCGTCGATTCCAAGGACAAACCATCTGGCAAATATCGCAGCCGAAGACCCAGTTGCCGATTGCCGGGCGTAAATTTTCAGGAATTTCGGTCTTGTTCTCAATGGTCAGGTATGAGATGCAGCGGCGGGCATCCAGCGTCCGGTCGGGCAGGATGCAGTTCGTCGGGCAGGCGTCGAGGCAGCGCGTGCAGCTGCCGCAACGATCCGTTTCAAAAGGCGCATCTGGTTCCAACGGAAAAACAAGCAGGATTTCAGCGAGCAGGAAATATGACCCGTGCTGCGGATTAATCAGGCAGGTGTTTTTGCCGATCCAACCCAGGCTGGCGCGCATGGCGAGATCGCGCTCCAATAGGGGACCGGTATCCGTGTACCAGCGATTGGGGATGGCCTGTCCGGTTTGTGTTTCGATGAATTTCACCAGCGCCTGGAGTTTTTCAGGCATCACCAGATGGTAATCCGAACCCCAGGCGTAGGCGGCAACCCGCCCATTTACTTGCCCCGGGAGCGGATTCTTCTCTTCGTTTTCCCCAGCGAACCCCGGGTTTGTGTATCTGAGTCCCAAAACGACAATGGACTGGCATTCGGGTAGGATCAGTCTGGGGTTGGCACGTTTTGCGCGGACGCGGGCATCGCTTAAATAGTCCATAGAAGCCTGCCGCCCCATTGCCAGCCACTGTTCGTAGACTGGAAAATGGGGCGGAGGTTCGGCGGTTGTGATGCCCACCAGGGTAAAACCCAGTCGATGGGCTTGTTCTTTTATTTGTGATTCAAGCGATGCAGTCACACTTCCTTGCTTATTTGACGGTGACGACTACGGTGTAGAAATCACCGAATGGGTAGCCTTTGGTGTTTGACATGCGCCAGGCTCCTGTGTAACTGCCCACTTTGTTGGGGGCGGTCAGGTTGACGGAAACCTCAGTGGTGCCTCCGGGTGGGACGTCATTGGTCAGTGCTACTGCCTGCCCGCTCATTTTTTCGCCATAGCCGTAGATGAGGGTGTAGCCTGCTGCCCAGGTGCAAGTACCGGTGTTCTTGATCTGCCAGGTCTTGACGAACTTCTGCCCGGGGGTCATCTGAGTGCCGTCCGGCACGGTCACATCGGAAACGTATTTTGCCTCATCACATTGGGCAGGTGTGGTGGTGACGTTAGGTGTGGCGGTCGCCTCGGGTGTGGCGGTCGCCTCGGGTGTATTGGTGGCCGGAGGGGTGTATGCCGCGGCGGTTTTTTCAACCTGGGCGAGCACGGTTGCCGCGACCTGTGTCGCAAAGGCGTTCAGGTCGGGCGTAGGCGGCGGGGGAGTAGGCTCCGGTCCACACGCGCTCAAGATGACCGCTGCCGCCAGAACGACGGCAAGAGCGATATAGGTCTTGGTTTTTTTCATTTTTTCTCCAATCTGAGCCTCATTTACCGCCTGGTCATGCGCGGAAATGGAAACCCTGTTCAATTATATCGCTAAAGGCAGGCATAACCAGAAAAGGTGGTTTTGATATGCGAAACGCAGATTTGTTGTGGATGGACTGTTTTGAATTGACAGTTGGTTTACGGATGCAATAGGAATCAGGGGGTCGTTTTGAGCGACTCCCTGACCTGATCTTTGGATTTCAGCGGACAATCCGCGGCTGGAGCCAGAACGCCCAATCCTGGTTGGAAGGACCGTTGGCGTTGACCCGCAGGATAAATATCACCGATTTTCCTGCCAGCGATGAAAGATCCACATCCAGTTTCTCGATGCTTCCGTCATAGGTCTGGTTCCAGGATGCCAGAGTCTGTTCGGAACCGCCGTCGGCGACGTAGTTTAACTGAAACTGAACATTACATGCGGAACCATTATATAAACAGCCAATGACACCTCTGAAGCGGTCACCTGCCTTGATGTTGTAGGCCGGGTAGCGTCCGGAAATGTAACTGTTATCCACCCACTGGGGATGGGTGTACAGGGCGGCTTCGTTCTCGACAGCCCCGGTTTCAAGATTCGGGTCGGTCTGCTTCACAACAAATCCGTTGCTGTCACTGGTCGTGCCGGGGCAGGGTAATACACCCGCTCCACTTGACCACTGCGCCGAGCAATAATTATCGACAAAGTTATAGACCGTTGCCGGGTTGGTGTTGCCGACTTCAATGGTGACATAAAAGGTTTTGGTTGCCGTACTGCCCAGGCCAAAGATCACGCCAGAAGCATTGCGCAGTTTCCAATTTCCCTGATAACTGCCATTCGTCGCGGGCGCCGTCATATTGATCGAAATATCCACCATGTTGCCAGGCAGCACACTCTGAGTCAAGTTTACCGGAGAGGAGGCACCCATTTGTGCACCACTGTCAAACACTGCCGCATAGGAGGTGGTCCATGTGCAGGTTCCTGCGTTCTTTAGCCGCCACGTTTTGGTAAACGGTGTGTTTGGGTTGAACTTGGTGCCGTCCGGTACGGTCACATCCGCCACAAAAGCGCCCACGTCGCACAGCGGAGCCGGAGTGGGAGGCTTTACAGTTGCCAGAATTGGCGTACTGGAAGGCGCCTGGATGGGCGTGCTGGTCGCCACATTGATCTGCGTCGGCGGAATAGTCGCCGCGGGTGTATTGAATGAAGCCAGCTCGGTCAGGCGTGCTTCAACGGTCTGAGCCGACTGGGTGAATGCAATACTGGCTCCGTTTGGCGTGGGGGATTCTTGAGGCAGGTTGCAGCCTGTGAGAATTATCGCGAGGGCGATGAACAAAATACTGAAGAATCGGTTCAACATTCTCTTTCTCCTTCCAGCTTTGATTCTACATCAGCTTTTGGACGAAGAATCAATGATATTAATAAGCCGGTTGTTTTATCTGACGCTCATCACGCCGGATAAGTTCCCTCTGTAACTGCTCTCCGTCGTTTGCTTAGAAAAAGCCTCGGTTTCTGTGAGAACCGAGGCTTGAGTATTTTCTGCAGGTTTTATGCTGATTCCGGGTGGGCGCCTGCCATCCACAGGCCGAGCTGCTCTCGGGTGACTTCGCCTGCCGCCACGGTCGTGAC
>JBGPQJ010000158.1:0-7363 GCA_041488995.1 Anaerolineae bacterium
CTTCAGCCAGCCGCTGTCAGTGAGCAGCTTCGCGGCGGCCTCGCCTACCTTCTTGCCCATATCCTTGCCATCAAAGCCAACGAACGGGATGGGGTTGCCATTGGCATCTTTGATGCCGTCATCAGTTGCGATGAGCACCACACCCGCATCCTTGGCGGCCTTGGCGATGGCCGGGCCAATCGTCTGGTCGGGTACGGTGATGGCGATGCCCTTGGCGCCTGCGGAGATGGCGTCATTTACCAGGCTCACACCCAGGTTCGGGTCGAGTTTGGCATCGAACTTCTTCGAATCTGCGCCCAGGCTCGTGGCTGTATCGACGAACGAAGTCTGCAGATCGATGAAGTATTGCTGGTCAGCACTCTTGTTGATCACAACAAACAGAGGCTTTCCAGCCGTAGCAGGCGCCTTGGTAGCCGGAGCAGCTGGAGCGCAGGCGGCGAGCACAAAAGCCGCCAGCAACACGGTGGTCAAGCAATAGTACAAAGTACGTTTCATTAGGTCTTTCTCCTCTCAAGTGAAATGAACTTCCTGTCGATCCGACAGGTTGGAAACACATTCCAGGCGGATGTTAACCACGGTTACTTCAAAACGATATTTGGAAGCATGCGTGCTGACACCATCCCGGATGTTTATAGTTTGTCACAAATACCTGCAGAAATCTTGCAGAATTGGAGCTTGCTTTTGGATTATTGGACTTATTATCCTGCCAGTGCGATCGAGTGGTCAACCAAAGTCCGGCACTGGGAACTATAATCCCGGGTATTTTTCAGCATAAAACTCAATATTGCCCATAATCACGGACGGTTTCATACATTGCCATCAAGTTTTCAATCGGGACTTTGGCCTGAACATTGTGGATTGGGTTGAAGACAAACCCACCGCCCCTCCCAAAGGTTGTCAGGCGCTCGCGCACCTGCGCGCGCACTTCATCCGGCGTACCAAAGGGCAAAACCCTCTGGGTATCGACACCTCCCCCCCAGAATGTGACCTGGTCGCCAAAACGCGTCTTCAGCACTGTCGGATCCATATTCGCCGCCGAGGTTTGCACCGGGTTCAGGATGTCAAATCCGGCTTCGATAATATCCGGGATAATGGGGAGAATGGAACCGCAGGAATGAATAAAGGTCTTCCACGTTGTGTTTTGATGGATCCAATCATTGACACGCTGATAAAAAGGTTTATAAAGCGAGCGGAAGGTCTTGGGCGAGATAAAGCAGTTATTCTGAGCACCAAAGTCAGTGCCGCTGACCCAGGCCACTGTGATGCGGTCGCCCACGGCAGCATAGATCTTTGGCAGATTTTCCAGCGCGATCTCACACTGGCGTTCAAAAACCTGTCGAATATAGCCCTGGCGTGACACTGTGCTCATATACCATTCGGTCATATCGCGAATGCCCTTTGGATCCTTGAGCGTTGGTCCCGGAACCAGGGCGATATCACCATACGCCATCCCACCCAGCACCATCACGATGGCCTGATCGGTGTGTGCATACAGGGTTTCGGCTTCTTGTTTGAGATGTTCCAACTCCAGATCGGGAATTGGTCCAAATTCTTCCAGGTTGTCTTCAACATTTAAACTGGCATCGTTAAAAGGCGGCTGGCGCGTAATTGAGTCGAAATAAAACCCGCCATTGGGCATCTTGGCGCAGGGCGGCACCGATTGGTCACCCTGGGGGTACATTAAAATTTCGCCCTTTTCGTCTGGTTCGGTGTTGAACAATGCGGGTACCAGCACCGGGGTTCCATCGAAGGTGATCCAGGGTTTCCAGCCCTCGTTTTTGAAACCAAAAAAGTTGAGGGTCCCGCTCGTGCCGATGACATCCACATCCAGCGCCGCGCGCAGGTCAGGCTTTATCTCGCCGAGCATTTGGAACGGCTCAACCACCTTGACCGGTGTGCCGGGCGGGTCAAGCTTGAGGGCCTGGCGCAAGGCATAGACTGTGGAAACATGCATCCCGGTCTGGCCGCAACCGCCCAGGTCCAGTGGAACACGATCAGCTTCTTTGTGGTTCAGCGCAAGCTGGACCCTTTCTCTTGAGTTCATTTCTGCCTCCAAATCAACGTATTCATTAAAGCCAGTAGTCCCACGGCCTGAGGGGCGGAAAGTTTATCAGGCTGGGTTAACAACTCTGGTGCCACAGCTTTTTAAGTTGTAAGGCGAAAACCGGCACTTTTACACCGTACTTTAACTTGTCGCAGTACTAGTGCGAGTGATCCGGGTGCAGTGGTATTTTTACACCGGCAGCATTCAACGCCTCTATAAAATCAGCATAGCTCAAATCAGGCTTTTGCAGATAGGCTGAGGCCTGTCCTGCCAGCGCGACCGCATCATTTTTCTTGAGCCAGGAACAAATAATGATCGGGGTACTGTTGGTCTGGCGGCCGGCCCTGAGCATCTGGGCCGCCTCCCAGCCGCGCACCTTGCCCGGTAATTCCGGGTCAAGGATGACAACGGCCGATCCTCTTTTCGCCAATTCCAGAACATCCGGTCCTGTGCTGGCGTGTTGAATCCTTAGACCACTCTTTTCAGCAAAACGCTGCAATAGCTGAGCCAGAAAAGGGTCAGCTTCCCCAATGACGCACAACCGGTCAATTGTTTGATTATGATATGCCATAGACGGTATAAGTACAACAAAAAGAATGGCTCAGGTTAATGGCAAGACTTCTGCACCACCCTAGTTTGGCATAAACTACCGCAGAAGTCTTGCAAAATTGGAGCTTGCTTTTGGATTATTGGACAAAATGAATATAATCCCCCTCGAGCGGATCACGCTTGCCTTACATTTCAGGTCGTTTCCCCCTCTGGTAGGCGCCGGGAGCCACTCCCACTTCCTGCCGAAAGACCCGGTTGAAATAACTGCCATCAGAAAACCCAACCTCCAGCGCCACTTCGGTGATATTCAGCTTGCCCTGTTCCAGTAGCAATTTGGCACATTTTACCCGGTAACGATTGAGGTAAGCCATGGGTGTAATGCCCATCTCCTGGTGGAAGCAGTGCGTCAGATAACGTTCCGTCATGGCCACATGCCGCGCCAACTCGACCCGCGACACCGGTTCGGCATAATGCTCATGGATGTAAGCCATGGCCTGCCGCACCGTTTGCGAGGCCTGACTGCCCAGGCGTTTGCTATGGTTCAGGGCTGTTTCCACCTGCATCAGGACTTCATCGACGCTGAACAGCCCTTTCCCCAAAACGGCCGCCACCCCTTCCTGCAACCTGAGCATATCGTGCGCGGTGAGAATTTGCGCTGACAGCACAATCACTGGCACGTTCCGAGTGGACTCCTGGGCGCGCATCACCCGCAAGACTTCAAAACCATCCATTTCGGGCATCATTAAATCGAGCAGCACCAGGTCCGGGCTTTCCTGCTGCATCATTTCTAAAGCCTGTTTGCCATGCCGCGCTTTGAGAAGGCGGCAGCTGACTTGATTTTCGAGCATCCGCACGTGCATATCAAGCACATCAGGGTCATCATCCACCACCAAGATGGTACGGCGCTCGCCTTTCTGCTTCATCCCGAAGCGCTCCAAAGCCTGGGAGAGTTCCGCGCTGCCGATGGGCTTGGTGATGTAATCCATTTCAAGCACGGCACCTTGCGCCAGTTCAGCCGACAGGTTGTAAAACACTACGGGAATATCGCGCGTCTCAGGGTTTTGTTTAAGCAACTGCATCAACTCCCAACCTCGTTCTGTGGCAGGTTGAAAATCCAGAACCACAGCACCGGGCAACTGCGAGATCACCCGGGCCAGCCAATCGACCTGGTTGGAGACATCCATGGTTTCCACGTCAAAACCCTTGCGAAGGAGGTGTTGTACCAACTGGGATGATGGGGTTTCGCTCAAGACCAGCACAATATTTCGGTGCGGATTTCTCGATTCAAAATGGGTGGATCGTGATTCTAATATCATAGGCAGGCTGAAATAGAAGGTGGAGCCGGTTTCCTCTACGCCCGTTGAGCGGACGCCAATCTGGCCTCCATGCAGTTCAATCAACCGGCGTGCGATTGCCAACCCCAGCCCCATCCCGCCATAACCGCGCGCCACGCTGCGTTGGGAACGCCGGAACTCATCGAAGATCACATCCTGTTCATCCACCGGGATACCCATCCCCGTATCGCTGATTTCCACCTGCACGGTTTTATCATCGGCGTGGATTGTAAACGAGACGTAGCCAGCCTCGGTAAACTTGATGGCATTACTCAACAAATTCAGCGTCACCTGGCGCAGGCGGGTGCGGTCCCCCATCACCGACAGGGTGCCAGGCGGAAACTGTTCACGCCATTCCAACCCTTTTTCTCGCGCCATGGCCCGCCCCAGCCCGGCCACCTCAACAAACAAGGAAGACAGATCCAGGGGCTCCAAGACCAGCCGCAATTCCCCGGCCTGGTTACTGGCCAGGTCAAGCACATCACCAATTAGGCGAAACAGATGCTTGGCACTGGAGTGAATACTATTCATATCCTTGCGATAAGAACCAGGTAGCGGAGGACTGCTGCCCGATTTTTCTTCCTGAAGCATCATTTCAATGGTGCCAACTATCAGGGCCAGCGGAGTGCGCAGCTCATGGCTGACCATTGAAAGGAAACGGCTCTTGAGCAAATTGGCCTGCTCGGCGGTTTTACGCGCCTCTACCGCTTCATCGAACAGGTGGATGTTGCGTTCAGTCAAGATGGTGCGTTTCAGCGAGGCGCTGATTTGCCCACCCAGGATTTCGTAGATGGCCTCTTCGAGCGGGTCAGCTTCAAAGATGGCGTAACCGAGTTGGTCATCCCGAAAAAAAAGTGGTTCCACCACCAGGCTGTGCTGGCGCTCGAGGGTTAATAGCCCCGGGGGGAGCAACTGGCGGGCCGGGAAGACTCGTCCGTGCGGCTCGACAGGCACCCGGCGGTGGTTTTCATAAGCAAAAATGAAGCGCGCCAATCCTTCAGGTTCAAGCGGGTTTTCATACAGGGACAGGTAACAACGTGGAATGTTGAGCAATTCCAGGGAGCGCTCCAGAACATCGGTCAGTTCGTCGAGATTGGTAACAACGCTCAGGCCCTGGCTGATTTCGCCCAAAACATGCAGTTTTTCATCGGCCTGGAGCACCTGATAAGCATTGTGCCGCCGGGACGCCTCCCCCAGGATCACGCGCGTTTGCTGCACCAAGTTATCAACACGCAACCGGGATTTGGTATCGGTCAGTTGCGAGATGGCAAACTGGCGCAAGATGGAAATAATTTCGTGCCAACGCGGGAAGGCATCATTGGAATGAGCCGTTTTTTGGATGGCTTCAGCAAATAAATGGAGAAACTCACCCTGCCTTTTGCCCCGGCTTTCATCCAGAAATGACTTTAGCAGTGGCGGGAAAACCTGATACACCGGTTCATTAGTGGGTATCTCCAGGGACGATTCTGTGCCAAAGACCAGGTCTTGCAATAGGCGAATTTCATCCGTAAACGAATCCAGTTTTTCGGTATGCGGAATGGCTTTGGCGTGAGTGACCAGCGGGTCTGGGCAGCCGCAGGACTGCCTCACCACCATGTGAGTGGGCAAAATCACCTTGGGAGGAACTTCCTTCCCGTCCAGCATGGCAAGCACCATCAGGGTAGCCTGATAGGCTTGTTCATAGAAATGGAGCGGAGCGGTGGTCAGCGGAGGATTAACCACCAGCCCTTCTTCCTCACCGTTCAGCCCGGCAATTGCCACATCTGCCGGTACGCGCAAGCCGCGCGCCTGCAGGGTTTTCATGGCGCCGATGGCCATGTTATCGCTGGCAGCCACCAGCGCGTCAAAATCGACCTGGCGTTCATCTAGCAGGGTTTTCGCTCCCTGAACCCCACTGCTCTCCTTGAAGTCACCCTGATAGACCAGTTTCGGGTCGTGGGGAAAGTTGTGCGCCTCCAGGACATCCAGGTAGGCCTGATAACGATCGATGGCCTCCTGGTGCCCAGCCTGGCCGCGAATAAATGCAATCCGGCGGCGCTGATGCACTGTCACCAAGTGCGTAATCACCTCGTACATGCCGTGATAATTATCCACCGTCACGCCGGGAATACCCTCCAGCACAATACCGGTGGTGACTATTGGCCTGGGCTGGAACTTTTCAAGGAAGGCGTAGGTTTCATTCAGGTTCAACCAGGCGTTTAGCCCCCCCATCACTACCAGCCCATCGACTGTCTGTTTATCCACCATGTCGTAGATGATATTTCTCTGAGACTCAAACCCAACCGGTGAGTGCACCAGGCGACCCGGAAAACAGATGAGATTGACTCCGCAATCCCGGGTTGTCACATCCTCCCCGGTCCAAGTAACGCGGACGTTGGCTGCCCAACCGCGATCCCGATTCGAAAACGTGGCACAGGCCGCATCCACCCCGGCCCAGATGGCGCGGTTGTTGGGGTCAATAGGGCCTGTAGTTAACAGGGCAATTGTAGTCGCCCTGTTCTGGCCTTTTCTAGCGGTTTGAATGGGAATATCCATGGGGGATGTCATTTTGTACCAACTTTTTATCGTTACGCCATTACTATAAACCAGTGCAATTATAAACCACGAATTTGGTCACTCCCCGTCAGATCTTCATTTGTCCGCGCCAATTTCAATAATTGTAAAAACTCCCGATTAGCAAACTACAGGAGTTGGTGAGTATTGCCCATACTATGAAAAAATTGGCAGCTACCCGGCTGCCAATTTTTTGTCTTGCCTGTTTTGTCTCTTTTTCGCTCATCATGGGCTGCCTGAACGTTCTTTCCAGGCACCCTCTATGTTGTTCAAACTAATGTGAATCTGTCTATGAGATATATGCCCAGAGCCTCTCGGCGGTCATGTCCTTGCCTGTCAGGGCTTTCCAGGCGTGCGGTAGTTCCAGGTCGAGCAGCAGCCCGCCATTGAGCATGTTCAGTTCCACCACCTCCACCCCCCGCTTCAAGGGCAGCAACGGGTGCAGGGCGCCCAGTCGGTTTGACTTGCGCTGCTTTGAGAGCTTCCGGATATGGGCCGGCGGCAGCAGGGTGAAAACAAACCGGCGCCCGCTCTCCGAATCGGTAAAGCTCACCGCATCCGGATTCTCGAACGCTTCAATGCCGACCAGCACCACGGGCACTTCCAGCGCCTTAGAGGCCGCCGCGCTCAGCCAGGCCTCCGGATCCTCGATCGAGGTCTCGCGGGACAGCTTCCCGCGCTTGATGCGCAGATCCTGCTCTGCCCACTGCTCCTCGACTTCGCGAATGTGCGCGAGTTCCCGCTTTTGCCGTTCGTTTCCTATGGTGATCAGCGCACCAAAAACGATCACCGCCACTAAAACCAGTAATGCCACAAAATAATCAATCATGGGTCACCTCCTCTGTTTGCCTTGCGACGAATTGGATTTTGGGGTATTGATTGC
>JBGPQJ010000159.1:0-7331 GCA_041488995.1 Anaerolineae bacterium
ACTTGAATCCACAAGAACACATTCGCCTCTGGCACAATGATGAGGGCAAGTTGGTCGCCTATGCGATTCTCGGCGAAGATCCATCTTTCGATTGGCAGGTGTTGCCGGAGTATGAATGGTCTGGAATCGAAACTGAGGCGATGGCTTGGGCGGAAACGTGTCTAACCGAACTCCGCAAGCGCGACGCGAAACAATGGGGCGGAAGTCTTGTTTCCGGTGCGCGGCAGGACAATGGAAGACGAAGGGTGTTTCTGGGGCAGCACGGGTTCCGGTATAGTGGCGAGTTTGCCGAGGTTAATATGCTGCGCTCGTTGGACGAGCCGATTCCCGACTCGGTGTTACCCGCTGGTTGCCGAGTCCGCGCAGTTTCTGACGCGGGGGAAATTTCAAACCGTGCCGCCGCCCAGCGCGAGGTGTGGAATCCGTGGACCGTCGGCAACATCAGCGACGACGATTACGCACGCTTTATGCGGCTGCCCGGCTACAATCGCGATCTCGATGTGGTTGCAGTCACGCCGGAAGGCGTCATCGCCGCGTACGTGAATGGCTGGATTGACCCAGTCAACCGGATCGGCGATTTTGGTCCAGTCGGCGCGCGTCCGGCTTACCGCCGGCAAGGATTGACGCGCGCCGCGCTACTCGAAAGTTTGCGTCGGATGCAGGCGCGCGGGATGGACCGCGTGTGCATCTCTACCGGGGTATCGAATACGCCTGCGCTACGACTCTATGAATCGATTGGCTTTAAGATAGTGAACAAATATCTCGATTACGTGAAATACGAAGCGAATAAAACCTGAGAACAATCATTTGGAGATGAAGATGAATATCGCATTGTGGAGTATCCAAATAATTCTGGGTATAAAGTTGATTACTGTTTCCTATACACACGGCCTTCGTCAATCCCAGTCAACGATGCAAGAAGCGATTCAAAAGATGGGGAAGTTTTCTCAACCATTTCTATTTATTATTTCAATCTGTACTTTCATTGGAACCATAGGATTAATTCTACCGGGCGTTTTGGGGTCATCAACCTGGATAACGCCAGTAACGGCAGTGATCCTCTCCATTATGCTGCTGTTCTCAATTTTCTTCCATATCAAGTGTCGCGAAAAACCTAAGATTTTCGTGAGTGTCATTCTTTTAGCATTAGCTATATTTGTCGCTTATGGGCGGTGGATACTTGTTCCTTTATAACTAAACTGGTTCCTAACCATGGCTGCCAGCCTCCCCCCACGAGAGGGTACCCTAAAGGGCGCTCAATGGAGTAACAGCGTTAGGAATATACTGTCGTATGCTGAAAATAACTCAATTTGATGGCGTTACACGTATCGACTCAGCCCGCACAGTCGCAGGCCGGGGCTATTATTGGACGACTGCTTACCTGATGGATGGCTTGCTCATCGATACCGGCTGCGCACATACTGCAACTAGGCTGGCAGAAATCATTCAAAATGAAGACCTCGCCTGCATCGTTAACACCCACAGCCATGAAGACCACATCGGTGCCAACGGGATTTTGCAGGACCAAAGAAAAGACGTGAAAGTCCTCGCGCATCCGCTTGCGTTACCCGTTTTGGCACAGCCGCGTGAAGCTCAACCGCTTCAGTTATATCGCCGGGCTTTCTGGGGCTGGCCGAAGTCATCTCATGGACAACCTGTTCAAGATGGTGAATTGATTAATACCCAGAACCATTGTTTTCAGGTCATTTACACACCGGGGCACAGTCCTGACCATCTTTGCATCCATGAACAGAAGCATGGCTGGCTTTTCACCGGCGACTTATTCGTGGGAGGCAGGGATCGGGCACTGGTGGTGGGTTGCGACATCTGGCAGGTCATTGCATCCCTGAAGCAGATTGCCGTATTACCCCTTACGAGGCTGTTTCCCGGATGCGCCAGAACAAGAGACAATCCCAGGGAAGACTTGACCGCCAAGATCGAATTTCTGGAAGAAACGGGAGAGAGGGTATTGGAATTACACAATAAGGGCTTGAGCATCAATGCAATCACCCGCACATTGTTTGGTAAACCGATGCTGATTGAGTTCATTACACTGGGGCATTTCACAAGACGCAATCTGGTGCGATCCTATCTTGCGTATGCTGACAGGCAAAAAAGAGAAACAGCGACAATTCAAATATGAAATTACTTATAATAAAAAGGAAAGGCCAGCTACCTCAAGCCATTTTAAAAGCGTATGGGCACCCCTTACTGGAGTGATACGAAGCCGCTTCGCAACGCTATTGTTCCGCATTCACCAAACATTTACCCGTTACCCTTGCGTGTTGGACAGGGTGAAAACCATAAATAAGACCATCAGTCAAAAAGGAGTAGTTCGATGACAACCGTAACCCCTTCCCAGGTTACACCCGTTAAAAGAATGGCATACCTTCGAATCGCACTGGGGATAGGCCTCAGTGTGCTGACCGGTGTGATGCTCATCCTGGCTTTTCATCCTTTCAATATTTGGCCGCTGGCATTCTTTGCGTTTGTCCCCATGCTGGTGGCTCAGCACCGGCTATTCCCGGTCAAATGGGCGGGTGCCGCCTCCGCAATCGGTGTTGGTGGATGGCTGTTCATATTTCTAATGGAGATGTTCGGGGGAAACCCCGCCGCGCAGGTCATCCGCATCGTGGTGGTGGTGATTGTGATCATACAGATATTGACTGTGCCGGGACTTCGCCGCTTCCACGAGCGAACCGGCTATCGCTGGCTCGTGTTAGAAGGTGTGTTTGACTGGGTGGGTGTTGAGATGATTCGCAGTTTCATCCCGCCCATCAATACACATGCTTTCATTGCCCAGACAATGTACACGCAGCCCTGGATGCTCCAGCCCATTTCCATCTTCAGCATCTACGGATTGGGTGCTGTGATCATGCTGGTCAATTTCACACTGGCCCAGGGGGCGCTGTTTCTATTTGACCGCAGGTGCGCTTGGACGAAACCCCTTCCCCGGAGCGCAAGGCGGTCCTGCGCTGGCTCGCCGGGGTGGGAGCAGTCCTGATAATCTGGATCGGTATCTCCCTGGCAATTCTTGCCAGCGCGCCCGCCAGCCATCCGTGTTGCGGCAGTGCAGCATAACTTTCCCGTCCCAGGGCATCAGGATACACCGGAGTCCCAGCCCCAGCGGTTAAAGGTGCTTGCCGAACAGACACGCGCAGCCGCACAGCAGGGAGCACAACTCGTTGTGTGGCCCGAATTGGGTCTGGGATTCGACCCGCAGGTGGAATATACCGATGAACTAAAAACGTTGGCTGCGGAGGTGAACGCGTACCTGCTCATCGGATACGGCGTGGACGACCCGCGCGGTTGGCGCAATGAGATGGTGATGCTAACGCCCGAGGGAAAGTTCCTGGACATCTATGGGAAGAATCATCCCACCTCGCCCGGCGAACCGCCCATCATCACGGCAGGCGTCTATCCAGTTTACGATACACCTCTGGGTCACCTGGCGACGATCATCTGCAACGATGTGCACTGGACGGATACATCACGCATCCTGGCCAACAATGGAGCGCAGTTGATTGCCGTCCCCACGCTTGAAGTGCCGGGTATTGCCCTCGAACAGGTCGCCCAGAGCGTTTTGCGCGCTGTCGAGAACCGCGTGGCGGTGGTGAAGACGGACGTCGCTTATGCAGCCGCCATTGTGGACCCCTATGGACATATTCTTGCCTTAAGGGATGGCTCGCCGGACGGTGCAGCTTTCGCGCTGGTGTCCGATGTCCCCCTGGGATCATCCAACACGCTTTACAGCGGGGTGGGCGACTGGGTTGGCTGGCTGTGTCTGGCAGGGTTTGTTTTCTTTGTGGTGTTCCAAGCTGTAACCATGCGGCGGCCAAAGGCATAACGCAAGCTGCCCTTGTTGTACACAGATATATTTGGTTGCATAACTCATAAACCGCAGAGAAGCTTCATCCTTCGGTCAGGATTTCTAATGCATCATCGTAACCAGGTTGCACTCCTCAAGCGATAACGCTGATCCTTGGGTGAGCATAGTCTTCTGAGAGAAAGAAATATGCCCAAACACATACCAAAAGGTGAACGGAAAAGACCCAGGACAAGCAGTGTCCTCCTACAGGATGTGGTGGACGGAGATCTCACCATTTTCTACGAGCAGCAGCACGACCCGGAAGCAACTCAAATGGCTGCCTTTCCCGCCAGGGACAAAGAGGCGTTCTCAGCGCACTGGACAAAGATCCTGGCTGATAAAAACAATATCATACAGACCATCCTTTTCGAAGGGCAGGTGGCAGGGAACATCGTGAGCTGGGATCAGGCCGGTCAACAACAGATCGGCTACTGGATCGGAAGGGAATTCTGGGGCAAGGGCATTGCCACCCGGGCGCTGTCAGAGTTTCTGGGTTATGTAAAGGTACGCCCCCTCTATGCTTATGTAGCAAAACATAATATTGCATCAATCCGTGTACTTGAAAAAAACGGATTTTCAATGATCGGCGAGGATAAATTCTTTTCCAGCGCACAAGGCGAGGAGGTTGAGGAACTGCTTCTGAAGCTGAGCTGACCTCCCTTTCTGGGTTTTCCACACTGCAGGTCAGAACGATGGCTGATATACTGCTGCCATTGTAACGATTGCCATGACCGATGCTGCCGCGATTTCTTTTTTTTCGTGATATATTTTCTTTAATCAAGTAATATGAAGGAGTCGCATGAGTCTGGCGATTAAAACAAACGGGTTATCGAAATATTACGGACAGGTGCATGCCGTTGACGCAGTCAACCTGAGGGTTGAACGAGGGGAAATCTACGGCTTCCTCGGTTTGAATGGTGCGGGGAAGACCACCACCATCCGAGCCCTTTTGGGCATGATTCACCCGAGCGCTGGAGAGGTCAACGTACTGGGGCATACCGTTGGTCCAAACGGTCGCGGACCCTGGCGGCAGGTCGGCCATCTGGTCGAGAGGCCGGTTGCCTATCCGGAATTGACTGTCAGGGAAAATCTGGAGATCGCCCGCCGCCTGCAGGGATTATCGGACAAAGCTGCCACCTCCCGTGTTATTGCGCGCCTGGGACTCGATGAGTACGCAGATCGAAAAGCCGGTACGCTTTCGACGGGCAATCTCCAGCGCCTGGGGCTGGCACGCGCGCTTCTGCACGAGCCCGAGCTGCTGATCCTCGACGAACCCGCGAACGGACTCGACCCGGCAGGCGTGGTGGAGATCCGTGAACTATTAGCGAACCTCGCCCACGAGAAGGGCGTGACCGTGTTCATGTCGAGCCACATCCTGACAGAGGTGGACCGCCTCGCCACACGCATTGGTATCATCCACAAAGGTCGTTTGCTGGAGGAACTCGAGACAGACAAATTGGAAGAATTACGTTCGCGACGCCTGGAAATCGAAGCGCGCAATCTGGAAGCCGCACGAAGCGCACTTACCCAGGCTGGCTTTGTTGTGAAAGCAAGCAAAGACGCGGTTATCTTGAACGAAGCGCGCGCCATCGACGCACCGGATGAGGTGGCCACCATTCTTGTCAACGCGGGGACACCCCCGACCAGACTGGCGGTGGTGCAGGAGGATCTCGAAGAACACTTTCTGCGGTTAACCGGAGAGAACGAATGATGTCATTTCTTTCTGCTTTTTGGGCCGAGGCGCTCAAGGCGCGCCGCTCCAAGGTGTCTCTGGGGACAGCCGCAGGTTTCTTGATTTTACCCGTCATAGACGGACTATTCATGTTTATCTTGAAAGACCCCGAGCAAGCGCGTGCGATGGGGTTGATCGGCGCAAAAGCACGGCTGCTTACCGAAGGGGTGGCCGATTGGCCATCGTATTTCGAATTCCTTTCGCTGGGAACAGCAGCCGGGGGAGCAATGCTATTTGCGTTTATAACAGCCTGGGTCTTTGGACGTGAGTTTTCCGATCACACCGCGAAAGAATTATTAGCCCTTCCCACGCCACGCTGGATCATCGTCAGCGCGAAGTTTGTATTGATTGCGCTCTGGATACTGGGACTCACCCTCTTTATCTTCACGATTGGGCTTGGGATTGGAGCAGCCGTTAATATTCCAGGCTGGTCTCTCGGGTTGGCATGGACATCATTTTGGTCCCTTGTGATTACCGCTCTCCTGACCTCTCTGCTTATGCCATTGGTCGCTTTGTTTGCCAGCGCGGGACGCGGCTACCTTCCTCCGCTGGGTTGGGCTTTTTTCACGCTGGTCCTCGCCCAGGTCGCAGGTATGATGGGTTGGGGCGATTGGGTTCCATGGGCTGTGCCCGGGTTGTTTAGCCTGATGTTTAGTGTAGTATATGGGCAGCGCGCAGAGCCGATAGGAATGCACAGCTATATTTTGGTATTGCTAACTTTCATCGTCGGGCTTGCAGCAACCTTTGCCTGGTGGCGGAGTGCAGATCAGCCGCGCTAAACATATATTTATTGAATACAATTCAAATAACCATCCCACAGGCTGGCGCCAGACGGATATTTCATAAAAGGCTTTCATCATGGCTGAAATCTGGATCATCAACGGCATCCCAGGCGCTGGAAAGACGACCACCGCCCGCACGCTGGCAGCCCGCTTCCCACGTGGCGTCCACATCGAAGGCGACCAGCTGCAGGATTTCATCGTTTCCGGCTCCGTCCCGCCGGGTGGACAGCCGCCCCATGACGAGGAACGCCAGATTCATCTCAATGTGCGCAATCAATGTTTGCTGGCGTGTTCTATTGCACAGGAGGATTTCACCCCCGTCATAGATTACGTCGTCATCGACCGGGCACGGGTCGAGGAATATCGCCGGCAGGTTCCGGGTCTGTCCCTGCGCCTCATCACGCTTGCGCCCGGCGTCCCGGCGGCCCTTGAACGGGACCTCTGCCGGCCGGAGAAAACCGTCGCACATATCTGGGCACACCTGGATGAGATCATGCGGACCGAACTGGATGGTGTGGGTCTGTGGGTTGATAATTCAACCCTGACTCTTGAAGAAACAGTCGGCTACATTCTGTCACATCAGGAGGAGGCGATGGTATAACCATGGCAGGTCAATGCCATTCTTTTGGAAAATGCAAAGCAAGGGAATCCAAGCACTCATCCTGAATTATTCAAACTGAGGGTGACATCATGAACTCTAGAAAAACTTTTTTTCTTGTCATCGGAATAGTGATTGCCGTCATCGTCATTATCATTCTCCTATCATCGGGCTGGAAAATAGTCACAGCCAACATTAATCTGGGACCCCTTTCATTTGAACTAAAAAAACCCTCCACGGACACGCCCGAAATCACCACAGTGGAAACAATTCCACCTGCCCCGCCTGCAGATCAACCTGTCATGATAAACCATACTCCGGTTATTCTGAGATTAGCGGAACGAAAAGAAA
>JBGPQJ010000160.1:0-7323 GCA_041488995.1 Anaerolineae bacterium
TACCGCTGCGCCGTGTCACGTCGCGCAGGTAATCTTCCGGCCTCTTGGAACGGTCGGCCATCAGGCGGTAGAATTCCTCCCCCCCCACCCCGTCGGGGCAGGCGGCAACCAACAGGATGCTGCCCCCCTCGCGCACCAAGGCGTCGGCGTATTCGACCGCCCGCACCGCCTGGTATAGGTCGATATCGTAGGGCGCGGCGGATGTCACGGCAAAATCCACCTGCGCCGGGCAGGTCACTTCATATACTTGCTTTGCCAGAACGACGGCCTCGCGAAACACCCGCTCCGGTGTCCCGGCAAAGGCACGCACGATGCGCTCGTCCTGGGAGAGCACCACGTCCAGCACCAGGTCCATCTTCACCAGCGCACCCGCCTCTTCGAGATCCTGCCGGCAGGGCACGTCCACCCGCCCAAACTGGCGAAAGCCCAACACCACGTGGGTATGGCTGGCGTTGATGGTATCCAGCGCGGCCACGCCCGGCACGATCAGCTTGCGCCCGCCTGAATAGCCGGCGTAGGGGCTGGGGCCGACGTGACCGATGCCAATTAAGCGGTCCGCCTCCACCGCCAGCCGGTTGACCCATACCGGTGTGCCGCGCCGGGTGATGCCCATATACACCTGGTTGGCCTGGTCGTCGCAGCGGTGCTGCTCGATGCGGTAACTGGCGTAGATCGCCTCGCCCACCTTGCGCCGTAATTCAGCTTCGGTGCTCAAGCGGTGCGTGCCGTGGGTGACCAGGATGGTCACATCCTCGCTGCGCACGCCAGCCTGGTCGAGCTGCTCTAACAGCACGGGCAGCGCCAGGTCGGTGGGCGTGGTACGGGTGTGGTCGTCCACCAGGATGACCACTTTTTCGTTGGCTTTGGCGATCAGGTTCAGTGGGGGAAGGTCGAGCGGGTAAGCCAGGGCGCGGCGAATCTCAGCCTCCTGGTCATCACATCCCGGCGTCTCGAGCGGCTGGTAGATACCGGCCAGGTTGGCTCCGGGCAATTGAAACCCGATCATCTGGCTGCCATAGGGGATATGAATTTCCATCGCTCGCCTCTAGGGATATTTAGAGAGCTTGAAGGTGTCGTTGTGCGTCAGTGAGATTGTTATAGTATTACCCTTGAGAATCTATCACAACCGCGAAGATACTTTGTCAATAAGCAACACAAAACCATCCGATCCAGAGTTTGCTAAAAATACACTGGAATGTTGATAGCTAATATTACCAACGGAGAAACGAGGTCGCCATGGAAGACCCAGCACAATTAAACACAGAGAATGACTTTGCATTTTGTCTGCCCAACTCAGGGGTTTATAAAGGCGCTATTTACGCCACAAAAAGTTTGACTTTTGCCTCGATTGCTCTGTCGATTTTTAAGCACAATGGCTGAACCTATTATGCCACAGAAGCAAGGATGCGGTCAATATTTTTTTGGTTGCGGCTGGAGGCTCCGCTATAGGACAGTGGTTTTATTATGAAAGGAGAATCTAATGAACAAGAATCAACAGTTAAACAAGGAGCCTAGGCGGAGATCCATTCCGGGCCGTTCGCCAAGTACAACACCATCTTCAAAATGGGCCTGCTGGGCAGGGACCGGTTGTGCGTGCCGCTCTATAGACTCGGTGGGAGATGCTGTCCTTGGAGTTGGATGAGATCTAGATTTGTAATATAGTTTTATTTGACTTACTTGTAGTAATTTGATACACTTTCTGTATATTGTATTTGTTGAAGGCAGGGAATTTCTTAGCCCGGTGGTGGGAATTTATTTGATTATGAGGTTATTCCTCGTGTTTATTGGTTGAGTATTTCAAATTGTTATTTTCGCTACATTACAGCAATTACAAGTAATGAAGTGAAATTCTGGTGTATTATTCCGCTAGCGATCTTATTAAACGATCAATTTCTGAAATCTTTTTTCCGGAAGTAAACGAAAAAAAATGAAGGCCTCTTCTGTCGACCCTATTCGCATCGTCATTATCGATAGCCATACTTTGGTAAAAGCTGGTCTACGACTCATCCTTGATAGACACCCGGGTTTGAAGGTGGTGGGTGAAGCCGGTGAAGCCAACGAGGGGTTGGAGATTGTTACCTCTCAGAAACCGGATATCATCCTGCTTAATTTAGATCCATTCAGCTCCATTGGCCTGGAGATCATCCGAAAGTTGTCCAAAGCCTCAAGTTGCTCACGAGTCATCCTGCTTGCCCGACCTGACGAAACCCAGGTCCTTATAAACGCCGTCCAGGAGGGAGTTTTAGGGATCGTTATGAAGACCCAAACCCCGGAAATCCTTATCAAGGCCATCCAGAAAGTCCATGCCGGTGAAGTCTGGATTGAACGGTCTATGATTGCGAACCTGCTTTTCGGACTGACAAATGCCCAACGGCTCATAACGCAAGACCCACAGACCGAGAGCATCGCCCAGCTCAGCCCGCGTGAACGCCAGGTAATCCAGCAGATCGGACAGGGACTGAAGAACTACCAGATTGCTAAACAGCTCAGCCTCAGCGAGACGACCGTTCGCCACCACCTGACCTCCATCTATGGTAAATTGGGAGTTTCAGACCGGCTGGAGCTGCTGGTTTTTGCCCACCGCAACGGCTTGGATTAACACCCACCTTACCTGCATTTCAAGAAATATCGATCCAGGCGGAGTTTTCCTCTCCGCCTGGATCGATATGTCAAATTGTATGGCACATTTGTGCCTTCTTATATGGTCATGATATGCCTAGATTCGCCGAGGAAAATAGGTCACGCTGCGCAATAAATATACCGGATTCGACGGTTTATTCTACCTGGATATTGGCTATAGTTATATACAACTGTCTCCAACCGAATTGAAGCAGTTTGTTACCGGAAGGCTCAAGGTAATATGGACCACTACCCTAGCAATAGTTCAATCCCTGAAAGACGCGTCAAACCAAGAATGAAATGTGCTTACCCTGCCATGGTCCGAGGTTATTCATTGGATGGAAAGAAATTTGAAGAGAATGCCACCGTACTTAACCTGAGCGCAAGTGGCGTATACGTTTTGTTAAACCGTTTTATTAAAAAAGGGCAGGAGTTGTCGGTAAAAATCGCTTTTCCCACCGGTTCTCTTGAATGGGGAAGCTCCAAACTGGCTACGAACGGAGTCGTTGTTAGAACAGAAGCTCTTTCCGAAGGGGTTTTAGGCATTGCCATCATGTTCCAACGCTATCGGTTCCTTTGATACCCCGCAAACGCAGCACCTAATAGCTAACATCGATTACGTGAATTTTAAAAAGGAGGTATTTTAACCGACTCAGGACATATAAAAGTCAGGAATAAAACTTGACTCGAATGATGGGCACGAATAAACATTTGCGACGTCCATCTGGAACCCTGGTTTGGGTTCATACAACGAGAATCGAGATTGGGTATCAATGAATTATTGTTCTATTCTTTTATCTTTAAAGTGAGGGACGATGAATCTCAGGACTTATATCGATATCATTCTGCGCCGAAAATGGGTGGTGGTGATTACCGTTGTGGTAACAATGACGGTAGTTGCCGTGGGAACCTGGATGATGACGCCTATTTTCAAGGCGACCGCCACGCTTCGGATTGCGACCGCGTCTGTCAGCTCGACTTATCAGGATTTCCAATTTGCCGACCGGCTGATTAATACCTATGTGATTATTGCCACCAGCCAGCCGCTATTGGATGAGCTGGATAAACAACTCAATCTTTTCCAGCCACCCGAGATCAGCGTACAGTCTATCGCCAACACGGAATTGATCACGATCTCCGTCGAGGATCCTGACCCCAACCTGGCAGTTGCCGCGGCCAACACTCTGGGCAATATCCTCATCTCGCAAGGCAGCGAATTTTATTCAGGGAGCGGGAAGAGTCCATCCGATATCCTCAAAATCCAGGTCGATCAGGCCGAGAGCGACCTGAACCTGGCCAGAATTAGTTACAACCAGCTTCAGGTAAAAAGCCCACCCGACACGGCTGGCATCGCAGCTGTTGGCAAAGAGGTCGATCTTAAACAACAAATATATAATACGTTATTATCCCAATACGCACAGCTCCGTGCCAAGGAAGCTGTTCAGGCCAACCTGATTTCCGTGGTTAACCCGGCCTCTTTCCCCCAAGCGCCGTCGAAGCCGAATAAACTGCTTTACCTTGGGCTGGGACTGATTGTCAGCCTGATTGCAGGTATTGGCCTTGTCCTTATTTTTGAAAACCTGGATACGACCCTCTTCTCCTCCGAACAGATCTTGGCGGTTGCCAGGCTGCCCATGCTGGGAAGGATTCCCGAAGAACGCAACAAGAAGCACCGGCAGGTCCCTCTGGATGGGGATTCATACTATATAGAAGCTTTTCTAAGGTTAAGAACCAACCTGCTGAAAACCATCGAGGATTCCTCATGTAAAACCCTGCTGGTAACCAGCGCCCTGCGGGGGGAGGGGAAATCAACGATCGCCAGCAGCCTGGCTTACCTGCTAACCCAGTCCGGGAAGAAAGTTGTCCTGATTGAGGGTGATCTCCGGATTTCGTCTGTCCACAAGATTTTTAACGTGCACAACGAGTTGGGGTTGTCTGACTACTTGCTTGAGAGGGCGAAGGTTCATGATACCATCCAGCCAACCATTTTTCCTGGTCTTTCGGTCATTACCGGAGGGCGGCCGACAACTGAACCGGTCAATCTCTTGAGCTCCAACCGCATGAAGACCCTTATTCAAGAGCTGCTCAAGAGCTACGATCTCGTCCTGTTCGATTCACCATCAGTCCTTGCGGTAACCGATGCAAGCGTCATTGCACCCCTGGTGGACGGAGTCCTACTGGTTGTAAAGCGAGCCTTCATCGGAAAAGAAAAACTGGAAGCCGCCATCGAACAACTGACTAACGTCAAAGCAAAGCTCCTGGGATTGATCATCACCGGAGAAAACGTTTCCGAAAATTATTACCAGTACGGGGGTTATTCGGCGAAAAAGAAATAATGATGTGAAGGGAGGACCCTATGAAACTAGAAACAGATGTTAAGAATCAGGCCAGGAATACTCTGCTTCTCCCGATTGCTCAAACCTTCGGACAATCTATATATTATTTTTCAAAGCGTGCCATCGATATCCTGGCTGCATTCATGGCCCTGGTCTTGCTTTCGCCCTTAATGCTGTTGATCGCGATCCTGATCCGCCTGGATTCTCCCGGCCCGGCTCTCTTTGTCCAGCTGCGGGTCTGTGGGAAACGTGAGATACGGGATGGCAAGATAATCTGGAAGCAGGTCCTATTCCCCTGCTATAAATTCCGCAGCATGGTCCAAAAAGCCAGCCCTGCTATTCACCGGGAATATATCAAGGCCCTGATTGAAAATGACAGGCCAGGGCAGCCCAGTCTACAGAATGGGAATAAAGTAATCAAGAAGCTGACCCGTGACGGCCGCCTCACACCCCTGGGACGGATATTACGCCGCACGAGCCTGGATGAGCTGCCCCAGTTCTGGAATGTACTGGTGGGCGACATGAGCCTGGTCGGTCCCCGGCCGGCCATCCCCTATGAGGTCGAGATGTATAAGCCCTGGTACCACCGCCGGTTGGATGCCAAGCCCGGAATAACCGGCCTTTGGCAGGTTAGCGGGCGGAGCACATTGGGTTTTGATGAAATGATGAAACTGGATATCAAATATGTTGAGGAACAATCCTTCAAGATGGACCTGATGATCATCTTGAAGACTCCCCTGGTCATCCTTTCGCGCAAGGGCGCATTCTAATCACTCATCAGGTAAATATATGGTTTGAGATGGGAGAGAAAATGGATAGGATAAGAGTAGGCATTATCGGGAGTGGTTATTGGGGGCCAAACCTGATCAGGAACTTTGTGGATATCTCTAAATCGGAATTGACCATGGTAGCCGACCTTAAGCAGGATCGCCTCGAGAAAATTCGGAGGAGTTATCCCACCGTTTTGACCACTGAGAACTACACGGACCTCTTCAACCAGAAACTCGACGCGGCGGTGATTGCCACCCCCCCTTCAACCCATTTTCCGATTGCCAAAGACTGCCTGGAGCATGGGCTGCACGTCCTGGTGGAGAAACCTCTGACGCTCAGCTCTGCTCATGCTGAAGAGCTGATTGAGCTGGCAGAGAAAAAAGACCTGGTGCTCATGGTGGGGCACACCTTCGAATACAATGCAGCCGTCCACGCTATGAAAGAACTGATCGACCGCGGCGACCTGGGCCAGGTCTTTTACCTGGACGCAGCCCGGCTGAACCTGGGGCTGTTCTCGCGGGACCTGAACGTCCTGTGGGACCTGGCTCCGCACGATATCTCGATCCTGCTCTTCCTGCTCAATAAGCTACCCCTGGCGGTCAGCGCGCACGGCGCTTCCTGCGTTTTCAACGGCATCCATGATGTGGCTTATGTCAACATGGTCTTTCCAGACAATATTATGGCTCATGTCCATGTAAGCTGGCTAGACCCCTGCAAGGTCAGGCGGGTGACCGTGGTGGGCAGTAAAAAGATGGCCGTCTATAACGATATTGAGAGTCTGGAAAAAATCAAGATCTACGACAAAGGGGTGGAGGCTCCGGAGTACAGCGATAATTTCGGGGAATTCCAGTTCTCTTACCGCTATGGGGATATCCTGATCCCTAATATCCACCTGGTCGAGCCGCTCAAGACGGAATGCCAGCATTTTCTGGACTGCATTATCCAGCATGAAAAACCTCGCAGTGGCGGGGAGGTTGGCTTGAATGTGGTCAAGGTCCTGGAGGCAGCTCAAAAGTCACTGGTCAACAGCGGGCATATGGAGGAGATCCCATGGTAGGCGGAGATTTCATCAGGATCGCGCCGGATGTGAAGCTGGGCCAGGATGTCCGTATCTACGCCTTCGTCAACCTGTACGGGTGCGAGATCGGGGATGGGTGCAAGATCGGTACCTTTGTGGAAATCCAGAAAGGCGCCCGGATCGGCCGCCATGTCAAGGTTTCGAGCCACACCTTCATCTGTGAAGGGGTCACGATCGAAGATAACGCCTTCATCGGTCATGGCGTCATGTTTATTAACGATAAATATCCCCGGGCGACCAACCTGGCGGGGGGATTGCAGACCGAGGTGGATTGGAGCTGTGTCTCCACCCGGGTGTGCTGCGGTGCCTCGATTGGCAGCAATGCCACCATCCTATGCGGAGTCACGATCGGTGAAGGCGCCATTATCGGGGCTGGCAGCGTGGTGACACACGATGTGCCCGCCTTTACCATTGTGGCCGGAAACCCAGCCAGGATCCTTCGGAAAATTGATCGCAAGATAGGAGAGTTCGCATGACCATCCCATTAGTCGACCTGCACGCCCAATATGTCCCCCTCAA
>JBGPQJ010000161.1:0-7243 GCA_041488995.1 Anaerolineae bacterium
AGTTCGGTCGGCACGGTGATGGAGTGCTGCCGGGCAATATCGATCAGGGTGCTCACGCGCAGCGATCCCTCCAGATGGCGGTGCAATTCCACCTTGGGCAGGGATTCGCAAGTCCTGACTTTCTTTCCAAAGATCTTGTCCAAATGGACCTCGCGTAATTACCTGTTCCCTCCAGGCGAGGGGAACCGGAGAGGGGTCTAGTGGCGTTTTCGCTTTTTCTTTGTCAGGGCGTTCGCCTGTGCTGCAGGTTGAGTCCCTTCTTGAACCGGAACAGGACCGGTGGCAGCGGCAGGTTGGATCTGTGCCAGGCTGAACTGGCGGGGCTGGTACGAATACATGCGGCTGATAACCGCCGTGCGGATGTCGTGCAGAAGTTCCTGGAACATCTCGGAGGCTTTACTCTTATATTGTACCAGCGGGTCGCGCTGCCCGTAGGCCTCCAACCCGATCGAAACGCGCAGCGCCTCGATACGGGTCAGGTAGTCCACCCAGAGTTCGGTGATCGCCCCGAGCAGGATCCGGCGGTAGAGTTCGTTCATGGTGCGGTTACTCAGCGCGCTTTCGATGATCTTGCGCTCCTCAACGGTCAGGTCGGTGAACGACGTTCCGGCGGGGATCGTTTCAGGGATGAAATCAGAAAGCCCAAGGTCTGATACATGCTCTGCGTTCTGACTTAACCGGGTGAACTCTGCCTGCCCAAAGGACAGACGGAGAGTCTCCTGCGCTTCTTCGAGGTGGTTCAGCACGTCGTCGGTCAGCCCGGCCGGGTCTCGCTGCTCGAGCAGATGAGCGGCATGAAATACATAGCTGAATCGCTGATAGACCTGCTGGACCTGGCGGTGAGTCTTTGCGTCGAAGGCGGTGCGGACGCCCTGTGCGAGCGAAGCCAGCAGGCGGATTATGCCGGACGTGTCCTGGTCAGTGACATTCTCCCGAGCGAGCAGGGTATCCAGGTCGCGGATGATCTGCCCGTTTTCGCCCACCAGCCGTTCGCGGCGTTTTTCCAGTCCTTTGGTTGTGGCTTCGAGGATGTGCTCGGCAGCCAGTTTCCATTCCTCGCGCAGAAGTTGGTCCTTGCTCGCCTCAAGCGGTTCGCCCAGGCGCAATTCGATTCCGCCGACCACCCGGATGACTGCCAGGTTGGTGATGACCGTCTCGATCTGATCCTTGATGGGCTCTTCGAGTCCCTGCGGGTCTTCGCGCAGGTCGCGCAGCTGGTCAGCAGAGAGGCGCAGGGGCAGGCGGATGGCGGACTGCAGTTCTTCCAGGATTTCCTGCGGGCGGCGGGTCTCATTCTCTCTGTTGTCCGCTATCCCTTCCAGGAATGTGTCCACCGAATCGAGCCGTTCCTGAAGCTGGTTCTCCAGGCCCAGACCGGCGTTCTCGATCTGACCTTCGAGGGTATTCAAGAAGTGTGCCTGTTCAGTCTCGACGGCATTTTCAATCTGCGCGAGCAGCACTTCGCGCGGCTGTGCGTGCGAAGCCGCCAGCTCGTCGAGCAGGAGGCGATAGGTGAACGACGGGAAGATGCCATCCTGTATGCCAAACGGCGGCTGGATCTGTTCCAGCCACGCAAGCAGTTTCCACGGCCCTTCCGGATCTTGGAGCGATTCGGGGACGCGCTGCTGGATCTCGGCGCGCAGAAGTTCAGTCACATCCTCGTGAAGGTCTTCCTTGACGAAGACGCGGTCGCGCTGTTCATAGATGCGCTTGCGCTGGGCGTTAAGCACATCATCATAATCCAGCAAGTGCTTGCGGACGTCGAAGTTGGCACCCTCGACGCGGTGCTGGGATGACTCGATCAGATTGCCGACGACGCGGTTCTCCAGTGGGAGCGAATCGTCCACCTGCAGGCGTTGCATCAATCCACTGACCTGCTGACCGGAGAACAGGCGCATCAAGTCGTCCTCGAGCGACAGATAAAAACGCGAAGAGCCGGGATCACCCTGGCGGGCGGAGCGTCCGCGCAGCTGGTTGTCGATACGACGGGCTTCGTGCCGTTCCGAGCCGATGACATGCAGGCCACCGAGAGTCTTGACCTTCTCCATGTCGTCAAAATACTGGAGAAAGTACCTGACTTCGATTTCATAGATACCGTAAAGCGCAGGGTCCATCTCCTGCAGGGCTTTGCGGCGTTCCTGCAAGGTCATGTCGTAGGGGTCGGCGTGCCCGCCTTTGCGCAGGACGCGGTTCACGGACGAGACCACTTCCTCGGCCAGGTCACCGCCGAGCTTGATGTCGACGCCGCGCCCCGCCATGTTGGTGGCAATCGTCACCGCGCCAAAGGCGCCTGCCCCGGCGATGATCTGGCTTTCCTCGGTGTGCCTGCGGGCGTTAAGGACCTGGTGCGGAACGCCTCCCTGCAGGGCAGCCTTTAAGCGCGGGGCGTGCTCAGGGTCGAGGTTCAGGAAATCGAGCAACACTTCCAGGTTGGAGTCGTCTTCGGCGTTGAGCGACAGGTTGAGCGGGCGTCCGAACTGCTGGCGGAGAGCCCCTGCATCCAGTTTCTCCAGGGGGTCGTTAAGCGGCACGAGTTCGGAAATCAACCGCCCGTCTTCTTCGCGGTCGTTCTGTTCCAGCCACGCGTGGCGGATGAGCAGGGTCTGAGCCAGGCGGCGGACGGGTTCGGCCCGCAGGCGCTGGGAGAGATGGTCGGAGCTTTCGACGGAGGTCGTACCGACCAGCATCGGACGGCCCATCACGTGGTAGCGCAGGATATCGAGTACGATGGCGCGCAGCTTGGCCTCGACGGTGCGGTAAACCAGGTCGGGGTAGTCTTTGCGGCGGTAATAACGCGGTTCCTGCTGCGGGTCATCGCGCAGTGCAAAGTAGTTGTATTTGTAACCGAAATCGTCTTTCGCCGTGATTTCAACCAGCGGGGAGTCGGGGCGCACCGCCTGGTATTCGAGGTTGGTCGGGACGGGCAGGACTTCCAGTTTGTAGATCTTGAAGAACTCTTCCGCCTCGGTGAGCGCGGTACCGGTCATGCCCGCCAGTTTGGCGTACATGCGGAAGTAGTTCTGCAGGGTGATGGTGGCATAGGTGATGTTTTCGGGCTCGACGCGCACCCCTTCCTTGGCTTCGACCGCCTGGTGCAGGCCGTCGGACCAGCGGCGACCGGGCATCAACCGGCCGGTGAATTCGTCGACGATGATGACTTTCCCCGCCTGGACGAGATAATCCTTGTTGCGCTTGAAGACATATTGGGCGCGCAGCGCCTGTTCGAGGTAACCCATCATGCGCGCCTGTTCGGGGGTCACATCTTCGGGGCGGTCTGGGTCGCGCAGGGGCGTGCCCAGCAGCTGCTCGACGTGAGCGACGCCAATTTCGGTCAACGTGACGGCGCGGTCTTTTTCGTTTACTTCGCAATCCTCGGGCCGCAGGGCGCGGACGACCTGCGCCATCTTGCCGTACCATTCAAGGTCGCCGGATGCAGGGCCGGAGATGATCAGCGGCGTGCGGGCTTCATCGATCAGCACGTTGTCCACTTCGTCCACGATGGCGAAGTGATGACCGCGCTGCACGCGGTCATCCATGCTGTAGGTCATATTGTCGCGCAGGTAATCGAAACCGAATTCGCTGTTGGTGCCGTAGGTGATGTCCGCTTCGTATGCCATGCGGCGGTCCACCAGCCGAAGGTGATTCTTATCCTCCTGCGCGGATTCGCGCTCGGGGTCATAGACGAACGCCTTCTTGCCGTTCTCGGTGATGGCTGCCATTTGCAGGATGCCCACCGAGAGTCCGAGGGCGTGGTAAATGGGTCCCATCCAGCGCGCATCACGCCGGGCGAGGTAATCGTTGACCGTGACCAGGTGGGTGCCTTTGCCGGTCAGTGCGTTGAGGTATAACGGCAGGGTGGCGACGAGCGTCTTGCCCTCACCGGTGCGCATTTCCGAGATATTGCCGCGGTGCAGCACGACTCCGCCGACCATCTGCACGTCGTAGGGGCGCAGTCCAATGGTGCGTTTGCTCGCTTCACGGACGGCGGCAAAGGCTTCGGGCAGCAGATCATCAAGGGATTCGCCCCTTTCGATGCGGGCACGGAATTCATCCGTCTTGGCGCGTAAATCGTCGTCGCTCAACGTTTCAAACGGCGCTTCAAGGGCGTTGATCTGATCGGCGATTGGGTAGATTTTCTCGATATTTTTTTTATTGGGGTCGCCCCCAACCAGGCTGACGAATTTGGAAAGCATGCAAAAGCCCTTTCGGATTGGAAATTATAGCACAGGGGCTTGCGCTGATTTCGTTAGATTGTCGTAAGAAAAACCGCCCCGCCGATTTAGGCAGGACAGTTGAGGAAGCAGTTAAATCTTAAGGATTGTCTTCAATCAGCCGGTACGACTTAGGGTGCTGAAGCTTTAACATCCTTGCCTGCAGTGGCAAGCAGAAAGCCCATGAACATCAGGGTGATCCCTGCCAGCTCGCTGAGATAGAGAAAATCGAAAAGGCCGGCTTTGAGGAAGGACCCTCCCATGGCGGGTGAAAGCCCGCCGACGGCAATCAGGATGCTGCCGAACATGCGGTTGGAAAGGATCTCCTTGCGCCAGAAGAGATACGCGGAATAAAGCGCGCCGCCTACCAGCGTGAGCGTGCCATAGATGTTGAGCAGGATGGTCAGGGCGATGGTCAGCCCACCGCGAGCCAGGATTTCTTTATACTGCTCGGAGGCTGGATGGCTGACTACGTAACCAGCTTGGGCTCCGGTTAGCGGGGCGAACATCACCAGCCCGATGGCAAGCAGCGAGACGGCAGCCAGGGTGTATGTCAAGGTCATGGCGATCTTTCCCTTGCGGACGAGAAGATGGACCGTGCCCTGTCCCAGCCAGGCAGCGACCAGCATCGCGCCGGCGATATACCAGACCTTGAGCGCCGCTCCGCTGAACTCGATGCTCAGGATAATTTCGCAAAAGGTCGAAAGAAAATAAAGGAACATGCCAAAGGTCCATAACAAAAGATGCATGCCGCCTTTGCGCCGGTAGCGGAGAAAGACAGCGATGGTTAAGAAAAATGCAGTGGCAGATGTCAAATAGGGGAGATAGATCATTTAAAGGTCCTCCAGAGGATGGGATGGGGGTTATGCGCCTGGTGTCAGGCCGGCAACCGACAGGAGCGTGATCACGAAAACCACAACCATTGCGATTGCTATAAGGATAAGAATTGCAGGAATAATAAACCGGTTCACCGCGCGAGGCGTGGATTTTTTTTTGGTATGAGGATTATCCATGGCGGGTCACTTCATAGGAAACAAAGGTGTCCAGCAAGGACAGCTGGATTTGATCGGTGAAAGCAATGACCCGGGAAAGCAGTTCCCAGGCGTGTGCGGATGAAATGTTGGCGTCTGCAAACTGGCGCATGACCGCCTCAATAAGCATGTTGCGGAAAAATAAAAAGGCGCCGGTGGCTTCAGCGCTGTTTAATTCATAACGCTGCGCTCGGGAGGCATATTCATAACCCAGCGACCGAGCTTCCGAGGACGCTCCTTCATCATCCGCCGTTAGATAATTCATCAGCCCGCGCGCCAGCACCCCTCCGCTCAACCTGTATTGTGTACGGGCTTCGTCATTTAATTTCTGATACCATTCTTCAGCTTCCAGGCGGCCTTCCGCAATGTGGATGCGAATCTGGCGCACCGCCATCTGCATCACGTCGATGGGTGTTACGCGCTGCTCCTGGCGTTTGGAACGCGCCCATAACTCCAATTCGGATCGTTTATACCGGCGATGCCCACCAGAGGTGCGATACACGGGCAGTGCACCCTTATCGGACCAGTTGCGGATGGTGCTGGGATGCACACCCAGGACTTCTGCTGCTTCGCTCAGCGATAGCCAATCATTTTCGTTGATTTTTTTGGACATTGATGAATCCTCACTCGGTCATTGCCGCGCGCTCGAAAATGGACGGCGCTTCCGCCTGCTTGCGGAAGGAAACCAGGTTGATGCTGTAGAACATCAGGATGGCGGTGAATAACAGGGCAGCCTCAATCCCAAACACGACCATGTAGCCGGCTAATTGATCACCCGATACCCGTGTAACGACATCCCGTACGACGCCTCCCAGAATGGAACCCGTCAAACGCGACAGGGCGTTCGACAAACCCCACGCGCCGATGAACAGGCCGACTTTCTCCGGAACGGTCAGGTCAAACATCAAGGAGAGGTTGGCGACGGTCGAAAGCCCGGTCCCGATTCCCAGAAGAGCGACTCCTGTGTAGAAAACATTCAGATTACCCATCGCACCGCTCGCGATGATGACGATGAAGCCAAGCAATGCGCCTGTGTTGCCGGTCTGCGCCAGGATGCGCCTGGTGACCCGTCCTTCCAATGCGCCGGCGAGGAGGATGGCCGCCAACACGAATGAACCCCACAGAGACGTAATGCGGGTGGTCGCACGCACACTCATCCCGAAAGCCTGTGCGCCGAAGGGTTCGAGCAGGATATCCTGACCAAGGATCGCCGCCAGCAACAGCCAGAGATATATGAAGAACAATTTTGCCGTACGATTGGACAGGATGGCGGATGTCATCTCTTTGACGGTATAACTGCCATGTGATCCCGCCGGTTTGGACGAACGGGGCTCAAGTCGGATCAAGCCCAGCGATCCCAAGAAAAGAGCAACCGCGCCAATGATTAAAAATGCATTTTCCAGGGCAGCCGGGGTGTACGGGTCCACCATCCGGCTGATGGCGATGGCGGTGAAAATGATGCCGATGATCATCATGAACCACATGACCGCGATGGTTTTCCCGCGCCCCTTCTCTCCAGATATATCGTCGGCCAGCGACAGGTACGAAACGCTGGACAGGTTGTAGCCCATGCCCCAGGCACCGAAAGCCAGGGCGGCGATCCAATAACCCCACGGGCCTCCGTTGGCGAGATAGTAAGCGACCTGCGGTGAAATCACAACCCCGACCACGCACAGGATCAACCCGAGGACAATGTAGGGGGTGCGTCTGAGACCGAAGATGGGGTGGCGGTCGGAGTAGGCGCCGATGGCCACCTGTATTGGGGCAAAGAGATAGGGGAGGGATGCCAGGACGGCCACCACCGTTGCCGATATCGCCAGCTCCTTGATCATCACCCGGTTGAGGGTGCTGTTGATGGGAACCAGGGTCATGGCGACAGCCACGTGGATCAGACCGAGTTGAATACGTTTGAGAAGCATGATGCCTTTCAAAAAACAAATGCTGGGTAGCGTGCCGCGGACAGGTCGCTCAAATGTACCAAAACTTGAGTCTCCGGTCAAT
>JBGPQJ010000162.1:0-7182 GCA_041488995.1 Anaerolineae bacterium
CCGTATATTGCGGCGCATTAGCCGCAGCTGATAAAAAATCGTCCGGCAGTCTCCCCCCGGAAGGAGAACTGCCGGACATTCTAATTTTCTATTGTTCGGTGATGTTAATTGCCTACGGCGGAGACAGCGGTTGTCGCGACGGCTTCTTCCTGCTTCTTGAACTGGCTCATATACAACTCGTAATAGAACCCTTGTCTGTCGAGCAGTTCGTCGTGCTTGCCGCGTTCCACAATCTGGCCGTCTTTCAGCACAAGGATCATGTCCGCATTGCGGATGGTGCTCAGGCGGTGGGCAATGACGAACGCAGTGCGGCCTTCGAGCAGTTTGTCAAAAGCTTTCTGGATCAAGCGCTCGGTGCGCGTGTCCACTGAGGAGGTGGCCTCGTCCAGGATCAGGATGCGGGGATCCGCCAGCGCGGCGCGGGCAATGGAAAGCAACTGGCGCTGTCCCTGGCTGAGTCCGGAGCCGCGTTCACCCAGCACGGTGTCGAACTTGTCCGGCAGGCGTTCGATGAATGAATCCGCATGCGCCAGCCGGGCGGCGGCGAGCACCTCTTCATCGGTCGCATCGGGGCGGCCAAAGCGGATATTTTCCATCACGCTCGTGCTGAACAGGAAAGTATCCTGCAGGACGATGCCGATCTGCTTGCGCAGGGTCTCCGCGGTGACTTCGCGCACATCGATATTATCAATGCGCACTGCGCCGGCGGTTACGTCGTAGAATCGCGGCAGCAGGTTGATGATGGTCGTCTTGCCTGCGCCGGTCGGACCGACGATGGCGAGAGTCTGCCCCGGCCGGGCGGTGAAGGAAACATCCCGCAGGACCGGCACACCCTCTTCATATTCATGCGAGACGTGATCAAACTCCACCGTGCCCTGGATTTGCGGCATCGGTCTGGCGTCGGCTTGGTCGTGGATAGCAGGTTCTTCATCGAGCAGGTTGAAGATGCGCTCGCCGCCCGCAATGGCGCTCTGAATGTTGGTCCACAGCGTGGCGATCTGCTGGATGGGTTGATTGAAGCGCTGGACGTAGGCAATGAACGTGATGACCAGACCGATCGAAACGGTCGTGCCCATCAGCGTCTGGTTGGTCAACAGGAAATACCCGCCTACGCTTGAGACGGTCGCCAGGCCGACATAGGAGAATGCTTCGAGTGTTGGGGCAAGCGCGGCAGTGAACGACACGGCGCGCACGTTGGCGTCGCGGTTGGCGGCATTGGTGATCTTGAAATTCTCAATGTTCTCTTCAGCACGGTTGAATGCCTGCACTTCACGCACAGAGGCAATGCTTTCCTGAAGCTCTGCGTTCACCGACCCCATCTGCTCGCGCGTCTTGCGGAACGCCTTGCGCGCCTGGCCGGAGAAATAGAGCGTGGCGATGATCATGAACGGCGTCACCATCAAAGAGAGCAGGGCAAACGGCACGTTCAGCGTGAACATGTTGTACGCGACCCACACCAGCAGGAGCGCACCGCTGAACACCTGCACCAGGGCAAATGAGAAGGTCTGCTCAATGACACTGGTGTCATTGGTGATGCGGCTCATCAGGTCGCCGGCTTCATGCTCGGCATAATAGCTGAGCGACAGACGGTGCAGATGGTTGAACACATTGACCCGCATGGCGCGGATCATATGCTGCCCGGCCCAGGTCATCGTGAAGAAGGTCAGGCCGGTCAGGACAGAGCCCGTAACAAACAGCCCGATCACAATCAGGACCATGCGGGTCAGGCCGGCGATGCGTTCCTCCTGAGAAATCCCCTTCGTCGGAAGGGGGAATCCGCCCAGGCCGTAAAATGTTGCGATAATTTTCTGTGTGCCGCTTAGGGTGGAAGGATCGGACTCCAGCCAGCAATTGCTCTGCGAAGCCTGGGCTTGTTGTGTCCCCTGGATCGGGGCGGATGGCGCAAACGCCGCCACGCCTGATGGAACGAGAAAACAGTCGGTGATCTGACCGGTCAACTCGGGGGTCGTCACCTGTGTCCAGGTCGAGATGATGATCAACACCAACGCGATAACAAACATATACCAGTACTGGCCGAAATATTCTCCGAAGCGCCCGAGGGTGTTCCAGACATCGCGGGGCTTGCTGGTTTCCTGGCTCAGCATACTATGGCGGAAAGGTCCGCCGCCGCCACCACCCATCATAAGTTAACCCTCCTCCAGCGCGTGTACTTCGTCGTGATGTTCCTGCATCAATTGCGAGTTGTAAATTTCAGCATAGATCGGGCTGTCTTCCATCAGGTCGGCGTGTTTGCCACGCGCGACGATTTCGCCCTTGTCGAGCACCAGGATCTGGTCAGCGTTCATGACTGTGCTGATGCGCTGGGCGATAACGAAGCTCGTGCGCCCTTTCATCAACTTGTCGAGCGCGGCCTGAATAGTCGCCTCGGTTGCCACATCCACGCTGGAAGTGGAGTCGTCCAAAATCAGGATGCGCGGATTCAGCAGAAGGGCGCGGGCGATGGCAACGCGCTGTTTCTGCCCGCCGCTCAGGGTGGTGCCGCGTTCGCCGACCGGGGTATCGTACCCCTGCGGGAACGACAGGATGAAATCGTGTGCGGCGGCAGCTTTCGCCGCGGCGATGATTTCTTCATCGCTGGCGTCAGTTTTGCCGAAGGCAATATTGTCGCGGATTGTGCCGGCGAACAAAGTGGTCTCCTGCAGCACGATCCCGATCCGCGAGCGCAGCGAGTCGAGGGTGATGTCACGCAGGTCATACCCGTCAATGGTGATCCTGCCTTCGGTTGGGTCATAGAAACGGGGCAGCAGGTTGATGATGGTCGTCTTGCCTGAACCGGTTGCGCCGAGCAGGGCTACAGTCTGGCCCGGCTCGGCCTCGAAGGTGACGTCCTTCAGTATTGGCTCACCGCCACCGAAGTAACGGAAGGTTACGTTCTCAAACTTGACCGTGCCGCTTACATCGGGCAGCAAAATGGCGCCCGGCTTGTCCACGATGTCATTTTTGGTGTCCAGGATTTCAAAGATGCGGTCGGCGGAAGCGGCGGCCTGCCCCATCTGGGTGATGATGAAGCCGAACTGCGCCACCGGGAAGAACAGATACATGAGGTAGAGTGAGAACTCCTGCCATTCGCCGATACTTAAAGTGCCGGTGATGATTTGCTTGCCGCCCACGTACAGGATGCCGGCCTGTCCCAGGTTGGCGATCAGGAAGATCAGCGGCATCAGGAAAGTGAACAGCCGCGCGACGGTGAGCTGTTGGTTCATCACTTGGTCAGCTGCTGTTTTGAATTTTGCCTGCTGCTCTTTCTCACGGGTGAAGGCCTTGATGACCTTGATGCCCGCCAGGTTCTCCTGCAGGACGGTGTTCAACGCGGAAATCTTGATCTGAACCTTGGTAAATAACGGCTGGCTGATGGTGCCAAATATCATGAACAGGATCAGGGCGACCGGCAGGATCCATACGGTTGCCCACGCCAGTTTGGAATTGGTGCTGAACAGGATGATCAGCGTGCCGGAGAGCAGGAGCACGGCGCCTAAGAGTTGCAGCAAGCCCTGACCGATGAAGAGCCGCACTTTTTCCACGTCATCGGTGGCGCGTACCATCAACTGACCGGTCTGGTTCTTGTCATGGTACGAGAACGAAAGTCGCTGGACCTTGGCGAAAAGATCATTGCGCATGTCGAAGGCCATGGCCTGCGAGTTTTTCTCTGCCCAGAAGGTTTGCAGGAATGCGAATATCCCGCGCATCGCCGCGAACAGGACAATGGAGAGCGCAGCGATGAGCAGTGCCTGTGGGGCATTGGCCCTATCCGCGGTGGCCTGTGCCACGAGCTGTTCTTTGGTCCATGTGGATGGATACTTGAGCGCTTCCAGAATCTTGGGCAGCACTTGCGCGAGGAGCGGCGCCGGGATTTTTTTCAGTGCGTCGAGCACCTGCCCGGACGCGTAGCCTGTCGTCACTGCGTCGATGACGTTGCGCATCATGCGCGGTACGGCGAGCTGTGACAGGGTGGCGATGATCAAGAACAAGTAAGGGATGAGCGCCTGCTTCTTGTAGTGACCTAGATAGCGGATGGCGCGTCCCAGCGCCCCACGTGATTTTCCTTTTTCGCGTTTGCGGGGCATGCTTCGAGACATGGTAGGAGAGGCTTGCACAGGTTATTCCTTTCGCCCGGTAAATGACAGATGGGGAATGAAAGATTTCATCCGGTTACTTTGGATTGCTCAAGACGGCGGGCCGCGTGGGTGAGTGTGGAAAGAGCGGCGGCAACCACCTCGTATTCTTCAGGCGTCATCGATGTGACCAGTTCACCCACCCAGCGTGAGCGCTCGGTGATTCCGGTTTCGATCAATGCCTGCCCTTTTTTGGAAAGTGTCAGCTGTTTGGCGCGCCGGTCGTTCGGATCCTCGATGCGTTCCACCAGACCGCTTTGCACCAGACGGTCCACCAGCTGGCTGGCGGCCGCCGCCGAGATTTCCATGCGTTCGCTGATATGAGACACTCCGCAATGTTCGCGGTAATGCAGGTGCATCAGGATGCCGAACTGGGGCATGGAGAGGCCGGTCGTCTTGACGTAATGCGACCAGTCGTGCATGGAGCGCGTGGCAAACACGTCCATCCACTGGCGAATGATTTCAGTAAGCTCGTCGGGGCTTGTCATAGTTAAGTTGACCTATTTATTAAGTCCCCTTAACTATATTGCTGACTTAACCACCTGTCAAGAGTAAAAACCCCCCTCAGGCTTTTTTCTTATACAAGTCTAATATTCGGGAGAAGCGTTGCTCACCCCGGCTACTGCGCCGTATTTCCTCCATCCACCAGCAGGAGATGACCGGTAACAAAGGATGAATCGTCGCTTGCCAGGAACAGCACCGCCCGCGCAATCTCGACCGGCTCGGCAAAGCGCTTCAGGGGCAAATAGGCCGCTGATTCTGCTTTAGCCTCTTCCAGCGTCACCGGATCGGAGTGTTCGAAATAGCCCTTTTCCAGCCAGCGCTCCACAAACGTATCGCCCGGGCAGACTGCATTGACACGGATATTTTCATGTGCGTAGTCGAGTGCCATACTTTTCGTCATCTGCGCCACCGCCCCTTTGCTCATGGCGTACGGCAGGGCATCCCTCGCCCCCACCACCGCCCAGTCTGAACCATTGTTGACGATCGCGCCCTGCCCCAGCCTGCGCATCGCCGGGATGACCAGCCGGCTCATGCGCCAGACCGCCGTCACATTGATTGCCAGCGTCTGCGCCCAATCATCCTCCGTGACTGTTTCTGCTGTGCCTTTGGTCACGATGCCGGCGTTGTTGAACAGGATATCGAGGCGATGGAAAATCCGCAGGGTCTCGTCCACCACACGGACGCAATCTTCCGCTTTGGTGTGATCTGCTTCGATGAACAACGAGCGGACTCCCGCCCGGTTGAGTTCCGCTTCGAGAGCCTTACCCATTTCCGCACGCCGGCCGGTAAAGACCACCAGCGCGCCTTCCCCGGCAAAAAGGAGTGCAGTCGCCTTCCCGATGCCGCTTGTGCCGCCGGTGATGATGGCAACTTTTCCAGCAAGTTTTCCCGTCATGCCAGTTCCTTCTTATAGAATCGATAGCGCTTATAGATTTTCGCGCCCGCATGGTGAGCCAGATTCCAGGTATCCGGGTTGTCCTCCCCGGTCAGGGATAGATCCGCCCACTGGTAGCCCTTGGGGATGGCGCGCTGAGCCATTTCAGCAAAGAGCAGGATCGCCACGCCCGTATCCCAGTATTCAGGCAGCACCGCCACGCTTTTAACAGAGAGACACTTCGGCTTCAAATTTCTGTACCACAGTGCGCGGGCGTAATCCCAGGGGTAGCGCAATCCGTTGAGATGGATCAGGATTTCGTTGAAGTTCCGAATGGCCGGAAACCAGCCCACCGTCTTCCCATCCGCTTCGGCAAACAGGACCAAATCAGGGTCAGCCATGTCCTTGAGCGGCAGCAGCATGGCGGCAATTGACTCGCGTGTGTAGGGGATAAAGCCCTGCAAATGTTCCAGCGCCCGGTTCTGCAGCATCCAGATGCGGTCGATTTCGCCATCGAGGTCGCTCATATTTGCAGCACGGACGGTAAAGTCTTTGCGCTGGCGCACACGCTCAGCCAGTCGAAACAGGCGTTGGATTTTGGGGTCCTGCGGGTCAATGTCGATGGCGTAGGCCAGACCATCGTCGTGGCGTTTGCCGAAGCCGTAGCGTTCGAAAAAATCCGCATAATAGGGTGGATTGTGCCCACATAGTAAAGCCGGCGGGCGGTCGCGGCCTTCGACGAGAATCCCGCGCGCATCTTCGCGGTCAAGATTGTAGGTTCCGCACAACCTGACCATGTTGTGTTCGCGCGCCCAGCGCCCGGCATGCTGGAACATGGCTTCTGCTACGGCGTAATCGTCGATGCATTCGAAGAAGCCCAGCGAACACTCGCCCGGGTCGCCGCCGCGCTCATGAGAACAACAGATGGTCCCCGCCATCCGCCCCTCTTTGTAGGCAATGAAAAATTCAGCGTAGCCATCCTTGAAAAAGAGTCCGCGTGCGGGGTCTGTTGCTTTTTCGCGCTCCGACAGGATGGGCGGCACCCAGAGCGGGTCGTTCCTGTAAATCTGCCACGGGAACGTCAAAAAGCTGTGTTTCTCGCGATGGTTCTGGACGGGACGGACTTCGATCATGTTCTCTCCCTATTCTGCAGATTCAAGTTTTGCCTTGCGGCGTTCTTCCAGTTTGCGGTTGATTTCCTCATAGTTTTCACGCTCCAGCGGGAAGAGCAGGGTAAACAAAATTCCCATACACAGCGCAAAAGCAGGGATGGGTCCCGCCACCATGCGAATGCCAAAAATGGCGCTGTCGGGCTGGACGGTGCTGTTGGAGACATACCCGCTGGCCTGCATGACCAGCAGTGCCGCAGGCACCGCAATCGACGAAGCGACTTTCTGCGCCAGGGTGATCAGGCTATAGAACATGCCCTCGTTGCGTTTGCCGGTCTGAAGTTCGCCATACTCAATCGCATCGGGGATGATCGCCCACGGCATCACGTGCATGGCCGAAACGCCAATGCCCGCCAGCACGCACAGCACCATGATGAAGGGGATTCCGGTCTCCGGCGTCAGCGACGCCAGGACCAGCAGAACTCCTGCCAGAAAAGCGATCCCGATGATATATGCCCAGCGCTTGTTCAGGTGACGCGAGATCCAGGCCCATAGCGGCAGC
>JBGPQJ010000163.1:0-7165 GCA_041488995.1 Anaerolineae bacterium
ATACCGCCATCCCGCGGCCGGCGACATAAACATCTAGGAGAACGCGGCATTCTGCCGAAGATACCAGGAGTATCCATAGCAAAGCTACGCCGGGCGGACGGCTCTCTTGTAAAAGATGAATGTAGGGCTAACGGTCCAAGCAGAACCGCTAGCCCTATCTGGCATTTAATGACGCGTTGCAGTTTTGGAAGTCAAGCCCTACTTCAGTCCCTCGGGATAGGGCAGTTGTCCCTTCCAGTCAATGATGATCTTCACCGGCTCTTCACTCAGGGTATATGTCTCGCCTGACTTGGTCATCCAGTTCTCGAACTGCCACAGCTCTTGCTCCGTGGGGTAGCCGTAGCTGTGACCAAAGAGCAGGTTGGTGACGATAAATCCTTTAGTGCCACTGAGCAGGAAAGTGTGGAATTCGGGCGACTGGTTGTAAAGGTACTGGTGCACGAAACGGTAGCGGACCGCCGGCGCGTCGGGCGTTTTGGGGTCAGAGACATCGAAGCTGCCGATGATGTAGCCGCCGGTGACATTGAGGATCGACTCCGCCTTGTCGATCAGGGGCGACTCCATCCTCCAAACCAGGTCCGGGAACTTGACGCCTATCCAGTCGGGATAGGTGAAGTGCACATCGTGGTAGCTGATGGAGTTCCACGACGGCTCGACGAACTCGGTGCTGATCGTCACCCAGGTGTCCTTGGGGACCTTCTTTCCCGAAAAGACCCAGTCCACAGTCAGCTCACGCCGCGGCTGGCTTTCGGTGATGGTGGGGGTTCCTGGCCAATCGAGCCACGTCCGGTAGGTAAGGATATCGACATCGGTGCCGACCCGGTAATGCAGGTCGCTGGCCGCCAGTTCCGAAGTCTGCTGAATCCTATAAGAGCCAGTAACCCGCACTGCGTTCGGGCCGGATGGCCCAGTGGTTGGACCCAGGGTGACGATATCGATGATATAGGGGTGGTCGCCGCCGTAGTTGAAATACCAGCCGTTGCCTTCGTTGGTGCCGCCTGGGTTGGGGTTGGTGTAGGCGTCATAGGTGTAGGCCTGGACATCACCACCGACGTCGGTGTCCGAGTTGGTGACCCGCACCCCGCCGGGGTTTGCGGTGAGCGCTGCCACGCTGGTGCTGTCGTCGCCCCAGGGGGTAATGGCGTGACCACCATTGCAGCCGGGTCCGGTTAATGGCCACCTGATGGCCAGGCCCGCCATGTTGCCATTGCGAAGCTCGTTGCCGATGTCCCGGGCGCCATTGGTGTTGGCCCAGGGGGCGCAGCCCGTGCCACCATAAACGGTGACTACGGTATACGGGTTGGTCGTCCAGGTGTTGTTAGCCGACGCCAGCCACCACTGCAGCGCTGCGCTGGGCCAGCCGCCGTTGGCCGTGCCGTATTGCGTGTTCATGTCGGCAAAGATGTCATCGGCCCGGGCCTGCACTGTGGTCCCGGCGCCATAGCCAGCGCCAGCCAGCATGTTGGCGGCGTTGTGCATCCAGCAGGAGTTATCGCCTGCTGGCACCGGCAAGGGTTTGTCGGAATCGGGTGGCGGGTTCATCCTCATGTAGGGAGCTACTGGGACAGCAGTCGGGGTAACCGGCTGGCAACCGCTTACCAGGACGGCAAGGAAGGCCACGAGCAGGGCACTCCGTACCCACAGAGAAGGGAATGTAAGTTTCATCAGGGATCTCCTTATCTTGGTTGGTTTTGTTGCCGCCACTTCACCTAACCTGCTAACTGTTGCTTTCGCAACGAGCCGCCCAACGGTTTGCTTTAGTGGCAGTGGGATGAGTAGGCAAAGCCTATTTGGTGTTTTATCTCGAACGCGGAAAATAAAAAAACGAAACGTGATTCGTATGGTTTCGTTCTTATGATTACCAAGACCTTACACCCAGAGGGCAAAGGATAATGATTAAGTCCTGGATTGAAGTTCCGGCTATTTTTCAGATAAATATTTTGCTAAATGAGATGTCTGTATTATACAGACCCCCAGGATACAAAAGTGGCTTCAAACTCTGATTGATTTAAAGAGGGTAAGCAGCCCTATCAAACTAAAATTCTGGATAGAAGAATTTTAGTTTGACATACTACCATCATTGATCGCGTCGGGAGGCTAATCTGCCGGCATCTGTATCCCGGAGTGCAAGCCATTCTCACCGGCATTTTATTTGGTGCATCCGCACCTTTTTCAAAGAACACTTAAGTCGAGATAGGCATTATTGCCTGCATGCAGGTAGGCAATTTTTCGCTTATCAGGATGATGCTATGCAAGCATAATTGGGAAAAGGGAGAATAACAATGAACACGATTGTTCGAAATACACTGATTGTGCTTGCCATTTTGGTGCTGGCAGCCGGCATCTTTTTTGCCGGTGGCTTGTTTGCCCGCGCCACTTCTTTTGGTACCGGCTGGATGATGGGCAACTATGGCAACAATGGCTACGGGCCTGGCATGATGGGTGGAGTCGGAGGCTATGGTTCCGGCGGCATGATGGGCGGCAATGCCTATTCGAATGCCGCTCCACTGACGATTGACCAGATGAAATCCGCCGCTGAAACCTACATCAAAAATTCCGGTCTCGACGGGTTGGAAGTGGGTGAAATCATGATTTTCGATAATAACGCCTATGCCATTGTGATGGAAAAAAGTACCGGGATGGGCGCTTTTGAACTTCTGGCAGATTCTGGAACGCAGGTGGCTTACCCCGAATATGGTCCCAACATGATGTGGAATCTCAAATACGGTGGAATGTCTCGCGGGGGAATGATGGGTGGTCGCGGCGGCTGGATGATGGGTAGTTGGAATATTGGAAATGCGACCCCGGCAAATGTCTCTGCTGATATGCCCGTTACACAGGAACAGGCTATCAGCTTCGCTCAGGCATACCTCGACCAGTATATTCCGGGCGCGACAGCCGCTGATGACCCGACAAAATTCTACGGCTATTACACGATGGATTTTGAACAGAACGGCAAGGTGGCTGGCATGTTGAGCGTCAACGGCTACAACGGACAGGTTTTCCTGCATACCTGGCATGGAACCTTTGTTGAAGAATCTAGTATGAAATAAGAAATCCCACAAACAACAAAAAGCGGCGCACTCCAAAAGTGCGTCGCTTTTGTTGTCTTTGGCAGGATTACGGTATCCAATTGGAGAGCACGTTCACAATCAAATCAGGATTGGCGGGGTCATTTGTCTTGAGATTCACTCCGAAGTTATGCGGGCCATCCATGCCTGCGTGCATCATAAATACACTGGATTTAACAATGGTGCTTTCGCCAGGCTTAAGGACCATCGAACCGATGGTTAAGTCGGGAGGTCAGCACCCCTCCAGTACTTCGATGTACGGTTTTTCTTTGAAACGTAACGTCCCGTCACCTGTGTTGGTGACTTTGATGGTGAACGTAAGATTGGTGCCAAATTTTTGATCGCCATAATCAATCTTTTGTTGATCTACTGCGATTGCAGGTGTCCCGCCGCCATCGCCACTATTGCTGAAGGCGAAAAATACCGCCGCCGCAACGAGCAGGATGCCGCCACCGATCAGGACTATCAGCCGCGGGGATAGTTGTCTCTTTTGCTGTCTTCGTTTCTTTTTGTTCACGAGTACCTCCTATTTGGAATAATCAAATTGGAATGAGTACAGATAGGTGATCACATTCCAGATTTGTCCATCGGTGAAAATGCTGCCCCACATGGGCATGCCTGTCCCCATACCGCCGCGCAGGATTTTCCCCTGTAAGAGCGCCGGGCTTGCGCCGAGCATCCGTTTGGGGTCGGAGAAGTTTGCCGGTGTTTGCATAATCATGTCTTGCGCGCCGCTCATCGTCTGAGCCGAGGCTTCGCCAGCAGCGGAAAGATCGTCGGCAAAGACACCATTTCCGCCACCCGTTTCACCGTGGCAGGCGGCGCAGTTCTGAGCAAAGAGTTTTTTGCCTTCAACAAGTCCCTCAGAGGTAGTATTGGACTGCCAGATGGCGGCAACCACATCCCAGCGTTGGGAGTCGGTCAGCCCGGAAGTGCTCAAATCCTGGAAAACCTGGGAGGGGGAGTGGGTACGGTAGTAATCGGTAGACTGGTAAATTGGTAAATCTGGAATCCGGGCGGCAAGTTCCTGCCCGTGCAGAGCCGATGGTTTCGCAACTGGCACAACATCAGCCGGGTGGGGAGCATCAAGGTTCAAGCCGAGAGTCACATACAAGGGCGGCGAGGCAGGCGCAGAGGAGTCTGTTTCCCCGGTCACTTCAATCGTGCCGCGCATCCGCCAATGGTTCAGTCCACACCAACGGGTACAGAAAAAGGTATAAATCCCCGGCTTGTCGAAAGTCAGCGTGGTTTCGCTTACCTTGCCGGGTTCGATATCCACCGGCGTCAAATCCATCTGTCCTACGGCAAAACCGTGCATAACATCGTCCGATGTGAATTTGAGATGCAGGGGCTCGCCCACTTTTGCACGGATAACATCTGGACTCCAGCCACCGCTCTCGGCCATACTGGCATGGATGAGCGGAGTCTGCGCCCAGAGCGCCAGCGGGAGCGCGACAACCCCGAGGCTGAATACCATTATGATGATGCGGGTGAGGAGTTCCGAACGTTTCATAGCAACAACCAGAGCATGAGCAGCGTGGCAACGAGACAATAAACGATGACCGGCACAGACGAAATCCTTGCTTCCACTGCGGACTTCTGCGCGGTGCGCGCCGCCCAAACCAGCCCGCCTAAGAGCGCCAGCGTTTGAGCGGGTGCCACCAGCGAAGAGAGCACCGGCTGCCAGGCGATGGCTGCTGTGCCGAACAGGTTCCAGCCCAAGCCGAGCGGGTCTGAGAGGGCGGCGAGAATGTAGGCGGCGTTGGTCAATACAAAGGACAGGCTGAACGCCACCCAGAACATCAACCCAAGCGGGATGATGGCAGTGGCAGCGATGGAGAATTTTTTCACCACAGAGACGCGGAGTTCACGGAGATTTAAAATGCTTTTCTCTGTATTCTTTGTGACTCCGTGGTTGATTGGTGTGAACTTGACAGCCAACCAGAATAAACCAGGCAGAACACCAAAAATAACCGTGAGAAAAGCCACCGCATACCCAAACCACGCCGGGGAAAAGACATTGTACGCCGCCAGTTTTACCGCTCCATTCGAGCCCATCAATACATAGGCATAAATCAGCGCCGCGCCGAGCATGATAAAGGCTTTGAAGGCTTCGTCCAGTTTGGTGGATGGTTTGGCGAGGTCGGCCGAGAATGGACGCAGGTTGACGGCGATGTTATCGTGCGGACAGGTGCGGATACACTCCATGCACAGACCGCAGTAAGTGTTTTTGGTCAGCCCGCCGGGGAACACATCCCACGGACAGCCAGCGCCAAGTTCGGAACCGTTGTAACAGGGCTTGCCGATGCACTTCACGCACACTTTTTTGTCTTTGATGCGCAGTTCAATCGGCGCAGTCTGGGCATACAGACCGATAAACCCGCTCACCGGGCAGAGATAACGGCAAAAGGCGCGCCGCTCAAAGACCATGCTCAAGCCAATCGCAAGGAACAGCATCGCGGCGAGTACAACCGATGTTACGACCGGGGTGGTCAGGATGACGGACGAGAACAACGCCACCAGTGTGAAGGAGATATTCTGCATCCACATATTGCGGAATGTTGCCGGAACGCGCAAATTCAACCAATTTGGTTTATTGGGGTTTGGCTCAAGCACCGCGCCGCGCTGGAGCCAGTCTCCCACCACTGGGATGGGACACACGGCGCACCAGCCGCGTCCAAAGAAGGGCACAGCAACCAGGATGAGAACTGCCCACCACGCAATCCAGACAAAGACGATGCTGAAGTTGTGGCTGCCGACTGGAGTCCCAATGAAACCTGCCACAATCGCAAACAGGAATCCCGCCAGCATCAGCACAAAAACTACCAACTGCGGATAACGGTTCTTAAGCGCAGATTTGATCAGCGGAGAACGGGTGAGTTCGAGTCTGTTCACGGGGATTTCATCGTTGCACTTTCGTTGTACGAATAAAGACGAAAGATGAAAGAACGCCGATGAACGCCAAGCCTATCGAACGATACAGCCACGAGTTTAAGCCAACGTTTAGTTTTCCAATCATGAACGGATGCATTGCCCCGCAGGTGACATTGCATCTCAACCGGAATGAGCCAGGTTTATCGGCGATAAAGGTTAGTGCCGCGGTCTGACCGGGATCCGCCGTGACCGAGATGCCGTAGCCGTCTACGTAGAGACCATGCACTACATCGGTGGCAACCAGTTCAATCGTCACCGTATCGCCGGGGTTGACGCTGATCTCGCCAGGATCATAGGCATATTGGCTGGCTTCGATGCGGAAAGTACGCAGCGCGGGGTGCGGCGTGCCGGTAGCGGGAAACGGCGCAAAGGCGACAACCAGCGCCGCCAATGCAATTAAAAACCAGTAAATCCGTTTCTTGTTCAACCTTCAGCCTGTAAACTATGGCATGTTCGAGGTACCATACTTGGAGTAAGTCGTATCCACGTAGGCTTTTATTTCCTGGACGGTTTTGCCTTCTTTTAGAAGACGCATCGTATCCTGAGTGATGTCCACGCAAAGGGAACAGCCGAGGGCGTGATTATCGTAGGTGATTGCGCCCTTATCGTCCACGTTTGAAATGTAGCAGGAATAGTTCGAGGTATGCCCGATGGCGCCGCATCCGCAGTAGCACGGGATTTGCTTCATCATATCCGGGTTGGCAACCGCGAACTGGTAGGCTTGCCGGACACTCACCGGTGCAGACTGCACTTCGGCGGGCATCCCTGACATCGGAGCCATATTGAGTTCGGCGCTGCCCTGAGCTGCGGAACAGGCGGGCAGGGACGTTAATAAGAGAATTGCAATCAGTACAGGAAACAGAATTTTGGGTTTGAACATGCGCTATTCTCCGGGGGAAAAGGCTTTTCTTGCTTCGTGATGGTTGTAACAAAGACCATCTTACCGGGAAATCGCGCTCAAGGATAGCGTAATATGGCGGGGCAGGATATAGGCAATTTTGCCTATATCCTGCCCGTTATAAATTCAGCAAAGACGGGGGATCGCTTTTTTGTCCTAAATTATATCCCCGCGCCAGCGATACCAGAGCCAGCCCACAAAAAAGCCGGCGACCGCTCCAATCAAACCAGATGCCCAATGAATTGGATGAGGGTATCCATCC
>JBGPQJ010000164.1:0-7078 GCA_041488995.1 Anaerolineae bacterium
GTTGAAATCGTTGATTATCATTAGTTTAGTAGGAAGGTGTTTATGATCCGCATTCCAACAAATCGTACGCCTACCCATCCTGGAGAGATGTTACTTGAAGAATTTCTCTCACCAATGAAGCTTACCCAACGCGAGTTAGCAGATGCGATTCATGTTCCCTATCAGCGCATCAATGATCTGATCAATGGACGGCGCGGGATGACCCCCAACACTGCACTACGTCTGGCTAAGTATTTTGGCAACACGCCTGCTTTTTGGATGAATCTGCAATTACGCTGGGACTTATATTTCGCCCAGCAGGCAGAGAAGAAGATCTTGAAAGGGATATCACCCTACCAGGCTCATCTGGTGGGGGATTAAGATTACACAAACTCTCCCGTCTTAGTATTATCCGTATATAAAGTACCCCCTTGGGGGCACTCTACCCGCCGTATCAAGACGGGTTTTGATTCCCAAGACCATCCCCCTCCTATTGAGAACCTGAACCTCAAACAGGTAGTACAATGATGATTGGCTAGGTGAATCATTCCTCCGCCAAAAGGGCAAAATGAAAAATAAACGGAGTGCATTTACCACCCTATTCGCCCTGATTGTCGCGGCTAGCTTTGTCCTGGCAAGTTGCACACCCACCCCAACCGTTGCCTCCACCCTACCACCCACCCCAACCGCTGCCTCCACCCTACCACCCACCCCGACGGCCCCCCCCATCCCGCTACCAACCCAGACGCTGAAACCGGGCCAATTCTACTTCAGTCTGGACGGCCAGCCCACCTTCCTCTTCTCTCGTAACATCGCCGGGTACCAGCAAACGCACTACGAGACGTTTCTGGAATGGACCGCGGTCGGAGGTAGCCGAATCGTTCGAATCCAACTGGACAGCTTGGGGATGGGATACAGCAGCAGCGGCGAAGTGGATGAAGCCTGGGCCAGGCAATGGGAGCGGATCTTCGACCGGGCCGCCGCGCAAGGTATCTACATCCTGCCCTTCTTTTCCAGCTGGTATGACTGGAATTCAGGAGCCGGCTACTCAACCTGGAACTCCAATCCCCTGAACGCTGCTAATGGCGGACCGGTTCAGGATCCTGTCGAGCTGTTCCAGGCCGGGTCACCCACCCAAATCCTGTGGCTGGCATGGATGGAAACGCTGGTACGGCGCTGGCAGGGTCGGGAGAACATCGCCGCCTGGGAGATCTTCTCGGAAGTCAACCTGGCCTCCAATCCAACCGAATCGGCCGGCGTGGATTTTGTCAACACGGCGGCGGCGCGCATCCGGGCGGCCGATCTATCCGGGCGACCGGTGACCGCTTCGATCGCCGATACGGGAACGTGGCCAAATTTCTACAGGGATGCCGCTATCGACTTCATCAACATCCATCCCTACCCGACCTCCGCCCAATTGGACAGGACCATTGTCGAGGGTGTGCGACAGTACCTGACTAAGTATGACCGGCCCGTCCTCATCGGCGAGTCCGGGCTGAGCGCCGCAACCCCGGACAGTAACGCCGGGGGAGCAACAATCGCGGAAAACGCCCCGCTCGGCATCCGTCACGCCATCTGGGCGGGCATCGTATCAGGCGCGATGAACGGGCGCGCCTTGTGGTGGGAAGACGGCGTCGGGATCTATTTCTCAAGCCTTGGCATCCCCTGGATGGAACAATACAAAATAGCGGAGCTTCCGGCCGTGAATTTCGTCCAGGGGGTCGACTTCTCCGGATTCAGGCCATTGACCTCCACCTCCTCGTCAGCCGTCTGGGGCGCGGCGGTTGGAAATGAGTCCATGGTGCTTGGCTGGTTCCGGGATGCCGCCTGCGAGCCGCCGGATTGGCCGGTGCAGCCCATCTCCGCCGGTCAGACGGTGACCATCACTGTACCTGGCACGGACGCCGACTGGCAAGTGGACTTCTACGACACGCAGACCGGGACGACGATCCTCTCCTCGGCATCCGCCACCCGCCAGGGTAACACCGTTACACTTATCCTGCCCGCCTTCCAGGATGACCTGGCCTTCAAGTTGTATCCCCGACCATGAACCGCTGAGTCAAACCACATTTATCAAGAGAAATAATAAAAAACGTAAAAGAATCTAAGCAACTTCTCCACACCGTTTTAGGGTAAGATGAAATTTCGGTAGGAGCCAGACACGTAGAATACCGATCACCCTCTCGTCTTTGTATTATCCGTATATAAAGTACCCCCTTGGGGGCACTAAAATAATCCGCCAGTTAGGCGGATTATGATTTGTTGGCAAAACAGCAATCCCCGCGGGGGGACGAATTTCAAATCCGCCTTGCAGCGCGAACTGATGCCCGCAAACATCCAGAAATTCATGGGACTCGGGCCGTTGACCTAAGTGGTTTACCTGCTGTGCGATCTGTGGATCGGAAACTTCTGGAGCAGCATCTGCTCGACGTGGGTGTGCTGACCGGGATGCTCCTTCCAGGGACCATCGTCTCAGCGAAAACATTTCGTTGGAAATGAAAGGCGGTGAACGATAGACTAGTCAGGTATATCGTTCACCGGTTGTATAACTCCATGTCAAAATAGATCGGATTGGAGATCAAGGCGGGCAGCAAAGGCAGGCCGGGTATGAAACCCCGCAATATCTCGATGCGGGCAAATCCGGCGGCTTCCATGCGGTATACCCCCTGGAATTTCCCGTCCATTTCTGCTTTCAGGAGAGGCGTGCTGCCGCCTCCGGAGACCACCTGGAGGACATCCCCCGCCAGCAGACCGCCGACGGCAATTTGAATCTCCCTCACTTTAGCAAATGGCACGCTGTCACCCGGGAGGGCATCTCCAGCAGTCATCTCCAGGCTGGGACCGTTGGGGGCAAAGGTCAGGTAGGCATGGCCCTGTCTCAATCCGGAAAGGATATCAGCCGCGCTGGCCGACATGGCGTGGACGCAGGTGGTCGGTCCACCGGGGAGGATAAAAAGATGGTCACGGTGATAATCGCTCCCGCCGCAGATGGGGACCTTTTTCCCTGCCGCAAGCATGGTATTCCAGAATCCCAGCGCTTGAAGATTGGACACCCGCATCGGCCCGTTCCAGATTTCGAGACAATCGAAGGGCAGTGAATTCATGTCGAACTGGAACGGGCAGAGTTCATCGAAAGGATGGTTAATGGCGATGAACGCGCCGCGCGAACGGGCCGAGTTGAAACGGGCTTGCACCTCCTCCAGACTGTTGGTGAAAAACGGCTCATCGTAGGGCCTGTCCACACCCAGGAAATTGGCGTGTCCTTTGAAGTGAGTCCACTCGATGCCGGGGATCAGAGTCAGCCCCGGCAGGCGAGGCAGGGAGTCCGCCGAAACCATCTGGTTGTGGTCGGTGATGGCCAGGAAATCCAACCCGTGCCGCAGGGCGTGCTGCGCCAGTTCGTCAACGCTCAGGACCCCATCCGATGCCAGCGTGTGGAGGTGCAGATCGCCCTTGAAAAGATGCAGGTGTTTCGGAGTGAAGGTCAGTTCGTAGAAAACCGTCACACCTTCCGCCGCGATCTTGTACGCGCCAAGGAGGATTTGCCATTCACCATGGACCAGGGTACAGATCCGGTAGCCGGGCGTGGCATACGTCTCGCTGACCTGGATCTGGGACTTGTCCGAGCCGGAGGCGCCCACCTGCGTCCCGTCCGGGGCGATCAGTCCCAGGTCAATGATGTTGATCTCCTGCCGCGAAATGAACCCATCTTTCCCCGTCTCGCTTTCGTGGTGGCGCTCGTAGTGGTAGGCGAGGGAGAGCGACTCGGTGTTCGGCGGCATGGTGAACGGGAGGGTGATGTATGCGCCCTCCCGTTCGTGCCCAACGAAATATTCGATGTGCAGCGGGTTTTCGATGGGATCATCTCCTTACTTCGGGATCGGGCCCAAAACGGATGCGAGGAAAAACCGGATCTGCCCGTCCCAGAAGAACCAGTCGTGGGTGCCGTCCTCCTCGTGGTATTCCGACTGCACGCCCAGCGATTGGCAGGTGGCGTGGAACATGCCGCTCAACGGATAGATGTCCTCCTGACGGCTGACGGAGATGAACAGGCGAGGCAGGCTGGACGGTTTTTTCGCGGCGCGTTCCAGCCAGACCGCCGGGTCATGCTCGCCGCCGGCTAGGTTATCCAATCCGCCGAACAGCAGGGCGAACTCCGGCTTGCGCGGGTCTGTATCAGGGAGGAGCGCAAGGACAGCGATGTCAAGAACACCCGAAAAACTGGCCGCGGCGGAATACAGTTCTGGATGCAGCAATGCCGCTTTGAACGCACCGTACCCACCCATGGAATTTCCCGCAATGAAGGTGTTCTCCCGGCGATGTTTCAAACCAAAGACATCTGCCAGGTAGCGCGGCAATTCCTCGGTCAAATAGGTAAAATATTTCTGCCCGTTGGACTGGTCAGTGTAGAAACTGCGGCCCGCCGACGGCATGACCACCACCAACCCGTACGCCGCGGCAAGGGTCTCGATGGATGTGTAGCGCTGCCAGGCGCTGGCGTCGTCGCTGAGACCGTGCAGCAGGTACAGGATCTTGCGCTTCGCGACCGGAACTCCTCCCATTTTGCCCGGGTCGGGAAGGATGATGTTCAGGGGGAGGTTAACCTTTACGGTCTCGGGTACATGGTCAATGCGGAAGAGCGCCATGGTATTCCTCCGCGCTTAGTCGCTCGCGGCAGCCGCCGCGGCCTCAGCTGGTTTCTTGAAATTGATGAACCATGAGAAGGCAAAACTGATCACCATCAGCACCGGCGGGACGATCGTCATCAGGAAGCGGGCGGCGGCATCCGGATGGGGACCGGGATTGTCACCGCTTTGGAAGAGGTAGATTTTTGAGACCAGCAAATAGGCGGCGCTGGTGAACAGACCGTTCAGCCGATTCATGAATCCCATCGCATTGGAGATGATGCCCTCCCGCCGCAGGCCGTGCTTCTGGGTGTCCTCGTCCATGATCTTGGCGCCGATCAGGTCCATGGTGGTGATCACTCCTGCAAAACCGAGGCCAACGAAGGCTGAGAAGATGATACCCATCACCAGGTTCTGGGCGAAATAGAGTGGGACGAAGGCGATCGCCAAGACTGCCAGCGCCGCCCGCCAGACTAGCATCAGCGTGAATTTCCTGACCAGCCAGGCCCAAAGGGCAACACCGGCGATGGCAATGATCAGCACTGCCGCCAGCAGGAAAGTGGATTTCCCACTGTCAAGCCCGAGTGCATATTCGACAAAGAACGGCACGGATGCCAGCACGAGCGACATGGCAGCGCTGTAAAAAGCACCGACAAATCCTGCGATCCAGAATTTCTTGTTGGTCAAAAGATCCTTGATGGCTTTCCACAGGCCTGGCTTGGCTTCCTCGAGATCGAGTTTCATTTCCCGGGAGGTGAAGGTCATATAGAGGATGACCACGCCGCCCAGGATGCCGTATAGGATCGAGGTCAGGCCGTATCCGAGTTTTCCAGTCACCATGGGGGTCAGCGCGATGCTGATGATCATGGCCATCAATTGAAAGGCTTGACGCAGGGCGTTGGTTTTGGCCCGGCTGGTGTCGTCGCGGAACAGCTCTGGGAAGAGTGCCCCATAGTTGGCGAGGATGACCGAATCGAGCGTGCCGGTCAGGATGTAGAAGAGCATGCAGTAGGCGAAGATGGAATTTCCAGTCAGGAAGGCTGGTATGTTGTAAAAGGCTATCAAGGACAGGACTAGCAGAGGGGTGCCAATGGCCAGCCAGGGACGGCGGCGGCCCCAGCGGGAGCGTGTCCGGTCAGAGAGGAATCCATATACGGGGTTGTCGATCGCATCAATGAAAGCATAGATCAGCATCATCGTTGCCCATTGCGTTGTGGTCACCCCTCTCTGAAGCACAAAGAAGGTGAAGGCAAAGGTCTTGAGCATGTTGATCGGTATGGACATTCCAAAAAAGCCGATGGCATAATTAAATGATTTTGCACGTGGTTCTGACATGGGAAAAACCTCCTTTGGCGAATTCACGCTCACATGGGGGTTGGCTATCATTCATAAAATATTATACACAGGATTCCAGATTGGGTTACACTGCCGGGCTGATGATATTTGTCTTACAATAAAGGTATGATTCGCAAACTCTTGAGGCGAGCATGAATCCACTAACCCCCCGTGAACGTTTCATCGCCTGCCTGGAACGGCGGGCTCTCTCCGGCCGCGTCCCCCATTTCGAACTGGTCTTCTATCTCACGATGGAAGCATTCGGCAAGGTTCACCCTCTGCACCGCGATTATCGCCAGTGGTTGCAGATGGAGGAAGGGGAACAACAACTCCACCGTCGAGACATGGCTGAACTTTACATCGCCACCGCCGAACGTTACGAGCATAGCGCCATTTTCGTGCATCCCAATCCCGATACGTTCGAGGAGTGCGCCCGGTTGATCGAGATCATTCGCCAGAAAACCGGCGACCGGTACTTCCTTATGAAGCACGGCGATGTCACCTACAGCATCCCGGATGGCAATACGATGGTGACGTTTTGCCGGCGGCTCAAACTGGACCCGCAGGGACTCAAAACTGAGATGGAAGCAGCCATTGCCGGCCAACTGCGCGAAGCCGAGCGCCAGAAGCAACTGGGCGGGTTGGACGGATTTGCCTTATGCTCCGATTATTGTCTCAATAAAGGCTCCTTCCTCAGTCCACTGCAGTTCGGCGAGTTTGTCGCCCCCTATCTGGCAAAATTGATCCAGGGGTACCGCGAGTTGGGCTTCTACGTCATTAAGCACACCGATGGGAATATCATGCCTATCCTTGACCAGCTGGTCGAAGCCAACCCGCATGCCCTGCACTCCCTCGACCCGCAGGCTGGGGTGGACATTGCCGAGATCAAGCGGCGCTACGGCGATCAGCTGTGCTTGATCGGTAACGTTAATTGCGGTTTGCTTGATTCGGGCAATGAACAAGATGTGATCGAATCGACTCGCTACGCACTCCAGCACGGCATGCCGGGTGGCGGTTACATTTTCTCGACCAGCAACTGCGTCTACACCGGCATGCCTTTGGCAAAGTACGAACTGATGCTGGATGTCTGGCGAAAAGAGGGGAATTATCCATAACATTGTGGAAATCTTGTGCCGAAA
>JBGPQJ010000165.1:0-7055 GCA_041488995.1 Anaerolineae bacterium
GGAAGTTGATGCCGAGGGTGCGTGCTGCGCCAAACATACTGAAGAGGCCGAATCCACCGCGCGGCTGAAAATTGCCATTCCCTCTCTGGAAATTACCGCCGCCCTGGGAGTTGCCACCACCTTGGGAATTTCCGCCCTGCGGGCTATTCCCAGGCAGCACCCCCTGCTGGCGTGGTTGCTGAAATAAACCGGTCCGGGTGGTGAAGACCCCGACTGCGCTGAACAGGGCAATCAGGGCAAGCAAAATTGCAATAACAGTAATGGTTACAGGACGAGGTGGAACAGGACGAGGTGCGACAGGACGAGATACTGACATTCGAACTCCTTATTATTGATAAAAGTTATTGTTATTCATACCGCAGGGCTTCCATGGGGTGCAGGTTGGCGGCGCGATAAGCCGGGTAAATTCCAAAGAACAGGCCAATGGCGACGGCAAAACCGAACGACATTAAGACTGAGGACATGCTGACGACCGCCGTGATCAGCCCCAGCGCCGTAAACACTGCGGCGATGGCCGTGCCCAGCAGGATCCCGATCACACCCCCGATGACGCTGAGCGTGATGGTCTCCACCAGGAACTGGAACAATATATGGTCCTTTCGCGCGCCGACCGCTTTGCGCAGGCCGATCTCGCGCGTGCGTTCGGTGACCGAGACCAGCATGATGTTCATGATGCCGATCCCGCCGACCAACAGGGATATGCCAGCGATGGCGCCGAGGAAGATGGTCAACGTTGTGGTGACGCTTGAAAGCGTGGACAGGATCTGGGACTGGCTGGAAACGCTGTAATCGGCGGTGTCCGACGGAAGCAGTTGGTGCTGCGTGCGCATGATGGTATCTGCCTGCGACATCACGCTGTCGACTGCATTGGCCGAGCTGGCCGACAGGGTTATCGAACTGAGCACCCTCTTGCCGTCGTGGATGGCATTGGCGCCAAACAGCTTGACGTAGCCTGTTTCCAGCGGGATGATGACGATGTCGTTGGCATTTCCAAACCCGGAAGAATCCTGCTGCTTGAGCACACCGACGACCTTGAAGTTGACCCCATTGATTTTGACGGATCGATTTACTGGGTTGAGCCCCTGGAAAAGGTCGGAGGAGGTCTGCGAGCCTATAACGGCAACGCGGTTCAATTCGCTATTGTCGCTCGCATTTATATTACGACCCAGTGCAACGGTGGACGAGGGGTACACAGTGAAATAATCGTTCGTGGCGCCCACCACCTGCACGCGGATGTCCTGGTTGCCCTGCTTGACATCATAGGAAGATTGGTACGCAGGGGCGATTCCGGACACGTTGGACAATCCCGCCTTGAGGGCCAGGTAATCGTTATAAGTGACGACGGAGAACTGGGACGGAGAGCCGGCATTCGGGCGGAAGCGCGCGGCGCTGACGGAGATAAGGTTGGTTCCGTTGCTCTGGATGCGGCTGGTGATGCTGCTGGTGGCGCCGTTTCCGATCGCCATGAGCGCAACGACCGCCGCCACACCGATCACAATTCCGAGGATGGTCAGCGCCGAGCGCAGTTTATTGGCAGTCAGCGCGCGAAAAGCAGTGCGAATATTTTGTGAAAATAACATGGCGTGCTCCTTATAATGGAACGATATCCTGGTGCTAGTCCTCGCCCTCAGGGCGCGGCGTGCCCGCTTTAATCGGATTGGAGTTCGGGGCATCCGAGACGATATGCCCATCCGCCAGGCGGATGATCCGCTCGGTGTGTCGGGCAACGAACGGGTCGTGCGTCACCAGGATCACCGTCTGCCCGTAATCTTTATGGAGGGTCTGAAACAGCCCGATGATCTCTGCACCGGTCTTGCTGTCGAGCGCACCGGTGGGTTCATCCGCCAGCAGGATGGCAGGGTCATTGACCAGCGCCCGCGCAATAGCCACCCGTTGCTGCTGTCCTCCGGAGAGTTCGCCGGGATGATGGTCAATGCGGTCACTCAACGTGACCATTTCAAGCGCCTTGAGCGCCTTCTCACGGCACGCACGCCCGCTCATGCCAGTGTAACTGACCGGCAGCATGACATTTTCCAGCGCGCTGGTGCGCGCGAGCAGGTTGAACTGCTGGAAAACAAACCCTATCTTTTTATTGCGGATGTCCGCCAGTTGGGTATCGTTCATGCTTTCCACCGAACCACCGTCCAGTGCGTAGGAACCCGAGGTGGGCATATCGAGGCAGCCTACGATTGACATCAGTGTTGATTTGCCGGAGCCTGAGGGTCCCATGATGGCAACCATTTCGCCTTTTTCGATGGAGAACGAGACATCGTCGAGGGCAAATATCTCGTTCTGCCCCATCCTGAAGACTTTGGTTAAGTTATCAATTTGAATCATAGAGATATCCTTACCCGCCGCCGAAAAAGCCGCCGGGACCACCATTATTCTGATTGCTACTGCTGCTGGTGGTGCTGATCTGAACCTGGTCGCCTTGTTTGAGGTCACCGGAGATGGCTACTAGGTCGCCTTGGATGGAATCACTCTTCACAGTGACGCGTTCCGTATTGCCACTGGAGGTGACACGTAATACATACTCGCCTTGCGTATCCGTTTGGACCGCACCGACCGGCACAGCCAGCATGGTGCGAGGCGCACTGGTGATCAAGTTCACATCCGTGGTTGCGCCAAAGAGGGGCGAGACATCGGTTGGATCCAGGTTTACCGAGACGGTATACTTGATCAGTCCGCCAACGGAACTGCCGATCGGGTTGATCATGGTGACATGCCCAGTTAAGGTCTTGCCGGGAATGGCATCCATAGTGATATTGGCGGTGTTGCCCACCGCGACGCGGGAGATATCCGTCTCGTCTACCAGCGCATCCACCTTGAGGGTGCTGGGGTTCACGTCCACCACGGCAGAATCACCCGTGTTGACCAGGTCGTCCGGGGAGGTCATCACGCCGAGGATCTCGCCGTCAAAGGGGGCGATGATCGCCATGCTGTTCACTGTCGCCTGGGCGGCATCGACCTTCGCCTGGGCAGCTGCAATGTCATTCGGGTCCGGGCCATTCTTCAACCGATCCCAGGTGCGCTGGGCGTCCTGGAGCTGGGCCTCGGCAAGTGCAAGATTGGCCTGGATCGTGGCAATATCGGCGCCTGTGGGCGATCCCTTATACCAGTTCAACGTCCTCAGCGCGGAGTCCCGAGCTTGCTGGGCTTGATGAAGCTTGGAATAGGCCGATGCATACACCGGATCATTTGGTGTCTTGTCGCTGACTCTATTGAAATCGCCCTGCGCCTTGTCGACCGCCTGCTTTGCCAAGGTCAGTTGTGACTCGGCAAACTTTATCATCTCCGGTGTGGCGCGCTTGTATTTGAGGGCATCACTCTTATTCTTGGCAGTGAGATAGGCCGACTGCGCATTCGCCAACGCCAGTTGTGCCTGCGCGGAGGCCTGATTCGAATTCTTCGCATCATCCAGATTGCGCAGGGCGGTCACCAGGTCTGCCTGGGCGGAAGCAATGTTGGCAGGCACAGAATCTGTTTTCAAGGTGGCAAGCACATCGCCAGCTTTGACTTTCTGTCCCACCTTCACATTGACCTTGTCCACAATACCACTGGTCTTCCAGGCCAGGTTCGCCAGTTGGTCGGCATCCAGGTTGCCGGAGGTCTGAATACTGTCGGTCACCGTCACGCTGGAGACGGCGCCCACGCTGTCCGCGCTGCTGCTCGCACTGGCGGTCGAGGAACTGCTCGCAGAACAGGCAGACAGAATCAAGGCAGCAACGAGCACAACTAATAACAAGAACTTGGAGTGAGAGTTGATATTTTTCATAGGTCATCCTTCTTCAATTTGATTATTTACAGCTGAACGATACCAATCAAGTGTGCAGAAATTGTGGAGAAAGGCAAGAGATGTGTGTACGGGTTGGGGCGTTGACATCAAGGGAATTGCATGAACACACCCGTCGTTTTATTGGCGGGTGTATCAGGGTTTGCAGAAGAAAAGCACAAAGGATATCAGGAAAGTATCTGGGAAGTAAGAACTTATTCATCCTCGCCTTGCTCGGTCTGTTTCGGCGCGCCACCCAGGCGGGGTTCCGGTCTCTCGATATACTGGTCGAGGAAGGAGGGCGCTTCGGGGTGGTCAATATGCAGAGCATGATCGTAATCACCTGAGGGAGGCGGCGGGTCATAGCGCACAGGGCGTATCACGCCAAACAACGTCCAAAACCGGGAAATCGCGGCCAAGATCGAGTAGCGGTATTGTTGCATCTTTACCGACTGCCATTCAACGATGGAACCCATGGCGCCTTGGATGCGCGCCTTATCACGCACAATGCGGCGGATTTGCTCCGGCGAGCGGTGGCCCATTGGGGAAATGAGCAGCAAGTGCGCTGAGGTGAACAAAATAGTGAACGAGATGAGCCGGATCCAGCCGCCCTCTTCCCATTTGCCCACGATTTGCCCGACGAATACCGCCGCAGCTAAAGCAGCCGCAACCCCCGCTCCCCATGCACCAATGGTACGCGTCCGGCCAGTATAGTTTTGCAGAAAGTGCTGGCGGACTGCCAGGCCCATGACCATAATTGGCATGAAGACACCCACGCCGTAGAATGGAGCTGCTACCGTGGTCTGTCCCTTGACCAGCAGCATGATAATCACGGAAACGATAAAGGTGATGGTCACCGAGCGGGTAAATGTCCCGCGTTTGTCACGGTAAATGATGATCTCGGGGATTTCGCCGATGGCCACATCGCGCCATTCGGTGGCCTGCGCATCCTGGAGCGCAGTCATTGAGGCAGCCGCCAGCATGAACACCGCCAGGATTTGATAGGCCCAGAACAGGATTTCGCCGCCCGGGATCTGGTTGAAACCGATAAAGGATAGGTTACCCACCAGAGAACGACCCATCGTTCCATCGAACACATCGAAACGGATGGCAAACGCCGTCAAGAAGAAAGTGGTCAACCCGCCGTAAAACAGGAATGAGGTCTGCACCATGCGTCCGATGCCAGTCTTGCCGCTGTAGAAGTGCCACAGCTTTTCCCACTTCGGCATGTGCCTCTGACCCCATTTGACAAGTCCAAAGTCCTCATTTCTTACAAACTGAATACCGTTGGACATAGCTTCCAACCCGCTCAATGCCACCATGCCTTTCATGGAAGCGGTCAACAGATGCAAGAAGGCTTGCCCTAAGGTAGCTGGTAGAGGGGTTGTAGCCGGGGCAGGTGGAACACCGCTGAAGTGCGCGATCAAAAGCCCAATCGCCATCACAACGGTCATCCCGCCGAACATTCCCAGCATCGTAAAAACGATAGTGGATGATTCGCCGCGTCCGCGGATGGTGACAAACCAGGTGAATAACGCCAGCAAAGCCCCAATGAGGAAGTGCAGCCACCAGTTTTCATAAAATTTTGGGAACAGCGAGAGCAGTTGGTCGCCGCCCGAAAGTGCCGAGACAACAATGGTCAACACGTAGTCTTCGATCAGCGTGACGGCAACTACCAGGCTCAAGGTTGGCTTGAGATAACGCATCGAAGCTGTATACGAGCCGCCGCCTTCGTTGAACACCCCGAGCGAGTACATATAAAGTGCGCCAAAGACGAAGTTGGCGATTGCAATCACGCCCGCGGCGATGTATCCCCAATCCTGCAGCCCGTACGGGTGTAACGCACTCATCAATTCGCCAGTACCATAATAGAAAGAGGTGAAATAATCCACGCCGAACAGGGCAATCGCTGCAAGCAAGCCAATCTGCCCGGCACCATGCACACTCGCGTGCTCTTCATCTTTTTCCTTGGGAGCGGCTTTGTATGCTACATAAGTGACAACAATAATAAGTGCAATAGAAAATAACATATTGTGTTACCTTTTTCGGATGGAATGTTGTAAGTTATTCGATGTCTCTGAGTCGGTAGCCGACGCCTGGCTCGGTGATGATGTGACGCGGACGCAGTGGATCCTGCTCGATTTTGCGGCGCAGGTTGCTGATATTGACACGCAGCAGGTGCGCATTCGCCTCGTTTCCCCCACCCCAAACAGCGTGGATCAACTGATGGTGGGTAAGCACCTTCCCGGCATATGTGACAAGGACGCGTAAGATGTCATACTCTGTGGGGGTCAACATGACCAATTGGTCATGCAGGCGTACCTCACGCAGTGCCAGGTTGATCACCAGGTCACCGCTCTGGTACACCGATTCAATCTCCGGTTTGGCGCAATGACGCAAGGCAGCGCGGATGCGAGCCATCAGCTCATTCACACTGAAAGGTTTGGTCAGGTAATCATCGGCTCCGGCATCCAGCGCTGCGACTTTGTCCTCCTCGCGGTCACGAACCGAAATGATAATGACCGGTACCAGCGTCCACTCGCGCAAGCGGCGGGTGACTTCCACACCATCGATATCGGGCAACCCCAGGTCGAGGAGCACGATATCGGGGCGGCTAGTAATCATGATTTGCAGAGCATCCTTACCGTTTTCCGCCTCGAAGATGGTGTATTGACCGCCCAGAGCCGTGCGCAAAAAGCGCCTGATGGGGCGTTCATCATCCACCACCAGGACGCGTAAGGGATTATCGTTCACGGTAAGATCATTTTCCATTTAGAAAAACGTCAAAGATAATGTAAACCTGGAACCATACCAGTAAGGCGAGTATGAGTAGTTGCCTGCCAAACGGTGTGAGGGGGAGCAATGAGCTAATGAGGATTCCTGCCAGCGGCAAGCCGCGAATGATATAGCGACCAATTTTCCAGATTTTTTCTTTCAACATGGCAGGCTTCCTCCATATTCATGACCAGTTCATCGAGGTCATTTTACAGATGGGCCTGTCAAATGGGCAGCAAGGTTCGGTGCGTTATTGTCAAAAATGTATCAAGAATATATGCTCATTCTAAGACTAGCATGGTCAAATTCTGCGCAAGAAAAACGGGCTGAGTCTCAAGAATGTGTCAAGAAAATTCCCGGTATAAAAAAAGGGGCTGTCCAAAAAGTAACGGACAGCCCTTCACTTTTTTAAAGAACCGTGATTCAATAGGGGCATGAGAAGAAAACCTGCTGCGCCCGTATTCAAGCCGTATGTGATGAACCAGGTGGCCTTGCTGCCACCCAGCTA
>JBGPQJ010000166.1:0-7017 GCA_041488995.1 Anaerolineae bacterium
CCTCACCGGTCGCGTGGAACAGGCGGATAAGGGCAAGTTCGATTTCCTCGTGGCCGTCGGTACAAGCGGGGGAAGCGTCCATGAAATCATGCACGAGCAGGTCGGCGGCACGCCGGACGATGTCGAGCAGGCGCCTTTCACTGGTGGCGGCCTGGTGGGAGATGCCTGCTTCAATGAGATGGCCGAGACAGTAAAATTCGTGCTCGATTTGCAGGTTGACCCAGCGCTGGCCGGGGAAGTGGATCTGGTTGTAAGTGTAGAGGTAGCCGTCCTTCATCTGGGCAGCGTCGAGCAGGGTGATGAAGTCATCCACCAGCCGGGTGAGTCGGGGGCTGGGGTCCGAGGCAAGAATGCGTGAGGCCGCGTCCAGCCATTTATAGGCGTCGGAATCGGCGAAGAAGAATCCCTCGCGGAACCCTTCCATCTGCCCGGCGGCGATCCGGAAATTGTCGATGCAGCGAGATTTTTCGAGTTGCTCCCACTGGTAGAAGATGGCCTCGCGGGCATTCATCTCGAGCCGTTTGCCCCAGAATCCGCCAGTGATGTGGACGTCGTGCAGCGAAGGTTCTTTCATGGGCTGGTTGGTTTCTTCTGCCTTATAAACAGCAGCGGAATCAGCCCGAGCAGGGCGATCACCGCGGTGACCTGGAACAGGACCGGCACCGGGATGAACCCGGCCTCCCCGTTCTGCACGGTGGGGATGCCGTAGGTCTGGATGAGCCAAGACCCGACCAGCGGTCCGACCACCATGGGGATGGCGATCCAGAAGATCATGCGGATGCCGAGGAACTTGCCGCGGTTCTCTTCGGGCAGCAGGTCCTTGAGCCACGCGCCCGAGGCGACGCCCGCCGCCATCCAGAACGCCTGCCAGAAGAAGGCCGTCACCGCCACGCCAGGGATGCCCGACATGAACGAGAACAGGAACGCGCCGATGCTGCTGACGACCGTCATGGCGATGATCATCCGGCGCCGGTTCCAGCGGTCTGCCAGCAAGCCGAAGGGGATGGCCAGCAGGGCGCTACCCAGCAGGACGACCGCGCCGACAATGCTGAACTGGCTCTTGGTCATGCCGACGAAATTTTCGAGGTAGATGATCAGGTAGGGGAAACCGACCTGGAAGCCGATACTGCCGATCATGATGTACAGCAGCAGGATGAACAAGTCGCGGTTGTTCCGCAGGGTCTCGACGCTGAATAAGTCGGTGAACTCCGACCAGAAGGGAGGCCTGCCCCCGACCGGCTCGGGAGGCAGGGGCGCGTCCTGCAGCAGCCCGCCGCCGACCACGCCGGCCAGGATCACGATTCCGCCCAGCAGGTAGAAGAAGACGAAGTATCCCGCCGTATCGATCAGCACGCCGGCAGCGACCAGCGCCACGATCTGCGCGATGAACACGCTGACATTCAATACGCCTTCCACCCGTCCGCGGGTGGGCGTGCTGGCGACGTCAGCGGTCCAGGCGTTGAAGGCGGCGTCGTTGGCGGTTGAGCCAAAAAAGGTCATCACCGCATCGGCGAGGACCACCATGATCACGGCGATGCTGGTAACTTTAATATAGGCAACGGTTGGGAACACGATGGTCGAAATGCCCCACAGGATGTACCCGAAGAAGATAAATGGCTTGCGGCGTCCCCAGCGCGAGCGGGTGCGGTCGCTGAGCGTGCCTATGAATAATGTAGTCAGGGTGGCGGTGATGGCACTTGCACCGACCATCCAGGCCACTGCGCGCGGGTCGGGGGTCAGCATGTCAAAAACGAAGGTGTTAAACCAGCTGTTCTCCACCGCCCAGGCGATTTGCCCGGACAGAGCCAGGGTTGCCAGGACGAACCAGATGCGCGGGGTGAGAGGCGCGGGTGGGTGAGGGGATGTTTTTTCCATGAGGGCTCCTGTGTCTGCCAGTGTGTGGAATAGGGTTAGTGATTCGATATCGCGTTATGGGACCCGTTCTAACTCTCGTTGTATTCCTTCTCTTCCGGATACTCCAACCCGCGCGCGTCCGATTCCACATCGCGGCCGGAAGACTCCCCAGCCAGGAACTCGCGGTAGTACTCGTGCTGGATGACCAGGTCCATGATCTCGTTGGTGCCGGTCCAGATGGTGATGAGCCGCACGTCGCGCAGCAGGCGCTCGACCGGGAAAATGTCCGTGTAGCCGATGCCGCCGAGGATCTGCATGGCGTGGTTGACGACTGTCCAGGCTGTCTCAGTGGAGAACTTCTTGGCCTCCGAGACCAGCCGTCGGACCCGGTCCGGATTCTCCCCGGCGTCCACCGCACGGCAGACGGCGTAGTTGAGGGCGCGGGCGGCGTCCAGCAGGGTCAGACTTTCGGCGACTTTGAAACTAACCCCCTCGAACTGGCGGATCTTTTGCCCGAAGGCACGCCGCCGGTCGGCGTAGCGGGCAGCGATCTCGATGGCAGCGCGTCCCATGCCGACCGCGCCGCAGGCGGAGGTCATCCGCTCCGGGACCATCATGCGGTGGAAGACCTGCGTGCCGTTGCCGATACCCGCCTCGCCGCCGAGCACGTTCCCGACCGGGACCGGGGCGTCGCGGAAGACCAGCCGTCCCGTCCCGCCGCCGCGCGTGCCCATCAGCCCGTAGACGTGCTCAACCTTGACGCCATCCCCGCGCTCCACCAGGAAGGCGGTCATGGCTTTCTTCGGGTCGTCCATCCCCTCGACTTTGCCGTAGACCAGCAGCAGGTCCGCGCCCTCGGCTCCGACCACGAAGCGCTTCTGGCCGTGGAGGAGGAACACGTCCCCCTCGCGGCGGGCGCGGGTGGTGGCCGCGAAGAAGTCCGAGCCGCCGCGCGGTTCGGTCAGCCCCTCGGCGACGGTCATTTCGCCGCGCAGCACCGGCGTGAGATATTTTTCCTTTTGTTCGTTGCTGCCAAACTCGTGGATCGCCTCGCCGACGATGGACACCAGCGAGTACAGGCAGGCGAGCGAGGTGCCGAGCGTCCCGGCTTCCTCCAGCGCGACCAGTTCCGATGTCCAGGGGAGACCGCGCCCGCCCCACTTCGAGTCGAAGCGCAGACCGAGCAGGTTGCGGCGTGCCGCCTCCTGCAAATATTCACGCGGATAGGTTACCTTGTTAGCGTCCATGTCCAGCAGCAGCTGGCGCGGCACGGAGCGGACAAAATCCTGCATCTCGGCGCGCAGGGCTTTCTCATCAGCGGTCAACAGGGATTCGATGGACATGGCTGCCTCCTCAGGAAAGTTTTACAACCTTGCCGGGCGGGTTCAAGGTTGAACAACCCGCAGACTGGGTTAATGATGATTTTGGAAGTTGAGGAGAATAGATAAGCAACTGCCATCCCAGTCCCAGTCAATTATACTTCCGTGTGCTGCCCGGGGTTTGTCGCTGAAGGCGATTATCCAACAAACGAAACAGGTATAATTCATCCCATGATCCTCGTTACGGGCGGGACCGGGTTCGTGGGACGTGCGCTGATCCGGCAGCTCGTGTCTGCCGGGCACCCGGTGCGCATCCTTATCCGGCCGTCCTCTACCACCCCCAACCTGCCGCGCGGCGTGTCGCTGGAAGTGGCGGTGGCCGCCCTGAGCGATGAACGCAGCCTGCGCGCTGCCATGAGCGGTGTGGATGTGGTATTCCACCTCGCCGGGGCGGAGCACCAGGGCGCGCGCGCGGACCTTTTCGGAACAGATATCAAAGGGACTGAAACGCTCGCGCGCGCTGTCGCTGACCTGGGAATCAAGCGTTTGTTTTTTGTCAGCCATCTTGGCGCAGACCGCGCGTCGGCCTTTCCGGTATTCAAGGCAAAAGCCATCGCCGAGGAATTTATCCGGAGAACCGGCGTCCCGCACACCATCTTCCGCGCGGCGATCCTTTACGGACCGGAAGACCACTTCACTTCGGGGCTGGCCCGGCTGATCGGTCTGAGTCCAGCCATCTTTTTCCCCAGCCGCCGCGACACCCTTCTGCAGCCGCTGTGGGTGGAGGACCTGATCACCAGCATGGTCTGGTCGCTTGACAATGAAGCCACTATCGGTCAGACTTATGAAATCGGGGGCGGGGAGTTTTTCACCGTCCGGGAGGTGATGGATATTGTGATGAAGACTATTGGCAAACGACGTATTCTGCTGCCGCTCTCGATGCCTTATTTGCGCGGGTTGACCGTTGCTTTTGAACAGTGGTTTCCCGGGTTCCCCTCATCGGTCTTCTGGCTGGATTACATGTCGGTCAACCGCACCTGTCCAGTGGACAGCATTCCGCGCCTGTTCGGTTTCCTGCCCGCCCGATTCACTTACCGGCTTGATCATCTCAAGTCGGTCGACTGGGGGCGGCAAGCCCGCCAGATGCTCATGGATCGCAGCCATGCCTGATTCCAAACATGAATGGGTTATCCGTATCCTTGAAACGCCCGAGGAAATGCTCGAGGTCGAGGCGCTGCAGCGCGTTGTCTGGACGGAGAGCGAGACCGACATCCTGCCGGCGCACATCTTCCTGGCGGCCGCTCATAACGGTGGGCTGGTCATCGGCGCATATGCGGGCGGCCTGCTGATCGGCGTCGTGTTCGGCTTTCCCGGGCTGGAATTCGTCGCCGACGGACCAATCGCCAAGCACCACTCACACATCCTGGCCGTGCACCCGGAGTGGCGTGACAAGGGTGTGGGATATGCGCTCAAGCGCGCCCAGTGGCAGATCGTGCGCCGCCAGGGATTGAACCACATCACCTGGACGTACGATCCTCTGCTCAGCCGCAATGCACACCTGAACATCTCGCGGCTGGGTGCAGTCTGCAAAACCTACCTGCGCGATTACTATGGCGAAATGCGCGACGGCTTGAACCTGGGCCTGCCCTCCGACCGCTTCCAGGTGGACTGGTGGGTCAACACCAAACGGGCTGAACGCCGCCTGAGCAAACGCCCGCGTCGTCCTCTGAGTCTGGCTGATTATGAGAAGGCGGGTATCCGGCTTCTTTACAAGGCTGCGTTGAACTCTTCCGGGAGACCAATGCCTGCTGAAAGTTTTGACGCTCCCACCGAACCGCTGGGGCTGGCTGAGATCCCGCCTGATTTTATGGCGCTCAAGGATGCGGATCTCGGCCTGGCACGCGACTGGCGCTTTTTTTCCCGCGAAGTATTCACCTTGTCATTTTCCACCGGCTACCTGGTGACCGATTTTATATACGACACCACCATCTCATACCCGCGCAGTTTTTATGTGCTGGCGCACGGAGAAAGCACACTTGAAACATAAAGGACTCTCATGACCTTTCATCCACTTGCCGGCGTTTTCGCCGCCGCCCTGACCCCGCTTAACACAGATTTCACACTTGATCTCAATTCTGTGCCTGTCTATCTGGATTTCCTCGCGCGGCGCGGCTGTCACGGAGCCCTGCTGCTGGGGACAACCGGCGAGGGACCGTCCTTCTCACCGGCGGAACGGCTCGATCTCTTCCGCGCCGCGCTCAAGGTGCGCGAGTCCCACCCGGACTTCAAACTGCTGGCCGGTACCGGGACTCCCAGCCTCACCGAGACCGCCGATCTGAACCGCGCCGCCTTCGAACTCGGCTTCGACGGTGTGGTGTGCCTGCCGCCTTATTATTATCGTAAGGCATCGGACGACGGACTGTTCGACTGGTTCGAAGCGGTCATCACGCGTTCCATACCTGCCGGAGGATACCTGCTCGGCTACCATTTCCCGGGCGTGGCGGGCATCGGTTTTTCAATCCCTCTGTTATCGCGCTTAAAGGATGCCTTCCCTGTCCAGTTCGCCGGCATCAAGGATTCTTCCCACGATCCCGAACTGGCACACCATCTTGGCGACCTGTTTGGGGACGAACTGCTGGTGCTGACCGGCACGGATTCTTTTATGCAGCTGGCGCTTGAAAACCAAGCTGGGGGGTGCATCACCGCTCCTGCCAATTTGCTCTCCCCCGGACTGCGCGCGATCTGGGACGCGTTCAGGCAGGGCGGCGACCCAACTACGGCACAGGCGAAAGTCACCGAACAGCGTCACATCCTCGAAAAGTACCCGCCTTTCCCGCCCACACTCAAGGCGCTGGTCAACCGGTTGCATGCTCTGCCGCGCTGGGCGGTCCGCCCGCCTCTCGAGCCAATGACCGAAGCGGCCCTCGAGAGCGCGCTTGCAGATCTCGCACAGGCAGCCTATGCCTGATATCCGCCCCGAAAAGATCTCCGATGCGGATGGCATCCGCTATTTGAACCGGCAGGCATTCACCGGCCCGGCTGAGGCAGCGCTGGTCGACCTGCTCCGCGAACGCGGCAGGAACATCGTCTCGCTGGTCGCCGTGGAAAACGAGCAGGTGGTCGGGCAGGTGTTGTTCACGGAAGTGAGCGTCACGCCGCCCGTGCCTTTTAAAGGGATCGGGCTTGCGCCTCTGGCGGTGCTGCCCGGGTGGCAGAATCGGGGTATCGGCTCTGAACTGGCACGCCAAGGGCTGGCGCTCTGCCGGGATAAAGGCTACGATTTCGCCATTGTACTTGGTCATCCCGACTACTATTCCCGCTTCGGTTTCAAGAAAGCCAGCGCGTTTGGACTGGGTAATGATTACAACGAGGACGATCCTTTCATGGCACTTGAGTTCAAGCCCGGCGTGCTGGGCAGTTTCAGTGGTATCGTGCATTATGTGCCCGAGTTTACCGAGTAGGGCTGTTGATGATTGATCTCATGACCCTTGAAAAATCCACCTGGCGGCTTATCGTTAGCCCTCCTGCACATGGCGCGTGGAATATGGCGGTGGATGAATCCTTGCTTAAACACATTGGGCGAGGTGAATCGCTGCCAACCCTGCGGCTGTACGCCTGGGATCCGCCCTGTCTGTCGCTGGGTTACGCTCAGCCCTTCGCAGACGTGGACACTGCCCGGCTGAGCGACCGCGGCTGGGAAGTGGTGCGCCGCCCGACCGGCGGGCGCGCCATCCTCCATACGGATGAACTGACCTATTCCATCACCGCCTCGCAGGAGGAGCCGCGCATCGCCGGGACGGTGCTCGAGAGCTACAACCGTCTGGCGCGGGCTTTGTTCGCTGCG
>JBGPQJ010000167.1:0-6837 GCA_041488995.1 Anaerolineae bacterium
AGCGCTTCCAGCCCGTCCTCAATCCGCCACCACTCACCAAGCAGTGCGCCGATCAGAATGCTGCCGAGAACGATCAGCGCATTTTCCGTTTTCAGGAACATCTGGATGCCGATCGCTGCCGTGAACAATCCCATACCGCTGACGACAGTGTCTCTCACCCGCTCAGGGATGCGCGCCCCAAATACCAGCCCAATCGCGCCGCCAATCAAAATGGCGACAATGTTTATAATCGTACCCAGCATGCCGGGTTATCCTTTTGCCAGGGTAGGGGGTTGACCTTCATACTGGTCTTCGAACAATTCAAGCACAAAGCACAAGGAAGAGAGCCGGTTGAGATAGTTCAGGACTTGCGGGTTATCGATTTCACCCAGGTGGAACAACTCCGCCACCCGTCTTTCTGCCCGACGGACGATTGTCCGCGCCAGGTCGAGCGCCGCGCTGGCTGGTGTATCGCCGGGGATGATGAACTCGCTCGGCATGCGGACGGCCTTGCTCAACGTGTCGGTCTGTTCCTCCACCCAGGCGACTTTTGCCTCGTCAATGACTCTGAATCGTTCCACATTCTCGGGGGTGGCTGCCACCTCAGCCATCAAACGGTACAGATCGCGCTGTACTTGCAAAATGATGGGAGCAATTTGTGGCGCGTGAGCCGATGCGCGTGCCAGTCCCAGAGCAGAAGTAGCCTCGTCGATGGCACCCAGGGCTTCGGTGCGCGGGTGTTCCTTTGGGATCCTTCCCTCACCCAATATGCCAGTATAGCCATCATCTCCTTTTCTTGTGTAGAATGACATGTCCGCAATTATAATCTCATCCACTATATTCCGGCTCGCTGAGGTTGTCCTATGAAAGCCATTTATCATCGGCACATCACCGAACAGGCTCTTGGAAAGAAGGTCAGCCCCCGCACTTTGGAAACCATCATCTCCGCCAACCTCGGGCAGGATGCACTACGCTACCAGATTGGGCATGACCATTTTCATTACGATAACAATGCCTTTACCGGTGGAGATGCCTACGTGGAGGCACAACGCGCGATGATCCAGCCTGCGTTGCTGAAGCATCGTCCGCATGCTGCCTGGCAGGCATTCGGGCGATTGAGCCATACCGTTCAGGATCTGTATGCGCACAGCAACTACGTGGCATTCTGGTTGAAGCTGAGCAACGAGCCTTATCCTGACCCTGAGCAAATTGATCCGCTGGACCCGGGCATCCTGGCTGACCCTGCGCTGCGCTCCGGTAAGACGCACTACTTTTTCGACGCTCTGCTTCACCTGAATCTACTAACGCCGGCCTTGTTGGAGCTTGCCCCGCCCAATTCTCATACACGGTTGAATATCGATGATCCTGACCGTCCAAATTTCGATTACGTATTTTCAGCTGCCGTGAAACGGACGCAAATTGAATTCTACCGGGTGGTTGCTTCGCTGCCAGTGGACCTTGGCAAATCTTTCGCTGATCTTTAATGGATTAATGCTATGCGCAAGGCTCGTTTCCAGTGCGCGGTATAATCATGCCTATGGACACCAAAGCAAAACTCGAAAACGACCTCAAGGATGCCATGCGCGCCGGTGACGATATCCGCAAGCGCACCATCCGCATGGCGCTCGCAGCCATCAAACAAACCGAAATCGATAAACAGATCGTCCTTGACGAGACCGGCGTGATCGGAATCCTGCAAAAGGAGGTGAAGACCCGCCGTGAATCGCTGGAGGAATCTCAGCGAGCAGGTCGCGCTGACCTGTCTGCCGCGTTGGAAGCAGAGATCAAGGTCCTGAACGGATACCTGCCCCAGGCAATGGATACCGGCGAACTCACCGCGCTGGCTGAAGCTGTGATTGCCGAAGTGGGCGCGACCTCCCCGGCAGACATGGGAAAAGTAATGAAAGCTCTCCTGCCGCGCGTGGCAGGACGCGCCGCGAACGACCAGGTCAGCCAGGTCGTACGGCAGTTGCTCCAAAAGTAACGCCAATCATTAAATGGACGCATCCCAACAGGGGCAGCAGCGCTCCTTGCGCTCCCGAATCCTCGCAACATTATTACTGGCCATTACTGGCGGGCTGGTTCTGGTCAGCCTGATGGTGCGGATTTCCCTCCGCCAGCCTGCCTTACCGGTCGAGCAAGGCCAGGTGTCGCGTCAGGATCTGCTTGCCCCAAGTGATGCCAGTTTTATCAGCGAGGTATTGACCGAACAAGCCCGCCAGGCAGCCGAGCGGGCGGTCCCTCCTGTTTACTCCCCCGCCGACCCGGTTGTCTCCCGCCAGCAGATTGAGGGGCTGCGCGCTGCACTTAAGCTGATCACGGATGTCAGGGCAAATGAAGAACTGGATTTGGCGCAAAAAAAGACCACCCTGGCCAACCTCACTCAACCACTGCTGCAGCCTGAATCCATCGAACGCTTGTTGTTGATGTCCGACCCACGCTGGTCAACAATTGAACAGGAAGCATTGAGCAACCTCGAGTTGGTGATGCGCGGGGCTGCGCGCGAAGACCAGCTCGAGAGCATCCGTCGTAGTCTCCCAACACTGGTGAGTCTGGATCTGACTGAAGAACAAGCCCAGCTCGTAGCAGAGCTGGTCTCTCCGTTCGTCGTCCCAAATAGTTTTTACAGCCCCGAGCTTACAGATAGCGCCCGAAGTGCCGCCCGTGAAGCTGTCCAACCCATCAGCCGTGAATTTCTCGCTGGAGAAACGGTTGTCTCACGAGGCGATGTTATCACCGCCGCGGACATTGAAGCTCTGCAGAAACTCGGCCTGGTCCAGTCCACACCCAAATGGCAGGAGCTGGTCGGGGCAGCCTCGGTCGTTATTATTCTGGCTGGTTTCCTTTGGCTCTATTTTCTGCGCCGCCGACCCCCCGCCCTGAGCAGCCTGCGCAGTCAGATGTTGATCGCGTTCATATTTCTACTCTTCTTTATCGGCGCGCGCATCATCATTCCCAACCGCACGGTCATCCCCTACATTTACCCGCTCCCGGCCTTTGGAATGCTGGTGACCGCCCTTTTCGGTATCGAACCGGCACTCGTCCTTTCTATCCCGCTCGCCATTCTGACGGCTTATGGGATGCCCAACGCCTTTGACCTGACTGTTTATTACCTGGTCACCTCCCTGTGCGCTATCCTGACGCTGGGACCCGCCCGCAGGATCGGGGTGTTCTTCCGGGCTGGCGTCGCTGTCGCCGGGTCAGGGGCTGCCATTATCCTGGCTTACCGCATCCCGTTTTATTCCTGGGACTGGGTCGGCATCCTGACCCTCATTGGCGCGGCGGCATTCAACGGAGCGGCTTCTGCCAGCCTGGCACTGCTGCTCCAGTTCCTTTTCGCCCAGCAACTGGGATTGGTCACGCCGCTCCAGTTGCTCGAGATCTCACGCCCCGACCAGCCGTTGCTGCAATTCATCCTGCGCAATGTCCCTGGGACTTACCAGCACAGCCTGCAGGTCGCCAACCTGGCAGAACAGGCCGCCGAAACCATCGGCGCAGACCAGTTGCTGGTACGCGTAGGCGCGCTGTATCATGACTGCGGTAAAGCTGTCAATCCGCAATTCTATATTGAGAACCAGCTGCCGGAAGCCATCAATACACATGATGACATGGACCCGCTGGAGGCTGCGCACCTGGTCATCCAGCATGTGCCGGATGGTCTCGCGCTGGCACACAAATATCACCTCCCTGCACGCATTCAGGATTTCATCAGCGAACACCACGGCACACTCTCGACGCGCTACCAGTACAATCGCGCAGTCGAAGCAGCCGGCAGCGACACCGGCAAGGTGGATCTCAACCAATTCCGGTACCCTGGCCCGAGCCCACAGTCGCGTGAAACTGCCGTGCTCATGCTCGCAGATGGTGTGGAAGCGCGCACGCGTGCCGAGCGGCCTGCCGATGAAGCCAGCCTGCGCGCCATCATCCACCGCGTGGTAGATTACTGCCAGCAGGATGGACAACTCGACGCCACCCGGTTGACATTGCGCGACCTTCATCTCATCTCCGAGTCATTTGTCAACACTCTGCGCGGGACGTACCACGTGCGGGTCGAATACCCCAAGCTGGAGAACCTTTCCGCCGAAGCCCCCTCCCAGCCCCGGCCATCAACGGACTCTAAATGATCTTCATCAAGGCCAATCCCGATCTGCCCGAAACCATTGCACCAGATATTTTGAAAAAAGCTGCATTGAAGACCCTGGAGCAACAGGCAACTCCAGAACCTGTCGATATTACCATTGTGCTGGCTGACGACCCTCAGCTCCAGGCCCTCAACCGCGACTACCTGGGAATGGACGCGCCAACCGACGTGCTTTCGTTTCCTGCGGATGAAACCGATCCCGAGACAGGAAACAGGTATCTGGGCGATATCCTCCTCTCGGTTCCGCGCGCTGAGCAGCAGGCAAAAGCAGGCGGGCATTCGCTCGAGGCTGAAGCCCAGTTGTTGGTCGTGCATGGCGTGCTGCACCTGCTTGGCCATGATCACGCCGATGTTAAAGAAAAAGCCCGCATGTGGCAGGCGCAGGGAGAGATATTGGACAGACTGGGACTGGGACACATCCAGGTCCGCGAAGAATAGAGTCCACCTTGTCAAACTTCAAAGAATTCTTTATTTCACGCTATTATGCTTTCGGTCATGCTTTCCGCGGCTGGTGGTACGTCATCCGGACGCAGAAGAATGCCTGGCTGCATGCCATTATCACCACAATCGTGGTCCTGCTCGCATCATGGCTGCAGATCTCAGCGCAGGAGTGGGCGGTGTTGGTACTGACGATAGCGCTGGTCTGGTCGGCGGAATTTTTTAACACCGCCATTGAAGCCGTCGTGGACCTTGCCAGTCCGGTGAATCATCCATTAGCAAAGACCGGCAAGGATGTTGGCGCGGCAACCGTGCTGATTGCGGCCATTGCTGCGGTGCTGGTTGGCCTGTTGATTTTAGGTCCGCCATTGTGGGCGAAAATCACCCCCCTGTTGGGCAATTAATATCGCGGAGGCACCATGACTTTATCGTTTCGCTTTGGTACGGTCAGCTCGCCTACCAACACTCCTAAGAAACCCGGTGGGAGCATGGGCGCGATCCTTTATAGCAGGGAAATCGGCCTGGATGCGCTTGAACTAGGCTGGGTGCAGTCGGTAAGAGTCTCTCCTGAAACTTGCGCGTTGATCAAGTCAGCCTCAGACAAGCAGGATGTGGCGGTTAGCGTCCACGCCCCTTACTTTATCAATCTCAACGCCGACGAGGAAGAGTGGCCCAAATCGCGCCAGCGACTGATGGATGCGGCACACTACGGAAACCTGGCGGGGGCAACGGACATCATTTTCCATCCCGGCTCTTACTTTGAACGACCGGCAGAAGAGGTGCTCGCAATAGCCATTCCGCGCCTGCGGGGGTGCGTGGAAGAATTGCGCGCTGCCGGGAATCCTGTCAACCTGCGCCCTGAGACCATGGGTAAGAGTGCCATGCTCGGTTCACTGGAAGATACACTGGCCATGGCCAAGGAAATCCCAGGCGTTGAACCCTGCCTGGACTTTGCCCACCTCCACGCCCGTGCCGGCGATGGTTCCATAAACTCGTATGATGAATGGTCAGCGCGGCTGAAGATGTACAGCGATGCGTTGGGCAAACCCGCTCTCAAGCGGCTGCACATCCATCTTTCGGGCATCGAGTATGGACCCAAAGGGGAGAAGAATCATCTCAAGCTGGAAGAATCTGACCTCAACCTTAAGGCGCTCTTCAAAGCCCTGCTGGATGCCGGTGCTGGCGGACGCATCCTGTGTGAAAGCCCGATCATGGAAGAAGATGCGCTGACCATGAAAAAAACATGGAAGAAGGTAAGCAGAGAAAACTAAAGGCGAAAAAGCCGAGGTCACAATGGACTCGGCTTTTTGAATACCATATTATTAACCGCTTATTTCCCGTATGCAGTATCGAAAATTGCCTTGATCAGGGAAGTGTCGTCTGTCGTATCATCTTCCAGCGTCCAGAACATCATGCCCGAGGCTTTTTCCATTGCCAGTCTGGTCTTTTCCACAATGGTCGGGATGCCATTGTAATAGACGGTCGCCCCCAGATAGTCCATGCTGTCTTTTTGTGAGGCAGAGGAATCAGCCTTTACAAGTTTACGGTAGGTCCCTTCACCCGGGCGGGCATAGAATGGTACACCGAGTATCGTCTTTTCCTTAGGCAGGCCTTTCGCGGACCAGTACGCCAGCGAATCGAGCGCATATTGATATGGCGAGTGACCAGCTCCTTGGTCGCCATCGTAAACCATCAGGTTCAGGAAATCGACATCCGCAAAGGTCTCCGGTAGAAAGTTATCAGCGTTCGGTCCGAGCGCGGGCACCGCAGCAGTAAGGAGCTTACCCTCCGGCAGCGCAGCGCGCAGCGCGCTCATCAGCGCAGCATAATTCCGAGCCGATTGCCCCGCATCAGGGAATTCCCAGTCAATATCCACACCGTCGAGGTTGTATTCATTAACAAATGCAATGATATTCTGGACGAACGCCTTTCGCGCCACCGGATCACCTGCCATCGCCTCGAACTGCGCGTCCCAGCCCCAGCCGCCAACTGAAGGCAGCACACGGACATCATGCTGGTGCGCCGCTTCGACGAGTTTCTTCAATTTCCAGGTATTGGCAAACGGGCCTAGGGAACCGTCCTCGTTGGGGATGACGAACGCATAATTAATGTGGGTCAACCGGTCAAACGGGACAATTTCAACGATACCGGCATCTGTGAAATAGCCGATAATGCGGAAAGGTTTCTCAGGTGGGGCGGAGGTTGTGGGCGTCATTTCGGAGACAGTGGTGGGTGTCATTTCAGGGAAAGGTGAAGGCGTTGTCACACTGGGAGCAGGC
>JBGPQJ010000168.1:0-6808 GCA_041488995.1 Anaerolineae bacterium
ATTCTGCCAGACACCGCCCGAGAGTGCGACTTCCCTGATTCCCGTTTGCTCAAGCGCTTTACGGCATACTGCTTGCGCAATCGCTGTCACGGTAAGATGAAACCGCGCACCGATCAAGCCGGGCGACTCGTGCCGACGCGCGTCATTGATCACCGCGGTGAGCAGGTCTGCCAGCCGGATAATGAACTTCCCGTCTGCCATGTCTACGACAAATGGGTAAGGCTTGGCCGATGATAGCTCAGGCCGGGATAGTGTCTCCAACTCAATTGCCGCCTGGGCTTCGTAAGTCACTTCGGTCCGCACACCTGCCAGCACAGCCACGGCATCGAACAACCTGCCCATGGAAGAGGTCAGCGGGGCGTTCAGGCTTTTTTCCACCTGCTGGCGGACGACGGTCAGCGCTTGTTCATCCAGCGTTTGGATAAAGGAGAGGTCATCGATCCCCAATCCGAGAGCGGAAGCATACCCGACTGCAATCCGCCACGGCTTGCGGATGGCGGCATCTCCGCCTGGCAGCGGGAGATACTCAAGGTGAGCCAGGCGCTCAAAGCCAGCATAATCCGCAAGCAGCACCTCTCCCCCCCAGATGGTACCGTCCGTGCCATAGCCGGTGCCATCGAAGGACAGGCCGATGACTTTTCGATTTTCCAGGCCGTTATCAGCGATGCATGCTGCAATATGGGCATGGTGATGCTGTACGCCTACCCGTTGAACCGGCAGTGATGAACGCTGTGCATACGCCGTGGTGAAGTAGTTGGGATGCAGGTCATACGCAATCAGTTCAGGCGCGATCCGGAATAACCGAGAGAGGTGTTCCACTCCCTGCTCAAACGATTGATACACTTCCGCATTTTCCATATCGCCGATGTGATGGCTGAGAAAAGCATACCGGTCTCTGGTCAGGCAGAAAGTGTTCTTAAGCTCGCCACCCACTGCCAGGGTTGGTCTTGTTTCGAAGGGGAGTTGTACCGGATATGGGGAATACCCGCGGGAGCGGCGCAAGTAAATAATGGATGACTTTTTATTGTCAACTCTGACCACTGAATCATCACAGCGGATATGAATATCCCGGTTATGCAGGAGGAACGCATCCGCCAGCGGCTCCAGCCTTTCGAGCGCATCCTGGTTATCCGTCGCAATGGGTTCTTCGGAGAAATTGCCGCTCGTCATCACCAGCACCGGCGGGACACGCTCAGCCGCCAATACGGGATCACTTTGATTGAGCAGCAGATGATGCAAAGGGGTATACGGCAGCATCAGTCCCAGCGTATCAACTCCCGGGGCGATCGAATCTGCCAGTGAAATGCCGGGGCGGCGAACCAAAAGCACGATCGGTTTCTCACGCCCGGTCAGCAGCTCCCTTTCCACATCCCTCACAAAACACAAACGTTCGACCGAAGCCAGGTCTACTGCCATCAACGCAAACGGCTTGCCGATGCGTCCCTTGCGTCGGCGCAGCTCGTCCACGGCGGCAGGGTTGGCAGCATCACATGCCAGGTGAAAACCGCCCAGCCCCTTTACTGCTACAATGCTGCCCTCCCTCAGCAGGCGGCGGGCTTTCAGCAGCGCTCCCCGGTTCACATCCAGCGCCGACCTGTCCTTTCGTGCCAGCCAAATGCCTGGACCACACTCGGGACAGGCGACCGGCTGGGCATGAAACCGGCGGTCGAGCGGGTTTTCATAATCGCTGTGACAGTTGCGACACAGCACAAAATCCGCCATGGTGGTTGCCGGGCGGTCGTAGGGGATGTCTTTGATGATGGTAAAACGAGGACCGCAGTTGGTGCAGTTGATGAAAGGGTACAGGTAGCGCCGGTCATGCGGGTCGAACAACTCACGCTCACAGTCGCGACAAATGGCGGTGTCGGCACTGATGGGCTGGAACGCCCCCTCCACAAACTCAGACTTGCGGATCTCGAACCGCTCGAAGAGTTCGCCCGGTTCCTCCCTCACCCGCAGGCTGTCAATGCGCGCCAGCGGTGGAATCTCGGCTGGCAGCGACTCGATAAACGCCGCCACGCTGGCAGGCTCACCCTGAACAAGGATTTCCACCCCCGCGGAGGTGTTGCATACCCAGCCATGCAGACCGAGGCGGGTCGCCAGTCCGTAAACGAATGGACGGAACCCGACCCCCTGTACGATACCAGTGACCGAGATGTGTTTGGTGTCCATAATGTCACAGATCATTGCCAACGAGCATTAGCACGCATGTGTTTACGCTTAACGCAGGCAATGATACTCATTTTTTACTTTTTACCCGAGTTACCAACCAATCAGCCCAGGCATCCATCCCTTCGCCAGTTTTGGCAGAGACGGGGAACGTGACCAGGCCGGGATTTAATATTTCCACGCCCTGGCGGAAATAATCCATATTGAAAGGCACATAAGGCAGCAGGTCGATCTTGTTGATGATGAGCGCCTGTACGCCCCGGTACATGCCTGGGTATTTGTAGGGTTTGTCATCGCCTTCGGGGATGGAGGCAATCAGCACGTTCATGTGCGTGCCGATCTGGAAGTTGGCCGGACAGACGAGATTACCGACATTTTCAACGATGACCAGATCCAACTCAGAAAGAGGCAGCACAGGCAGGGCATCCGCCAGCATGGCCGCATCGAGGTGGCATTCGCCGCCCGTGTTGATCTGCACCGCCGGCAACCCGGCAGCAATGGCTTTCTCGGTATCGATGGACGTTGCCAGGTCACCTTCGATGACGCCCAGCCGCAGGCGTCCGTGTAACGCCTCGAGTGTTTTGAGGATCAGGCTGGTCTTGCCCGCCCCGGGCGACGCCATGATATTGATGGCGTACACTTTCGCTCCGTCAAGCACGTCTCGGTTGCGGGCTGCCATGCGATCGTTTGCCGAAAGGATTTTTTCAACAATGGGAATACGCTGGGTCATGGGTTACTCCACATCAATACTCTCTACCCTAAATTCTTCGCCTTTCGTGATACGAACTTTTGGGCTCAGGCATTCTGGGCAGGCAAAGGTCTTGTCATCGGGCTCGAAGGAGTGTCCACAGTCCAAACATTTCATCTCCGCCGGGATGCGGTCGAAGTGGAGCTGCGCGCCCTGGGCGATCGTCCCTTCAGCAATCATGTCCCAGTAAAACTGGACAGAATCATCCACAATGGATGAAAACCTGCCGACAACAAGGTTAATCGCCACGATCCGCTTCGCTTCGACTTTCTGTGCGTGGCGGAGGGAAATATCGAGAATGGATTGGGTGACGGCAAGTTCATGCATGCGCTACAGACTAATTTAACGTCATTTCCAGATAAAAATAAGTGAGGAAAGTCATCGCATTTCCGGATAACTTTCCTCGTAATTGAAGGAAAACAAAAGCGCAGAGTGCGCAGGAGGGTATTATTGTATCCTTGTGGCAGCTAAAAACTCAGGCGGTCGCTGCCGCCAGCAGGACACGCGTGGCGTACAGGCGTTGCATGATGACCTTGGCAGTAGCCTGAAGCAGGCCGCACCACAGGTGTGGGTCAAACTGGCACAGGGCACGCAGCGCAGCCCCATCTATTTTGATGACCCGGCTATCCTTTTCAGCCCGCACGGTCGCCGTATATATATGCGGCTCGATTAATGCTGAAAAACCAAAGATTTCACCCGGATTGATATTGTCAATGAAGAGTTCCTTGCGATTGTTTTGAAGATCTTCAACGATGAAGTAGTTTGACGCGCTGCCCTCCTCCAGGAAGTACAATACGTTCGCTGGATTGTCTGCTTTGAGGATAACTGCGCCTTTTTCATAATTTTCTTCCTCGGCAATCATAGCGACAGCTTTCAGTTCATTATCTTCCATGAATCCAAAGAAGGGATAACGACGAAGAAGCTCGATTGATATCATTTTGTATCTCCTGTGAATATCAAATTAAGGACGATTTGGACTGCTTTGGGAACTGCGGCGGCGACTTTGGGGGTCAGTTCCTCGCTGAATTCGTAAAGTTGTTCTGACGCAACACCGACAAGGGTCACCTCCTTAGGGAGGTGCACACCCATCGTTTTACCCATCGCCAGCGCATTTTGCAGGGATGTATCATGCACAGAGGCGGCATGAAGGCTGGAATGGTTCGGCAACTCTTCGAGGCCAACGGTGAAGAGCGTGCCCGCGGGCTGGTCGACGGCGAAGGCATCCACGATGATGGCACGATCATAACCGATTAGCTGTTCCATCAGGCTCAACCCGCCCAGGGAACAACATTCGACCACAACGGGCGATGACTGAGGAAAACCCGTCGGTGTTTCCTCCAATCGGCGTCTGACTTCCTCTGCCACTTTCCAGCCGACGCCATCATCACCCAAGATCGGGTTGCCGAGCCCGACGACAATAATGGATGGCTGCGGTGATACGGAAGACAGAGGCGGGTTAACCGTCACGGGTAACATGATCCTTCGTCCTCAACACCTCGTCATTGACCAACCGTCTATTCCACAAACTGTTTCAAAACATCAACAATCTCGCCATCTGGGTTGCGGATGGTAATCTCCAGTGGCATCTGGCCGGGCAGCGAGTGGGTGGCGCAGCCAAAGCACGGATCGTACGCCCGGAAGGCCATCTCAACCATGTTGAGCAAACCCTCGTTCACCTTCCCGCCATGGATCAGGTTGCGGGCAGCCTTGTTGGTGGACATCTGCATGGCAGCGTAGTTGTTGGTCGTGCCCACGATGAGATTGACCTTCGTGAGCAATCCCTTCTCGTCGGTGGTGTAGTGATGTGTCAGCGTGCCGCGCGGTGCCTCGACGATGCCCACACCTTCGGTCGGAATTTCAGTCGGGACTTTGTGGACGTTGGGCGAGGTGATTTCCGGGTCAGTAGCCAGTTCCACCCAGTGCTCGGCGGCGTAGAGCAGTTCCACGAGCCGCGCCCAGTGGATGGCGAGCCGCTGATGGACGGGTTTCCCGCCCAAGGTTGCATACAGTTCCTCGTAAGCCTCCTGTGCCTTCGGGGTCGCCATTCCATCCGAAGCATTCAGGCGTGAAAGCGGTGTCGCCATGTAGACGCCGGAATCTTTCCCGTCGGTGAAACCCTTCCAGCCGACATTCTTGAGATACGGGAATTTCAGGTAGGTCCATGGTTCGACGCGCTCGGCGATGTGGTTAAGATAATCCTTCGCTTCGTACTTGCAGAATTCCTTGCCATCCGGGTCGACCACACGTACTTTGCCGTCGTAGAAGTTGACCTTGTTATTGGCATCTACCAGGCCCATGTAATAGGTGCGGTGAGTGTAGATGTCACCAACAATCAAGTCGAGGTAGGTTTTGTTAGCCAGGACAATATCCTTGAAGGCTTGGATGCTGAACAACCCGAAGTCAATCGCCCAACGGCCCATCTCCTCGATTTGTTTGCGTTCATCCTCGGAGAGAATCTTGGTAATACCGCCCGGGATGGAAGTGCAGGGATGCACCTTGCGTCCGCCGATCATTTCAACGACGGTGTGACCATATTTACGCATCTGGATGACTTTTCCGCCGATTTCCAATCCGACTTTGTGAATGACGCCAAGGATGTTTCTCTCGGCGACGGGCGCATCTGGCCCGACGATAAAGTCGGGTCCGCCCAGAGCGTAGAAGTGGGTGGTGTGGTCGGTAGCGTAGAAAGCCATGTAAAGTAGTTCGCGCAGTAACTTGGCCGTGCGCGGCGGGTCGACGTGATAGACAGCGTCAGCAGCTTTGGCGGCGGCCATATGATGCGCTTCGGGGCATACCCCACAAATGCGGTTGGTCAACAGGGGCATTTCCTCCACCGGGCGGCCCACGCAGAAGCGTTCAAAACCGCGCAGTTCAGGAATCTGGAAGTAGGAATTGGCAACATCACCCTTGTCGTCAAGGAAAATGTCAATTTTCCCGTGACCTTCCAGGCGAGTGATTGGGTCAATGGAAATTCTCTGTGTCATATCTACCTCCTAATGCCCGTTCTTTTTCCACGCCTTGGTGCTGGCGCGGAGCAGGGAATCGGCCAGGTTGAAGCGATAGAATTGGCCGGTCGGGTCGGGGATGCCATCGAGGATAGCTTCAATTTCAGCAGGTTCTCTGGCATCCACCACCGAAGCAAAGGCGGTGATGAGGCGCGCTCCATAATCGAGCACGCCCTCCGCCGGACCGTAACAGCCGATGCATTGCGCGCCCACACTCGGACAGCGGGCATTACAACCGCTGCGGGTGGCCGGTCCGTTGCAGGGTACACCTTGTTCAAGGATGCACAGGTTCGGGTCGAGCGGAGCCACTTCCTGGATACGCTTGAAAGCGGTGATGGCCTTGACATTGCGAGCACGTTTGCACTCGTCGCAGACGGTGGAATCTCCAGCGCCGATGGTGCTGCCCTTGGGAGGCAGTTCCGCTTCGCCTTTGAGCACTTTGATGACCAGATCAATCACCGCCGCGATTTGAGGGGATTCGGGTGGGCAACCGGGCATGAAGTAATCCACATCCACCACCTGCGCCAGGGTCTTAAGCACCGGGAGCATTGCCGGGATGGTGATTATACCTTCGGGGACTTCAAAAGAAGGCTGCGGGTAGATGCCCTGCGGATTTTCCGTCGAAACGGTGTGATAAACCGTGGAGAAAATCTCCTCTATCGGGCTTAAGTTCGCCAATCCGGGGATGCAGCCCTCGATGGCGCAGGAGCCAAAGGCTACCAGTAGTTTAGATTTTTTGCGCAGGAGATGGGCCATGTGCTCATGCTCCTCGTTGCGGATCCCGCCATTCCACAAAGTCAACAAGATAGAGCCGTCCTCCATGGCTTCAACGTCTTTGTATTTCGTGTCCACAGCCACAGGCCAGAACACCACGTCGAAGTTGGCG
>JBGPQJ010000169.1:0-6727 GCA_041488995.1 Anaerolineae bacterium
GCGCCGAACAACCCTGAAACGGGTCAGAGCGGCTCGTCTGCAAAGCTGGCGCTAAGCCATGTGAGGCTCCAGTCAGCAAGACGGGTGAGAGCAGGGTGGTTCTCCAGAACCCCCGGCATTTATGCCTGGGGAGTTGTCAGCACATGGTAAAATAAAAACATGAAGATTGGTTCCGTAGAAATCAACTGGCAGCGTATCGCAACCTTCATTGGAATTGCCATCCTCGTGTTGCTGATTATGGATTTCAACGCGCGGCTCGAAGAAATGACCCGCTTAAGCAAGCAGGCCGAATCTGTCCGCGTGCGCGCCACTGAGATTATGGCGACTCAATATAATCTGCAAACCGCTGTAGCCTATGCCAATTCTGATTTCTCAGTCGAAGAATGGGCTCGAGAACAGGCCGGCATGATCAAACCTGGTGACAAACCCATCGCACCGATGCCAGTCCCCGGTGCAACCCCCGAATCCCAGAACGTCTCCCCGGTCATCGTCCCCACGCAGATCTCCAACTGGCAAATCTGGATGCTTGTATTATTCGGGGATTAACATTCAAGCATAAACTCTTTCCGCCGCCCTCCTAGAAAGGGCGGCGATATTTTTTGAACTGGAGCCATCTTACTCCGTGGCTTTCTCTCGGATATGAAAGATAAATAAGAATGAACCGCTTTCCACTCTTTCCTGACTCTGTTACGATAAAGAATAATCAGCTTTCAATCGGCGGTTGTGATCTGGCCAGCCTAGCTGACCAATATGGCACGCCCTTGTATGTCTATGATCGTATCACTCTGGAGCAATCAGCCGAAAAGTACAAATCACTGCTTGCAACATATTACACGGCTCGATCAAGCGTCACTTATGCAGGCAAGGCGTATCTTTCGGTGCCAATTGCCCGATGGGCAGCCGCACAGAACCTCACCGTTGATTGCACCGGCCTGGGTGAAATTGCCATTTCGGTAAAGGCAGGTGTGCCGCGCGGGCAAATGGTTGTTCATGGTGTGAATAAATCGCAGGACGATTTGCTGGCAGCCATCGAGCACGCTGGCACCATTGTCGTGGATAATTTTTCCGAACTGCAGAGTCTGGCAGAACTCGCCCGCAATTACTCCCTGCCCGAGCTCTGGCTTCGGCTCCAACCCGGGATGGCTGTGGATACCCATGCTTACACCCAGACCGGTCACGAAGACAGCAAATTCGGCATGGATTATAAGTTGCTCTTGGAAGCGGCAGCCTTCTGCAAGGAGAATGATCTCCCTCTAAAAGGGATTCATTTTCACCAGGGTTCTCAATTCCGCGACCCAGAGCCGCTGGTGCATGGCGTTGAGCGCGCGCTGGACGCAGCCAAAGAAATCGGATTTAGCGGGGATTGGCACCTCTCACCTGGCGGCGGCTGGGGTGTGGCTTATCACGAAGACGATTTACCACATCCTTCCCTGGAAATGTATGTACGTTTTACTGCAGAATATATTCTCTCCGGTTGTCATTCGCGCGGACTTAGCCTGCCTCATCTGCATCTCGAACCTGGACGCAGTATCGTCGCCAGGGCTGGTGTGGCTCTGTACCGGATTGGCACTATCAAGCGGACGGCGCACCGCACCTGGTTATTAATTGACGGCGGCATGGCCGACAATCTGCGTCCTGCACTTTATGGGGTTAAATATTCCGCCTTGCCGGTTCATGCACCAGATCGGACTTACGAGGAGAAAGTATGGATCGCCGGTCCCTATTGCGAGAGTGGCGATGTCATTATTGAGGGATTGCCATTTCCGAAAGTAAAAGAAGGCGAGCTGATCGCGGTGCCGGTGGCAGGTGCATACCAGCTCAGCATGGCGAGCAATTACAACGGCGCGCGCAAACCGGCAGTGTTAATGCTCGATAATGGGAAGGCAACCTTAATGCAGGCGCGCGAAACAACGGATGATTTAATCCACCGCGACAAATAACAAAAAGGTGGGGCGATTTGCGATCGCCCCACCTGCTCTATCCCCACAACGTCCCCAGAAATTTGATTTTCTCAGTATCTTGAAATGAAGCACCACCTTCGTGGTTGTTGTACTGCCATATTTTGATCTGCTTCCCTCCCATATAATGGTTATACGCAGAAAAAACCGTCGAGGGCGGACAGATATCATCCATAAGGCCTACCGAGAACAGCGCAGGCGCTTTTGCGTGCGCCGCAAAATTCATCCCATCAAAATAAGCCAGCGTAGTGAAAACCTGCTCCACCTTGTCGCGGTGAGTTTGGCAGTATCGTGAAATCTCATGGTACGGATCGGTATCCACCAGTTCGGTAGCGCGGCGGAAATTGCACAGGAAGGGCACGTCCGGCATTACCGCCGCAACATCGGGCAGCAAACCTGCCACCGCCAGGGTGATCCCGCCTCCCTGCGAACCACCCGTTACGGCAACCCGAGTGGCATCCACTGCAGGGTGGGTCCTCGCGGATTCAACCGCACGCACGGCATCTGTAAAAACCCTGCGGTAGTAATATGTTTTCGTGTCAAGCACGCCGCGCGTCATGAAACCGGGAAATTGCGGATTGGAACCCTCGGGTTCAAAATCAGGCGTATCGCCCGGCGACCATGAACTCCCCTGCCCGCGCGTGTCCATCACAAAGTGAGCATAACCGGCATTTGCCCACAACAGCCAGTCGGTCGGAAGCGCCCTCCCGCCTCCGTATCCGATATATTCCACGACGCAGGGCAGTTTGTCCACAGGATCTTTGGGCAGGACGAACCAACCCTTGATCGGCTGACCGCCAAAACCAGGGAACGTGACATCGAAAACATCCACCAGTTTCAGGCCGGTAGAAACGCGGACAAATGTCGGGGCGAGTTTGAACTGGCGGGCGGAGGATAATGTCTCAGCCCAGAACGAATCAAAATCCGCAGGTTCGTGTCGGGGTGGGCGATACGTCCGCAGTTGATCGAGAGGAAGGTCAAAATACATACTGTTCTCCTTAAATCAAAATTCACATCTTAGATTATCATAGAAACAAAAAACCAGCATGCACTTTCGACATATTCATTTTGGAGAAACTTCATGAACAATTACATTCTACCTAACATTCCCTGGGAAGAGCAGCCTGCGGGATGTAGTGACGTAGTCTGGCGCTACAGCGCCAACCCGATCATCCCACGTGACCTGTTGCCAATCTCCAACAGCATTTTTAACAGCGCGGTGGTATCGTTCAACGGCAAGTTTGCCGGTGTATTCCGGGTGGACAACCGCAAGCGTGACATGACCCTGCACAGCGGCTTCAGCGAGGATGGCTATAAGTGGCACCTGAGCGATGCCCCAATCGAATGGATCTGTGAGGATCCCGAAGCCGGGTACTCAAATTATCGCTACGACCCGCGTGTGGTTTGGATTGAAGACCGCTACTGGGTGGCCTGGTGCAACGGCTTCCACGGTCCGACCATTGGTCTGGGATACACCTACGATTTCAAAGAATTTCACTTTCTGGAAAATGCTCTGCTGCCCTATAACCGCAACGGCGTGCCCTTCCCGCGCAGGATCAACGGCAAGTATGTCATGCTCAGCCGGCCGAGCGACAACGGGCACACGCCGTTTGGCGACATTTACCTGAGTCAGAGCCCTGACATGGTTCACTGGGGTGAACATCGCTATGTGATGGGAACGAAGGGAGGGTGGCAGAGCACTAAAGTAGGAGCAGGTCCCATCCCGATCGAGACTCCCGAGGGATGGTTGATGTTCTATCATGGTGTACTGACCTCCTGCAATGGATTCGTTTATAGCTGGAGCGCCGCCCTGCTTGACCTGGATAAACCCTGGAAGGTGGTTTACCGCGCTGCACCGTATCTCCTGTCACCGCAGACATATTATGAATGCGTCGGTGACGTGCCAAATGTCGCCTTCCCCTGTGCTGCGCTTTACGACCAGCCCACCGGGCGTATCGCGGTTTATTATGGCGGCGCGGATACTGTCACAGCGCTGGCGTTCTGCAAGGTGGATGAAGTCATCGACTTCGTGAAGAAGAATTCGGAAGTTTGACCTTCGCAACCCCTGTAATAGCGAATACCCAGAAAATATAAAACCCGCCTTTTTCAGACGGGTTCGTGTGCCGAGGGAGGGAGTCGGACCCTCGACCCAGCGATTATGAGCCGCTTGCTCTGCCCCTGAGCTACCTCGGCGAAGGCGGGCTGTATATTACTACGCAATTTTTAATTTGTCAACTGAAGACGGGAAAACACTAACAATTTCGCTATGTTATTTGAAATTGAAAAGTGAACTGTTTTCAGTTGAAAGGTGAACCGTTATCAGTTGAAAAGTGAACTGCTGGTCCGTGATAGATTCATGCGAAAAAGAGGACATCATGGACCAAACATCCTTCCAACACTCTGCAACGCGGTGTTGGGCGGAGTGCTTACCTTGCTCGGCATGCATCAATCTGCCCATGGCCACTCAAGCCTTTGCCAATTCCCTTTGCTCGCAGCTGGATAGCCTCCAAAGGTGTACCAGATTTCGCCGGTATTCGGACAGGCCGCGTTTGCGTATGCAGTCACCAGCTTTTTCTCACGCCGTTCGATCTTATCATCGGCTAGAATCCGGATCAGATCGACGGGCAGGTTTGCGGAAGCCTGCGAAATGGACAATGCCCGAATGAGATTTTCCATCCGCTGAAATCGATTCAAGGTACTGGCGGACGATTCGTCGTCGGTCAATGTCCGGTCTTCGCAAGCGCAATAATGATTCGTTCCAACAATCCAGCCGTTCGTCGGTTCGCGCCTAAAATGCTTCGAGCACATACAATCGAAAAGAGCGAACTCGTCAGTTTTCCCATCAATGGCAAACAATAACATCCCGCCATCTCGGTCGGTTTCGTTGAGGAACGCTTCGACATCGCTGATGGTGCGGCAAAGCTCCAACGCTTCAGTCAGAAACACATAGCCAGCGGCATGTGGCTTGCCTGGGGTGGGGTCATCCCAAACGGGCAAGAAGTTATAGTGCAGCCACAACTTCTCTTGGTTGATGCCGGTTGGAGTAAATACATCTCCTTCCATGGCGAAACTGATTGTCGGGATGCGTCCGTCAACCTCGCGTATCATTACATAGCCCCATAGTTCAGGTACGTAGGTGTCGTTGTTGCGCGCAACCCAAGCGTGGTTTTCTAATATGCATACTGCGCCACTGCACTGTTTTTTCTCGCATTCTTCAATATAGGCCCATTCAACGAGGCGTTGTAGCGGGATATTTGCTCCTTCCGCCATACCTTCGAATTCATCCTGAAATCGCTGTGGCAAACGGCGTAGCCATGGCAATGCCCCGGTATGTAGTTTTTCCATATCGCTAGAATCCTCTAAACTGGCGATGTAGTGACTGAGGGTCTGTTCGAGTTTGACGCCGAGCGCACGCCCAGCGGTCAACCCTATTTCGCGTGGAGTGCCTTTGAAGCGATATATCCGATTGTGGTAATTATCCATTGTGGTTTACCTCTCCGCCTTCTATGAAGTCGTTTTTGTCAAGCTCTATTATAGGTGTGAAGACGGGAAAACAAGGGTACAATCAGCACTTCTTTGGCAATTCCGATTTCAACGCCAGTGCCAGGAGACAGAATGGGTGACAAGTTGGAAGTTCAGGATGGCCAGGTCGTCGCGATGGATTACACCTTGCACGTGGACGGAGAAATCTTAGATTCATCCGAAGGACACGGACCGTTGGAATTCCTGCAAGGATCCGGGAACATTATCCCCGGTTTGGAGCGCGAGCTATACGGCTTGAGCATCGGCGAAAGCAAACAGGTCGTCGTTGCACCGGTTGACGGTTATGGTGAGATCGACCCGAACGCCCTGGTATATGTGCCGCGCAGCCAATTCCCAGCGAACATTCCCATGGAAGCGGGGACAGATATCCAGGTGCACGACCAACAGGGGCACGAGATGATGGCACGTATCGACCATGTGGAAGCCGATTCTATTCGATTAGATTTTAACCATCCGCTGGCAGGCAAAGAACTGCAATTCAACGTCAAAATCGTCAGCCTGCGCACCCCGACCGAAGAAGAACTGGATCACGGACACGTCCACAGCGGAGACCATCACGATTAAACCATTCATGCTTTCCAAAACAGACTCGCTCCAAATCCTATTGAGGCGGGTTTGTTTATTCCTGCAAGCATTGGTATTTTCGCAGTACATCCCGCAGCCGGTCGTGTGGCAACGCAGGGATGGTCACCCCCTCTTTTCCGGTCCTCGTTTCAGCAGCGACAAGAGCGTTGATGATGGCCTCCTCAATGGCAGTGGATCAAACGAGCCGCGAGACCAAAATCTCGCGGCTCGTTTTGTTTAATTTGCGAATCATGATTTTGGAACTTGTATTTGCGTTCCAAACTCTGTATAGTAAGTATTGTAATGCTAGAATTCTGCTCGACTTTGTCCTTTTATTCACAATTGGGAGGGTCCGATGTTTACTAATAAGTCGTTTTCCCGCGTGCTCTCAATATAGCCCATCTTTGTATCGGCGCGAACTCTTCCGCAAAGTTGGCGGACTCTGGCAGTTATTGCACTGGTTTTGGCAGTCTAAAAATGGAAGACTAATCGTGCAACTCGAAAGACGCTATTTCCCAAGGGAGGTGAGTTTCTTCGATGTTAAATAATAAAAATCCAACTCTGTTCGATCAACAATAACCCTTAGTGGGTAATGCCGCGCAGGCGGGAACAACTGCATGCGTAGTCAATTCATTTATCAAAAATTTATAAGGAGAATTGAA
>JBGPQJ010000170.1:0-6721 GCA_041488995.1 Anaerolineae bacterium
ACATAAACAGCGCCGGGCTGGCCGCTCACGCCCGGCTGGCCATGGCAAACATTGCCTTTATCGTCAATCCAATATAAAAACAAATAACCGCCGATCGGGTCTATTTCCGGGACAGTCCTGTCTGCTGGCGAAACCCCATTACCCTCCAAATTGAACCAAAAACCACCGAGGGATATCGTATTTTCCGCGCCCGGGAAAACCAGACCGGTCCCCAATTCGGGCGGTTTAGGATTAGGAGAATAGCCGTCACAACCACTGATGATCAAGGAGAGGACTAAAAGTATGAGCCATTTCAATAGACGGCCATAATTCTGTTGGATGATTTGAGTAGGCATCGGCAAGACCTCCATGGAATTGAGGGTTACTGTGTGCTGCGCAGCAGTATGCAAGAAGCGGTAAAACAGTATACAGCCAAACCCGCCCCCTCCCAGCCTCCCCCACCGTTCGTGCCGCCCTGGCCTGACCGCCAGGACAGGCGAGCACGACGGTGCGAGACGGCAAATACGATAAGAAAATTAAACTTTCCAGCTGTATGTCTGTTGTCGTATTTGCCCCTACGGGATGCTCCGCGAGGGGAGGTGTCCCCTGCGGGGACGGAGGGGGCAGGGACTCGACCAGTGTGCCGCGCGGACTCCCGAGACTTAAATGCCGAGTGTACGCGCACATCAAAAATCCCCGAAAGGGGCAGGGACTTGCGAGGCTCAAACGCCGAGTGCCGCACGGCGATGCAGGTAGGGATACAGCGGAAAGACTCAAGAATTTTGACTGGAGAATTGTCTCGCTGTGTCCCTGCACGTGGAACTATTTGGCAGGAGCCGTGAATTGGAAGTAGGCAAACCCAAGCGTGAGCAGAAGATAGACCGCGACCGCTGACCAGCCAATTGAATTCATCACGCCATTGAGCGTTCCCATGATGGCAAAGATAGTGCCAACAGCGTTCGCGACCAGGCTGCCAGTGATGAGGGGGCGCACGCTGGAACCAGTGAAATCTTTCGCCAGCCAGAGGGTCAGTCCCAGCGCCAGCAATTCAACGCCGAAGAACCGCGCAAGCAGTATTTCGGACGCACTCGTCCCGAAGCCATACGTTGTGGCCATAAACGCTGGCACCAGAATCAGACCGAGGGCATAGCCTAGAGCGACAACAGCCGCAATGATGAGAAATATACGAAGGTTCATGAGATTCTCCTTTTCTGGAATAGCTTGGACTCACCTTTTACAACCCCAGTACTCAAGGAGTGGTTCGGAAGCCTGCCGCAGGGACTCCCGAGGCTCAAATGCCGAGGCTCAAACGCCGAGCCCCCTTCACCCTTTCGGGTACTTCGCGGGGACGATTTGCCACACCTGCAAGTACAACGTCCCGAAGGTTTTTGAACCTTCGGGACGGATTAACCCAGCGCCGATTCCAGGTCGGACAAAATATCCTCCACTGATTCAATGCCCGCAGATAAGCGCACCAGTCCATCGGGGATTCCGACGCGGGCTCGTTCTTCCGCTGTGAGACTGCGGTGCGAGGAGGTGGCAGGATGAAGGACGAGTGAATAAACGTCGCCCAGCGTTGTGGCAGGCAGACAAATCGTCAGGGACTCCATGAAACGATAGACCTGGGCTTTATCAGCCCCGTCTATTTCAAAGGAAAGCACGCCGCCGTATCCCTTTTCTTCAAACAGACTCTTCGCCAGCGCGTGTTGAGGGTGGACCGGAAGTCCGGGGTAGTTGACTTTCTTTACGCGCGGATGTCCCGTGAGCCATTCGGCAATCCGTTGAGCGTTTTGACACTGCTGTTTCATCCGCAAAGGCAGGGTCTTCAAGCCGCGCAAAGCCAGCCACGCTTCGAACGGACCCAGCACTCCGCCGACCAGTTTATTCAACTCGAAAAGTTTGCTTTTATTCTCATTGGAGGTCGCAACCACGCCCGCCAGCACATCCCCATGACCCGAAAGATATTTCGTAGCGCTGTGAATGACGAAATCCGTGCCGTGCCTGAAAGGGTTGACCAGATAGGGGGACGCAAAGGTATTATCCACCAGCAGCAACGCGCCATGGCGATGCGCGAGTCCTGCAAGGGTCGGGATATCGGCTACCTTGAGCAGGGGATTGGAAATCGATTCAACGAAGAGCACGACCGCGCCGGTTTCCTTCAAAGCCGATTCAACTTCCGCATGATCGGTGACGTTCACCATGCGGATTTTGACATCCAGGCTTTCGAATAAAGAGTGTAAAAGGGAAAAGGTCGCGCCGTAGACATCCAGCGCGGCGACGACCGACGTGCCCGCTTTCACGCCTGCCGCCAGCAGCGAGGCGTGGATGGCTGCCATCCCGGACGCATAGGCTTGCGCGGCTTCCGCCATCTCCAGATCTGCCACTGCCGTTTCAAAGGCTTCGACCGTGGGGTTTGAATAGCGCAAATAGACCTGGCCGCGTTTGCTGCCTGCAAAGACAGCGTCCAGGTCGTCCATGCTCTCGTACAGGTAGCCGACGGTAGGCCAGATGGGCGTGGACACGGGCCTGAACTCGGCGGGAGGCACGCGTTCACCCGCATGTACCGCGCGCGTATGAAAGGATTTATGGGACAGATCTTTCATGGTTGGCCCTCTTTTGTTATTTTACAGAGTACTGCGTAAATATCTAAACGAGTAGGATTTTTCATGTCACATATGTCTACATGAATTTACCCGTCAGAGAAACCCAGGTGAATTGAATAACGTATGTAAAGATGATAAATGATAATACAAAAGGAGAACAAAATGACCACGGAAACAAAATCGAACGAACAGGAAACCCGGAAGCAAAAGGTCGTTTACAGAGGCGGCGCTTCAGACGCTGTCTATGCATTCGGCTTGATCGGCGCGTGGGTCTATTACCTCAGCCATGCAACCACATTCTTGATAGGCGCGCTGGGACTCCTAAAGGGGATCTTCTGGCCTGCGGTGCTGGTCTACGAGTTCTTGAAGTTCCTGAATTTGTAACCCACCCATCCCATCGTTTGACCCCCTCCGACCTTCGGCCACCTCCCCCATATCCGAAGTAAAAACCTTGGAAAAAACAATCGTCAATATCAGATATGGGGGAGGCAGGAGGAGGTCTCGCCCCCGCGCCTGGAATTATTCCAGCCTTAAGGCCATTCCGTCCAGTTCATGCCTTGAGGCAATTTGGTTAGACAGTAGCCCAGGCTGTCCGGATAACTCATGGAATCCGCGGTGGGAAAGGTGCGAACCGCACACATATTGGGATCTTGCCCGAGTTGTAAAGGTGAGGGGAAAGACAAAGGGACACCCGAGTTGCAAATGCTTTGCTGATCAGGGTAGTAGGGAAAAAGGGTATTGAGGGTATGGGTCGTATCAACAACCGAGATAATCAGTGGAACAGAAAGGTAAACCGTGTACTTATTTATGAATGCCAAGCCGTCTTTTCTGGATCTCCACAATACATTTCCATATTGAACAAAATGCAATCCCGAAGCCTGTGTCTTCGAAACATAAGAGTCAAAACGATAAGGGATTTTCTGAAAATCCACCAGTTGGGTTGTTGTGATATTTGCCTTCTGATCGGATAGGTCGTAAGCTTGTTGCTTATAATTATCAAAATAAACGGGGCCGGGCTGACCGCTTACGCCCGGCTGGCCATGGCAAACATTGCCATTATCGTCAATCCAATAAAACAACAAATAACCGCCGATCGGGTCTATATCCGGGACAGTCCTGTCTGCTGGCGAAACCCCATTACCCTCCAAATTGAACCAAAATCCACCGAGGGATATTGTATTTTCCGCGCCCGGGAAGACCAAGCCGGTCCCCAATTCGGGCGGTTTAGGATTAGGAGAATAGCCGTCACAACCACTGATGATCAAGGAGAGGACTAAAAGTATAAGCCATCTCAATAGACGGGCATAATTCTGTTGGATGATTTGAGCAGGCATCGGCAAGACCTCCATGGAATTGAGAGTTGCTGTGTGCTGCGCAGGAGTATGCAAGAAGCGGTAATTTCGCTTTTTCATCCAGGTTCGACGTCCCGAAGGTTCAAGGGTATAAATTCAGTTGCCTGGATAAAACCCTCGGGTCGTTTAACCCGTTTAAGGCAATTTAGGCTCAGGCGCCGGTGGGACTCAGGTAAACGGTCCCGCTGCGGGAGCTGTAGCCGGCCCAGATGGTCCTGCCGTCCACATGGTATTCATCCAGCGTGATGGAGCGTCCGTCCTGCCCGACATACTCGACATAACTGGTCTTGCCCTGCGGCAGGTTGGTGACCTTGACCTGTTCGTCTGCGGCGTTGCCCGTGCGGGTAAAATTTTCTATAACCCTGTTGATGATGGTTTTTTCTTCTGAAGGCATGATATTCCTCAATTCTATGCACACAATGTCCTGAAATTATTTGAGCACATCGTCCCGAAGGTTTTGAACCTTCGGGACGTTCAGTATAGTAGCCCTCAATTCTATTTGGGTTCCAATAACCGGTGCAGTTCCATCTCGGCTTCCCCTGGAGTGACGGAAAGGCTGACGCTCCACTCGCTGATCAGGGTCTTGTTGGCGCGTTTCATCAATGCATTGTCATAGTCGTTCCGGGAATGGGAGTTGCGGTAGGCGGTCAGGTCGCGGATCATCTTGCAAAGCGATTCGATCCCGCCGTCATTTAACCGTTCAAGCAATTGGATGTAACGTTGGCGGCGGTCATCCGGCAGCGACCCGGCAGGGCTGGACAGGATGGTGAGCATATCACTGAATCTGGCTGCGCTGGTGGGATAACGCAGGCGGTTCTTCATGTTTTCATCAGCAGGGACCCAGATTGTGAGGTCCGCCGTCTGGACCATGTAGTAAAGCGTGGTGGTGTCATCGACCGTATGCTTTTCTATGGCCTGCACGTGGCCCAACCCGTAGGTGGAGTGCATGACCCTGTCGCCGGTCTGGAAGTTCATAAAAACCTCCTTGGTTTTGATGAGAGGGGAAGGAAAAACGCCAGCCCGGGAATGGGCCGGCGTTTGGACTTGTCGATTTGCAGGTGATGCTCTCATTATATCATCGAAGTGGTCCCGCCTCGCTGCATCGTCTGGAAACTGTCCCGAAGGTTTGTGTGGATGAATCTTGTCGCTTGAGATAACCTTCGGGACGATGGGGACGGGACGGTTTAGCTCTTAATGTCACACCTGCTTTCAAAAATTTACTCATACATCACTTTATCTCAACAACTTTCATCACCTCATCCCCATAGTGATTGATGACTTTTGCCGCGATCTTGCCTATCTTTGGTTTCGGGGAATGTTATTGAATCCCACCATGCACGAAAATCCTGTTCGTAAGGGGCGAAGTAGTAATAGATAGGTTACCAGGTCTCGGGTTTGGAAAACTTTCCGTTCCCGTCGGAAAGCACGGATGGGAATTGGCTGTTTTGAGAACGTTCTTGCGAATGTTCTTGACAAACATAACGTACGGTAAAAGCGCAAAGCTTGGGTTTTGTTGCGGATTCGGCAACCCAACAGGTTTGCCGAATTGTTCCGTAACAACTTGAATCGGCATCAGCAAATCGGAGTCGTTCGAGACCACAACAACAAGTTCATACTCGTTCCGAAAGCCATCCAATAATAGGTGTGTGGCGATGTTCACGTCGGAGCCTTTTTCTTCTGTTTTGATGACTTTTACATAACCACTGCCTATCGGGGAACGCGGCATCATCACTTCGTGCGAAAGAAAACTGCCCAGGATGATTTCGAGATTGGGAATGGTTTGCAAAGCGCGCAGGAATACTCGCTGGCGCAGAGGCTTATCGGGGTCATTCGGGCGCGGCGTGACCAGCGCGGTGAAGTATTTGATGCGCTGGATTTTGTCTTTCGGGAGCAGGAAACGGCACATCTCTGCCGGGTTCAGCCAGTGATAGGGCGTATCCTTGATACAGCCATAATAGAGATTGAATCCGTCAATGTAGATGTTTGTTTTCTTAAGCCCTAGTTAAAACACAGAGACCGCCGTGAGGCAGTCTCGCACCAGGTTCGCCGAAGCTACTACTGGGGGATACGCCTCTATTATCGTCAAAATTGGTAATACTGTCAAGCAAACATTTTTTCTATTTTACTTCAATGTTCTGGGTGACGGTGCGCCCGCCGCACTTCGGGCACGTCATCTTGGGCATGGAAAGCAAACGCCGAGCGCCGCACGACCATCTTCCACATTGAAATTACAGCTCAATATTATTCAGCAACTCTTTCAACGCCAGCAACTCTTCCTTGGACAAGGTCACACCTTTCCCCATCTTCCCGCCGTCCGCGGACCAGTCACGGATGTCATATTTTGCATCTCTGTCGTTCCAACTGATCAGGTTGACTTCCTTGGCCCACCCCGATGCGGTCTTGGAAAGTACGCCAACCTTTTTGATAATTTCATATTTGATTTCGGACATGGTTCAGGTCTCCTCAAAGTAAATAATAAATATGAGAGCAACTGGTCAATCACGCGTTCCAGCCCCTCGACCCGTCGCCGCGCCTACAAGTACAACGTCCAGAAGGTTTGTGTGGAAGAAACCGTCACGAAGGTTCACAACCAATTAAAGCACCATATATCTTGATTATGAAATAAAGGCTACTCAACAAGAATCTCTTTATTAATTAAAAGTCGTGATAATTTTTCGTCAATCAATTTTTCAAGTTCTATATTGTTGTCGATCATCTTCTCTATGTCACCAGGACCAAACAATAAAATGACCCTTTCCCCCATATGAGATATAACCTCTTCTTTTG